>QBMC01000009.1 GCA_003242035.1 Nodosilinea foveolarum | reverse complement strand
TGGAACAACAATTTCCTCATTCAAGTGCTACTCGATTGAGTATGCGTTTGCCCTGAGCGTTTTACGGAATGTGCTGACTTTTGAGCAATAGGCGGCTAGTCTATGGCTATGAAAGATCAGAGATTGATAGCACGGTTGCCGCTTCTTTGGGGCGCGTTTTACTGCCTGCCTTTGCTGGCTGGTTGTTTTGGGTTGCTAGCGATCGCTCTGCCTACCCATGCAGTAGAAGAGAACGCAGAAAGCACCACAAAACCGGAATCAAAGTCTGAACTCAACCTTTCGCCTGAGGTGATAGAGCAAAGTCCGGTGCTTCAGCGCTGGCTAAAGTCTATCCCCAACCTCAGCGAAGACATCCGCAACGACCCTAGCTTTGTCACCAGAGTACAGGTTGGCTACAGCTACTTTCCGTCTTCAGAGGGCACCAGCGGATTTATCGTCGGCGTCGAGGATGTTTTTATCGGTGAGACGCCGCTGACGGTGAGTGCGGATTATCAGCAGAATTTTCGGGGCGATCGCCAAGCCTACGGCGCAGACCTGCACTACTATGTTTTTCCACTAGGCGGCTACTTCAACGCCTCCCCCATCGTGGGCTATCGCTATGCAAAAGCCGCTGATGACTACAGCGTTAGCGGCGCAAACGTTGGCGTCCGGCTACGCCTGGTGCCCTCTCGTACGGGCGCGGCAGATCTGACGCTCGATCAGTCCTGGATTGTGGGCGATCGCGAAGGACTGAGCATTACGAAGCTTAACGTTGGCTATGCGCTCACGCAGAATTTTCGGCTCTCTACCGATTTGGAATGGCACAGCACAGCCGATGAAGGAGACAGTCGCGTTGGGGTGAATGTGGAGTGGTTTTATTAAGGTTGTCTCTGTGGGTATCGCGATAGGACTGCTGAATTCATTAGACGGATCGACCGGGCGGCGTAATAAAATTATGGCTAAAGGCGAGTATTTTTTGAATCATGGCACGACCTACCCAGGCTCATATTTCTAAGACGATTTCTAAAGGCGAGAGTCCGTTTTTTCGCGATCGCACCCTCAAACAAACCGAATACTACATGGGCGCAAAGCTGCTAGAAGTCGGCGTAAACCCCAACAAAGGCGTGATCTACCGCTGGAAAACGGTAGACAAAGGAAGCCGAGAAGAATGGACTTATAGCGCCTACTGGGGCGACTCTCGCGAGAAAATAGAAGCCGAGGACGCCACAGAAGCAGCCGGAGCATAAACATCTGCTCCGTCGCTATCGGGACTGTGGTGAGGATGGCGAACGTCGTCATCTTCTAGTCTCGTCACTTCTATCAGGCATTCCGCCAAAGACTGATTGCGCAGCATCATTGTTGTCGTATTATTTCGCTCAAAGCCGATGCGCTCATAAAAGCGCTGATGATGAGTCGTCATCAAGTAGATGCACTCCACTCTATTCATATGCGGATGTGCGATCAACGTTTCTACGAGTCTGCGCCCTAGTCCAGCGCCCTGATAGTCCGGGTCGATCATCACGTCCCAAATTGTGGCCCGAAAAACCCCGTCAGAGGTGGCGCGAGCAAACCCTACTAGCCGCGCTGCGTCCCAGGCAATGACGACGGGATGACTGTGAGCGATCGCCCGCTCCATATCCTCATTGCTGCGGTCTTTCGCCCAAAAAGCCGCCTTCCGAAACAGTGCACAAAGCTGGCCTAGCTGGTCTGAATCGAGTGACTTTGCATAGCGAAACTGAATATGCCGACCGTCCATAGACAACTACCCACGTTAAAGTTTTGGCCCGTTAGCGCGATCTTTCTAGACCGACTCCCTTGGGATGTGTTTTCCTATTTCCTTGATAATAGAAATCACTGTGCTCTGTTTGTAGCCATATTGACAGTTTAGGTACGAGTATGAAGTCAATAAAGCGCATTCCGCAGAATCGACCCAGCCGTCTAAGGATATGAAACCAATGAACTGCCAGCGAATACCTGGACTTAGGCTAGCGAAAATACTAAGTCGAAAAGGGCGTTCTACAGGCAGGATACGACCGACTCTTTCAGCGAGGTCAGTCTCAGGTGATACCATTGCTACAGGGGGGTAAACCGCCTTCCATAAGGACAATTTTAGTCCCTAACATTAGATAGAATTAACCGTAGGCGCTCTTATGGCTTCTTCTCGTCTCGTCCTTCTTTCATCCTCTACTGCCCTGACATGCTAAAAAAACTTTTAGGCGACCCTAATACTCGCAAGCTTAAGCGGTATCAGCCCGATATTAAAGAGGTGAACCTGCTGGAGGAAGAGATGCAGGCGCTCTCGGATGAAGCGCTGACGGGTAAGACGGCTGAGTTTCGGCAGCGGCTAGAAAATGGCGAAGACACTGACGATATTTTGACGGAAGCCTTTGCAGTGGTTCGCGAAGCGGCCAAGCGAGTGTTGGGAATGCGCCATTACGACGTGCAGCTACTGGGCGGCATGGTGCTACACGATGGCCAAATCGCAGAGATGAAGACGGGCGAGGGTAAGACGCTTGTGTCTACACTGCCCGCTTATTTGAATGCGGTATCAGGTAAGGGCGTTCACGTGGTGACCGTTAACGACTACCTGGCTAGACGCGACGCTGAGTGGATGGGCCAGGTACACCGCTTTTTGGGCCTTACCGTAGGCTTAATTCAGCAGGGCATGAGTCCAATGGATCGAAAGAAAAATTATGCCTGCGACGTGACTTACGGCACCAACAGCGAGTTTGGCTTCGACTACTTGCGGGATAATATGTCTACGCAAATGGAAGACGTAGTGCAGCGTCCGTTTAACTACTGCGTGATTGACGAAGTCGATTCGATTTTGGTGGACGAAGCGCGGACGCCGCTAATTATTTCCGGTCAGATAGAGCGACCTGGAGAGAAGTATACACAGGCCGCAGAGGTGGCGACTCAGTTAGAGAGCGATGAAGTTGACTACGAAGTGGACGAGAAAGCTCGGAATGTTCTGCTGACTGATGAGGGCTTTGAGAAGGCCGAAAATTTGCTGGGCGTAAGCGATTTATTCGATCCTAATGATCCTTGGGCGCACTACATTTTTAATGCGATTAAGGCGAAAGAACTGTTTACCAAAGACGTTAACTACATCGCGCGAGATGGCGAAATTGTCATCGTTGACGAGTTTACCGGGCGCGTAATGGCCGGTCGGCGCTGGAGCGATGGACTACACCAGGCGATTGAGGCTAAAGAACATGTGGAGATTCAGCCCGAGACGCAAACGCTGGCCTCTATTACTTACCAGAACTTTTTCTTGCTGTATCCGAAGCTGTCTGGAATGACGGGGACGGCGAAGACGGAAGAGGCTGAGTTCGAAAAGATCTACAAGCTTGAAGTAACGATTATTCCGACGAACCGGCCTTCGGCGCGGCGAGATTTGGCGGATGTGGTTTATAAAACTGAGAACGCTAAGTGGAATGCGATCGCTCAAGAATGCGCTGATATGAACAAAACCGGTCGCCCGGTCTTAGTCGGCACCACTAGCGTAGAGAAATCAGAAGTGCTTTCCCTATTGCTCAGCGATCTTAAGGTGCCGCATAACCTGTTAAACGCCAAGCCAGAAAACGTAGAGCGTGAGTCAGAGATTGTGGCTCAGGCCGGACGCAGTGGCTCAGTGACCATTGCCACTAACATGGCGGGTCGAGGCACAGACATTATCCTGGGTGGTAACGCTGATTACATGGCCAGACTGAAGGTGCGCGAGTACTTTATGCCTCGGCTAGTGAAGCCCGAAGACGACGAAAAGTTTGGCGTGGCTCAGGCTGCTGGTGCGAAAGATCGGAACGGCGCACAGGGATTTGCTGACGGTAAGAAAAAGAAAACTTGGAGAGTTGCCCCGCAGATTTTTCCGACCGAGCTGCCACCTGAGATTAAAAATTCTCTCAAAGAAGCGGTTTCTTTTGCAGTCAAGACCTACGGCGAGCAGAGCTTGTCAGAATTGGCGGCTGAGGATAAAGTGGCGATCGCTGCCGAAAAAGCGCCGACGGACGATCCGGTAGTGCAAAAGCTGCGAGATGTTTACAACCAAGTGCTCGGCTGCTACGAAGCCTTTACTTCAACAGCTCACGATTCTGTGATTGAGCTGGGCGGACTGCATGTAATTGGGACAGAGCGCCACGAGTCGCGCCGGGTTGATAACCAGCTACGAGGCCGCGCTGGACGCCAGGGTGACCCTGGTTCTACCAAGTTCTTCTTGAGTTTGGAAGATAATTTACTGCGGATTTTTGGCGGCGATCGCGTAGCCGGACTGATGAATGCCTTCCGCGTAGAAGAAGACATGCCGATTGAGTCGGGAATGTTGACGCGATCGCTCGAAGGCGCACAGAAAAAAGTAGAAACCTACTACTACGACATCCGCAAACAGGTATTTGAGTACGACGAAGTGATGAACAATCAGCGCCGCGCTATTTACGCCGAGCGCCGCCGCGTACTAGAAGGTGAAGCCCTCAAAGAACTGGTGTTGGGCTACGCCGTGCAGACGATGAACGACATTGTAGAAGCCTACGTAAATCCGGAGCTGCCTTCGGAAGAATGGGACTTAGCCAGTGTAGTTAGCAAGGTTCAAGAGTTTGTTTACTTACTAGCAGACCTTACGCCCGACCAGTTAGAAAACCTTTCTATGGGTGAGATTAAAACGTTCTTATCCGAGCAGGTGCGAATTGCTTACGACCTCAAAGAGGCCCAAGTTGATCTCATCAAGCCGGGTCTGATGCGCGAGGCGGAGCGATTCTTTATCCTTCAGCAAATTGATACGCTGTGGCGCGAACATCTTCAGCAAATGGACGCCCTACGCGAGACGGTGGGTTTGCGTGGCTACGGCCAAAAAGATCCGCTGATTGAATATAAAAGCGAAGGCTACGAAGTATTCCTAGATATGATGACGGGCATTCGTCGTAACGTGGTTTACACCTTGTTCCAGTTCCAACCGCAGCCGCAGCCTGCCGTTAAGCAGTCCGAAAGAGTTTAGGATTTTTGCCTTTAGGAATACTTTCAGTGACATCGTTAAAGGTAAGGCCGATATCACGCCTAGCGCATCATTACGTCTAGCTAAGTATTTTGGGAACTCCGCCGTTTTTTGGATGAGCTTACAGCTTCGGTGGGATTTGTATCGCGCCCAAAAGGTAGAATCAGAAGCCTTGGCGTCTATTCAGCCGCGCCAGTCAGCACAAGCCGGTTAGCTCAAAAAATCTATGTCCTCTATTGCCGCGATTACGACGACACCTTCCGGTCTTCGATGCTTAGCTCCGCTTTGTCAAAAGATCGCGCAGCTATGGGTCTCACCAAAATTACAGCGCGAAGCTTCTGCTTTGAAACTCGACCATTGCGTGTACGATACTTCGCTCGCCGACTTTCTAAAACTCAACTGGCAGCAATATGACGGCTTTATATTTTGCTTAGCAAGTGGCGCAGTCGTGCGGCTAATTTCGCCTTTGCTAACAGACAAAGCGAGCGATCCGGCGGTGGTAGTCGTCGATTCGGCTGGAAAATTTGCGATCAGTCTCTGTGGCGGGCATCAGGGTGGGGGCGATCGCCTCACTCAAAAAATCAGTCAACTTCTCGGCGCTCAACCTGTCCTAACAGGTGCTTCTAGTCCGCTAGGATTATCAGGCATAGATACCTTGGGCGTTCCCTTTGGTTGGGTTCGTGGGCCAGGGGATTGGACGGGGGTAAGTGCGGCGATCGCTGCCGAACAACCGGTTCAAGTGCTGCAAGAGGCTGGGTCAGATTTGTGGCAGGCTCACTTGCCAGCAGGCCATCCTTTTCAATTTGGTTTTCCAGAGTTTGCAGACCGCGAAAATCAAGGGAAACCGCAGGCTAGGGTGTGGATTAGTCCGATTCGGCGCAAGTTTGATGAGACCTCTAGCTTGCCGAAGGTGCAGTGGTATCCGCGCGTCCTGTGGTTGGGTATTGGCTGCGAGCGAGATACGGATAAGGCGCTGATTGAATATGCCATTGAAAAGGTTTGCCACGAGTATCATTTGGCGATGGAGGCGATCGCAGGCGTGGCTACGCTGGACTTGAAAGCAGATGAAGTCGGCCTGCTTGAGCTAGTGAAGGAGAAAAACTGGCCGCTGCGATGCTTTAGCGCCAGCGTACTGAAAAAAATTGCGGTGCCTAACCCTTCTCAGGTGGTGCAAGATGCCGTGAGGACGCCTAGTGTTTCTGAAGCAGCCGCAATCGCAGTGGCAGATGATTGGAATCGGCTGGATTCGGTCAGTGACGATCTTGAAGAGACCCGAGCGAGCGACTTGCGCGTGAAAAAGCAGGTGGTGAAGCATCCTGACTATAAAGGCGCGGTGACGGTGGCGATCGCCCAGGCCGAAATTGGCTATACAGGGCGCACCGGCAAACTTCATTTGGTGGGCACTGGCCCCGGTAGCCTCGACCAGATTACGCCCGCCGCAAAAGCAGCCATCACGGATGCCGATGTAGTGATTGGCTACGAGCTGTATGTCGATTTAATTAAGTCTCTGCTGCGACCTGGACAAATTGTAGAAGCGCTGCCGATTACGCAGGAACGCCAGCGGGCCGAAAGAGCGATTGCGCTGGCAAAATGGGGTTTGACCGTCGCGGTCATCTCCTCTGGAGACTGCGGTATTTACGGCATGGCCGGTCTGGTGCTCGAAGAACTCCGCGCCCAGAATTGGAACGGTAAAACGCCCGCAGTTCAGGTTTTTCCGGGCGTCAGTGCTTTGCAATCAGCAGCTTCTCGGGTGGGTGCGCCTTTGATGCACGACTTTTGTGCCATTAGCCTCAGCAATTTACTGACGCCCTGGGAAGTGATTGAAAAGCGGCTGAAAGCGGCGGCGAGTGCGGACTTTATCGTAGCGCTGTACAACCCCAAGTCCAAAACACGGACTAAGCAAATTGAGTTTGCCCGCGATACTTTTTTGCAGCATCGCGGAGCAGATACGCCTGTGGCTTTGGCGCGATCGCTCTACCGCCCAGACGAAAAAATCACGATCACTACGCTAGGCGACATGTTAGATAGCCCCATCGACATGCTCACCACGGTCATCATTGGCAACCGCAGCAGCCGCAGCTATGCCGGCTGGTTCATCACGCCCAGAGGTTATCTAGGCGATCTGGTTTCAAATTGACTGTGCAACCTACTCAGACTCGCCAAGCTGCTGATTACTCATCTGCTCCTCACTGGTTCTAGTCTTCAAAATCGAATCTCGATTGACGCTTTGCGGCGCACTACAGAATTTTCGCTGGCGATCAAATTCTGCGTCCTGCCAGCCAAAGGCCCAGTGGCTCACCGTATTAATCTGGGGAGCGGCGCTCTGTAGCGCATCCATTTGAGCTTCTAGCGAGGGGCGATCAAGGTTCGATCCCCAAATGCCCGCGATCACTGGTTTTACAGTGGCCGCATTGCTGCGCACTCTCAGCACCTTCTGTACTTCCTCAATAATGCAGCTCGTGTTGTTGTTGCCGCAGATGGCGTAGGACATAGGGTAGGCGTCTATCCAGCTAGGAAACCGATTCCAATGCTGCAATCTAGAATCATAGCCGCTGTTAATCGCACGATTTCCACCAGGGAAAAAGACTGCGCCTGCGGATAATCCGGCCTGTCTAGTGGGCGTGGCTGCTATCTGCAAGAAATCAACAACGCCTTGAATGGCATGGGCAACGCTCAGCCGCCAGAGTTCTTCTTGCAGTCCGGGTCTTCTATCCGCTGGCGACTTCAAATCTTTGGGGGCAACCGTAGGTGGATTGCGGCTCTGCCACAGAGGTTCGCCTTCGGTGGGGTAAAGGCTATCGGTCTGAGCGATGTCGCTGTCTATAAGATAGCCGCGCTGCAAAAAGCGACGAATGAGTTCGGTGCCTTTGCCATTGCCGCCACGCTGAAGCAGAGCCTGCTGTGAGGCGGGGCCATAAATCCACAGATCTTTAACGTTATCGGCTACTGAATCAGGGCCGACCAAGCGAGGATAGCGCACGTAGTCGTACAGAACACCGTCTGGCTCTCGCGCAATTACAGCCTGCACCATCCGCAGATAATCGTCTTGCGCCTGACGGTTGTACGGATCGATAAAGGCAGCTTCAGAAGTGCCGCTATTGCCAGAATCATAAACCTCCAGCGTGTCTTTCCCCTCGCCGTTACGACCGAGGACCTGTCTGTTCTCTGGTTTTTGGCCGTAGGAATAGCCAAAGTTCAGCGTAAATAGCCAGGCTTGTGGGCTGATGTTACGCTCTTTGGCTTCGGCGATCGCCTCTGCCAACAAATCCCGATCAGCATATTCGCTAGCTTGAACAACGCTTGGCCA
Source organism: Nodosilinea foveolarum (assembly GCA_003242035.1). GTDB lineage: Bacteria > Cyanobacteriota > Cyanobacteriia > Phormidesmidales > Phormidesmidaceae > Phormidesmis > Phormidesmis foveolarum. The sequence continues at coordinate 48,216 of QBMC01000009.1, read as the reverse complement.
AACCGTTGGATTATTATTTTTCGGCAGCAGTACCTGCCCGTTAGAAAATGCCTCAATGTAGACCTGGTTATAGCCCAAGTTCACGATGCGATCCATCACCTCATCCAGTCTACCTGGCTGCAAGTCGCAGGGATACAGCCGCAGCCAAACGGCCTGATTTTTTGGCCATTGCGACTGGCGACAGTTCTGTACTTCTTGAGCGTGCTGTTGCGACATCGCCTCATACTGGCTCTGTGCGGTGGCATCGCCCTGAGCGCCCGCTTCGCGAAGCGCTGCTTTTTGATCGGCGTCTGATTGAGGAACCTGACAATATCGGTTGAGCTGGGCCGCCTGTGCAGGGGCTGAAATGACTCCTTGTGCAACGATAGCTAGGGTTCCAGCCAATAAGCTGGCGGCTAGTCTATTAATGCAACGGGCGCTAGACAAACGAGTACTTTGCTGGCGCGATCGCCAGATTTGAGATATGCGATGCTCCTTAGGGGCGGCTTGACCAAGCTGGGGCCTGCCTTTTAGCCGAATGCGCGCCCCGCTTTTTTCACCACTAAAACCTGTTCCGAAGACCATATTTGCCTGACTTAAACTAAATCGCTGTTTTTGAGATCGCCACAGACATCTGTAGAATCTCCGCTATCCTATGCGGACTGCTAGAAAATCTACCTACCGGCTGTGACACCTAGAAGTATTGATTGTTTACAACCTTAGAAGGTCGCTAACAGAATAGATTTGAAAACTCGACAGCATTACAGAGGCTTTACAGAGGCTTTGGGTAAGTACGCGGATCAATTGTCGTTAGCTTCAAACGTCCTCTTTAACAACTTCGTTGCCTTCTTCATCTAAGTGCTCTAGCAACGCTAGTAGCTGCATTCGCTTAATGTACGGCCAGCCACCCTCTTGCTCAATGTCTCTTAGCAGTCGGTACAGGCGCTGGCGATTGTCCGGCAGCGCATCGCGAAACAGCGTGTCGCGAATTTCAAAATGCAGGCTCTCTAGTAACCGCAGCAGCTCCAGTAGCGCAATACAGTCACCCTCTCGAACCTCAGCGGTAGCTCGTACTCTCTGCGTTAGCTGCTGGAGATCTTCGGGTAAATCGGAAGAAAAGACAGAAATGCTCACCGTATTTTTTGCCCTTTTTGGATGATTCGTATGGTTGGGTTGCAAGACAGCGCCTTGGTCTAAATGAGCGCCTGGCCAGTTTATGTGAACTTTTCTAAACTTAATCCTAAGCAACCTGTCAGAGCCTACGCGATTAGTCGTCAGCGGTGCAAGCCTTTACAGAGATTGCCTAGTCGTCTCAAACCGGGCGGCCTGGGTGTAAAATGATGTACTTATTCCCCTTATTTTTTAATAACCAAAACGTCTTGAGGTTGACCATGAGGTATCGCGCTCTGCTCGCTGCATTTTTTGCTCTTTGTTTAGGTGTCCTAACCGCCTGTAGCGAAGCACCCACTGCAACGGGCGACATTCCACTCACCTACGACCAAATTCGTAATACCGGGCTGGCTAATAGCTGCCCTCAGGTAGACGAAACTCGTCGTGGCCAAATTCCCATTGAAGATGGCACTACTTACAAGCTGGTAGATCTTTGCTTGGAACCGACTAGCTTCTTCGTTAAGCAAGAGTCGTCTAACAAGCGCAAAGAAGCTGAATTTGTGCCTGGTAAATCTTTAACGCGCTACACCACTTCTATTGAGCAGGTCAGCGGCGACGTGACGCTCCAATCCGACGGCAGTCTTCTCTTTGACGAAAAGCTAGGTATGGACTTCCAGCCAATTACTGTCCTTTTACCTGGCGGCGAACAGATTCCCTTTCTATTCACTATCAAAGGTCTCAAAGCGCAGTCCCAGGCGGGATTGAACGCGGTGACGACTTCTACCGACTTTGAGGGCGGCTTTAGAGTGCCTTCTTACCGAACTTCTAATTTCTTAGATCCGAAGGCACGGGGTTTAACCACTGGTTACGATAATGCAGTTGCTCTCCCAGGTCGTGCAGATTCAATCGATCTTTCCCGTGAGAATGTGAAAGCGTTTGACGTCGGTGAAGGCACTATCTCCCTGCAGGTTTCTAAAGTGGACAGTGCAACTGGCGAAATTGGTGGAACCTTTATTTCGGAGCAGCCTTCTGACACGGATATGGGTACTGTTGCTGCCGATGATGTTCGCTTGCAGGGCATATTCTACGGTCGAATTGCAACTGGTTACGATGCGTAGTTTTCCATAGCTATCCGATTTGTTTTGCTAAGGGTTTAACTCAAATCTAAATAGCAAACAATAAGCGTCTAAATGCTTAAACGCTCGAATATTTAGGAGATTATCTTGTTAGATAGTCTCCTTTTTTATTGGTTTTTTATCTACTTTTTCTACCTGCTTATAGCCTCTGTTGCTTGGCTCCAAGCATTTTGAAGATCCTTGGATACTTTATAAAAAATCTGCAACTAACGTGCGAGTGGTACATATATTCGACGTTTATTAACAGTGTCGAGAGCGCCAGAAATGGATTTCGTATCAGTTGAAAGACCGGTTACTGGCTAAGCAATCTTTGTCACATTGAAGGGCGTCCAGTTCCGTAGAAACGCGATTGCTTACGCAAAAAACCTTAACTAGGCTGGAAAGGTCAACTTGGCATCTTCCTTTTTCAGTACATCTTTTGTACGTCATCTCTGCTGAGATTTTCATTGGCCGCCTGTGGCTTTATTTCCTTAGGTGCGCATCCTGCCAAGAGGCTATTGCTATTCTTTGCAGGCCCTCTTAATCTATGCCTTCTTCTAATCAAGCGCTTAAAAGTCAGTCGCTCGAAATACTAACTAACTATCAAAAAAATCCCTCTCCTCGCCTAAGAAATCAGCTAGTGCAAATGAATATTGGCCTAGTCAGGCGTGAAGCCCATCGGTGGTTGCATAGCTCTGGTGAGACGTTTGACGACTTAATGCAAGTGGGTAGTATTGGACTCATTCGCGCGACTGAGCGGTTTGACTTGCAAAAGGGGTATGCGTTTAGCTCGTTTGCCATTCCTTATATCCGGGGCGAAATTCAACATTATTTGCGCGATCGCGGTACGGTAGTCAGAATTCCTCGCCGATGGCAATCGCTGCAAAATCAATCGGCTAGGGCGATTCGCCATCTGCAAGAGGAGCTGAATCGGCGACCCAGTGATCAGGAAGTGGCTGACAGGCTGGAGATTACGGTAGAAGAATGGCAGCAAGTGCGCATTGCCAGCAGTAATCGAAATCTGCTGAGCCTGGATGCGCCAGTTAAAGAAAATGACGGCGGTGCGTCTTCTCTAGGCGATTTGCTGCCAGACGCTCGCTATCGCAGTTTTCAGCTAGCGCAGGAAGATAAGATTCGCTTGCAGCAGGCGCTTTCGCAGCTAGAAAAGCGAACGCGCGAAGTCGTTGAATTTGTGTTTTTACACGATCTGACTCAGAAGGAAACGGCTGAGCGGTTGGGTATTAGCTCTGTGACGGTTTCACGCCGGGTAAAAAAAGGGCTTAAGCATTTGCAGGTCATCATGCAGCCTGCTGGGGAACCTTAGATTTGTTGATATTTCAATTAATATTGCTAGCTTCTTAATGGGCGAGTTAGTTTTTGTCTGCTTTTTGTCTATCCTAAGCGGGCATATGCGCTTAGGATAGCCTAGCTCATCATTCAGCCAGTCCTGGGAGGGATTAGAACATGCGGCGTTTGCTGCTTATTTCACTTGCCACTATTCCACTAACGGGATGCCAGTTCTTTAATAAAGGCCCAGATGTCGCCGTAATCGATCCGCTCGATCCAGCTAGCTCTAGCGAGGCAATTTCTAGCTCACCCAATGGCGGCGAGGCTACGGATGCAGATGCTGAAGCCTTTGCCGATCCTACGGTTAAGTCGGCAGGAGCCTCTACATCTGCTGACCTGATTAAATCGACTGATGCGAGTTCACGGACGCTAGCGGTTCAGCGCAGCCGCAGCGACCCGTTTGCAACGCTGCCTATTCCACCGCCTCCTGAGCTAGCTGAACTGCCGGTGGGCGCGGCAGGTACTGGCATTGCTGCGGGGGGTTCTGGCGCGACCCGAGGCGCTAGCGCAAGTGGTTCTGGCGCTAGTCGGGGTGCTATTGCTAGAACCGGTGCGGCTGGTAACGGGGGGAGGGCCGCAGCGACGACGGCTAGACGTGCGCCCACGCCTCCTCCGGTTAGAGTGCAACCGGCCAATCGACCGCTGGTTAACCCTTCTCCTATTGCGAAGTTGCCTCCGGTTCCTCTGCCGGTGATTGCTCAAGCGGTTTCGGTCTCGGGTGTGATTCAGTTGAGTAACGAACCCTACGCTATTTTGCGTTTGGGTAGTGAGCCAGAGCGGTATGTAAAGGTGGGCGATCGCATTGCAGGCGGTAGCGTTCGCGTCAAGCGAATTGAAACCCTAGCCTTTGAGCCAAGGGTGATTTTAGAAGAGAACGGCATTGAAGTTTCTAAACCGATTACAGCCAGTGCGCCAGCCGAAAGCCCTGCGCCTAATCTACCTGTTTCGCTCCCGCCTGTCCCCGTGCCGTCGATACCTGCACCTGGCAATCAAGCTCTGTTGCCCAATGTCCCCGTTATCCCTATTCCTACGGCTTCCACAACCCTACAGCCAGCGCTGGGTGCTATTCCTAGCTCGCTCATTCTGTCAGCGCTTGAGCCTTGGCCTCAGGCGGTGGTGCCAGGTTTACCAGTAGTCGCTATTTCTAGCACCTAGTGATTCTTTTGGAGATCATCTTGATAGACGTACTTTAAGAATAATTCTTTAGATAGAAAGCTGTTAGGACTGCCTAGCAGCTTTCTTTTGTTTAGAGGGTGTTTGAGTTTTGGCGGCACCTTGAGGTTTTGAGGAATGGCGAGAGGAATAACTGGGTTGGCTTAGTAAAAGTTATCGTTTGTCAGCAATAAAACTTAAACCGTAAAAATGAGTTCAAAGCCGCTCGGAGTAGTAATCTTGATAGCAAGTAGCTCTTTGGTTAGCCTATTTAGTGACGCTAAAGGCGAGCTGAGGCAAGCGTCTTTTGTCTAACATTTTTGAGAGGGTTAGTATTCATGGTTCAGCGTGGTTCTAAGGTTAGAATTCTTCGTCCTGAGTCCTACTGGTTCCGCCAAGTTGGCTCGGTAGCTTCAGTTGATCAAAGTGGGATTAAATACCCTGTGGTAGTGCGCTTTGGTTTGGTGAATTATGCAGGCGTGAATACCAACAACTTTGCAGAGTCGGAGCTGGTAGAAGTCGAAGCGCCGCCTAAGAAGTCGGCAGCGGCGGGTGCGCTTTCTTCTAAGAATAAGAAGGGCACTAGTAAAGTGACGAACGTAGCTGAGGGTAAGATTCCTGGCGAAGGTGACAATACAAAGTAGTAGGCAATGCGGTAGGAATCTAACTAAAGGATTGCAGGTTGAATAATGCCTGAATTACCTGAGGTAGAAACCGTCCGTTTGGGACTTAACCGAGTCTCGCTTAATCAGCCAGTTCGAGGAGGCGAAGTATGTTTAGCGCGTACTGTTGAGTTTCCTGAGCTGGCTGATGATTTTTTGGCGGGTGTAACGGGTGTCTGGATTGATGGCTGGCACCGACGCGGTAAATATTTGATGGCTGAGCTGCGGCGAGCAGGCTCTGCGGGTGCTGGCGTGAATGCTCCTGTAGACAGTTCGGCCAATCAGGACAGTGAAGATAATAAAGCTGCTGGCTGGTTGGGTGTGCATCTTAGGATGACCGGGCAGCTACTGTGGGTTGATAGAGCCGAACCGGTGCGGTCGCACTGCCGGGTAAGGCTGTTTTTTGACGGTAATCGGGAGCTGCGTTATGTTGATCAGCGGACGTTTGGTCGGCTGTGGTGGGTGCCGCCTGAGCGAGCGATAGAGTCTGTGATGACCGGGCTGACGCGGCTAGGGCCGGAGCCTTTTTCTAAGGATTTTTCGGCGAAGTATTTGGCTGGGGCGCTCAAGGGTCGAAAGCGACCGATTAAGAATGCGCTGCTCGATCAGAAGCTGGTGGCGGGGATAGGTAATATTTATGCGGATGAAGCGCTGTTTTTGAGCGGCATTCGTCCGAAGGTGATGTGTGATCGCCTGGGTCAAAAAAGAATTACCCGGCTGCATGAGGCCATTCAGCAGGTGCTAAAAACCAGCATAGAAGCAGGCGGCACCACGTTTAGCGATTTTAGAGATGTGCATGGAACTAATGGCAACTATGGCGGCGTTGCCTGGGTGTATAACCGTGAGGGCGAGCCTTGCCGAATCTGCGGTAGCGAAATTGTACGATTAAAGCTGGCCGGACGCTCAGCGCATTATTGCCCAAAATGTCAGCGGTAAATCGTAATTGAGAGGCGATACAATAAGCCGTAGCAAACGTTGAGTGGAGCGCAGTTGAGCTATGCCCGTAAAGAAAGGCGATTTTGTCCGGCTGGTGAAGGACAAGTTTGAGAACAGCCTAGAAGCCCAAGCGAGCGATCGCCGTCTTTCTAAGTATGTGTTCGATACGAAGGGCGAAATCTTAGACACTCGCGATGACTATGCGCTGGTGAAGTTTGGCCGGGTGCCCACGCCTAACGCCTGGTTGAAGTTAGATCAGTTAGAAAAGTTTGAGTAGATTATCTCTGTAGATTATCTTCGGGCCAGCGCCTTTTTCATCATGATTTTGTGAGTGCTACGATTGGGTTCACCCTTTTTTGGCTGCCGCTGTTCGTAAGTGCCGTCTGACCTCATTTCCCAGGCTTGACGGTTGTCGTCCATGCAAATTTGCATTAGCTCTGAAAGCCGGGTTCTAAGAGAAGGCTCCTCAATGGGAACTAGGGCCTCCACTCGGCGATCTAAGTTTCGAGGCATCCAGTCGGCAGAACCAATGTAGTAGCGTTCGTCGCCATCGTTGTGGAAATAAAAGATGCGGGAATGTTCGAGAAAGCGGCCAATTACGCTGGTAACTCGGATGTTTTCGCTGATGCCTATAATGCCAGGACGCAGACAGCAAATCCCCCGAATGATCAAATCTATTTCTACGCCCGCTTGAGAGGCTTTATAGAGTTCGGCAATGATTTTAGGATCGACCAAGGCGTTCATTTTGACGATGATGCGTCCAGGTTGGCCACTTTCGGCGATCGCCGCTTCTTCTCGAATAAATTCGGTCATCTGCGATCGCAAGCTAGCCGGTGCAATCAACAGCTTTTGATAGTCCTGCTGTTTAGAATAGCCAGTGAGATAATTGAACAGATCGGTTAAATCGGTGCCGAGTTCTTCGCGGCAGCTCATTAGTCCTAAATCGGTATATAGACGAGCCGTTTTGGGATTGTAGTTGCCGGTGCCAATATGGACATAGCGACGAATCTTTTCCTCTTCGCGACGGACGACTAAAGATACTTTGGTATGGGTTTTGAGATTTAGCAGTCCGTAGACAACGTGGACGCCCGCCCGCTCTAGGGTTCTGGCCCAGTTGATATTATTTTCCTCGTCGAAGCGAGCCTTTAGTTCTACAAGGGCGACTACCTGCTTGCCATTTTCAGCAGCTTTTACCAGCGCGTTGACGATAGGGGAATCGCCAGAAGTGCGGTATAGCGTTATCTTGATCGCGAGGACGCTCGGGTCGCTAGCCGCTTGGGTGATGAATGCCTGGACAGAGTTAGTGAAAGAGTCGTAGGGATGATGAACTAGGCGATCGCGCCGTCGAATCATCGAAAATACGTTACTGCCTTCTTCATTAATGGCTGCTTTCCATGAGGGAGAGGTGACGGCGGTCCAATGCTTGTCCTTCAGATCAGGCAAGGGCAGGCTCATGAAGCTAATCAAATCAGCTAGACCCAGGGGGCTTTCAATTTCGTAAACGTCTTTTTCCTGAATTTTAAGCTCGTTCATCAGGGTCGTCCGCATCCCAGCATCCATCCCAGCTTCTATCTCTAGTCGGACAACCGAGCCGCCAATTCTGCGCTTGCGTAGCTCCTGCTCGATAGCTAGCATTAAGTCATCGGCGTCGTCTTCTTCTACAGAGAGATCCGCATTGCGGGTGATGCGGAAGGGGTAGCAGTCTTTAACTTCCATGCCAGAGAAAAGGGCCGCAATATTGTGCGAGATGACTTGTTCCATAGGAACCCCGGCCCAATGAGCGGCGGCTGGCTTAGCGCCTGCTTCGGCTGGCATTTTAGGGCATAACTTAGACGGAAGCTGAACGAACCTGGGCAGCACTTTAGGAACTTTTACGCGGGCGAAGTGAGATTCAGTGGCGTCTGTTTCCTGAATTTCGACGGCGAGGTTAAGACTAAGATTAGAAATGTAGGGAAAAGGATGCCCCGAATCCACAGCGAGGGGCGTGAGGACAGGAAACACCTGCTCTTTGAAGTATCGGTTGAGGTAGCCCTGTTGTTCTGTATTGAGATCGGCATAGTCTAGCAGGTAGATGCCGTGGTCTGGTAGCTGAGGTCGCAAGTCGTTCTGAAAGAACTGGTGAGCTTGCCCAATCATGGGGCGCAGTCGTTTACCGATATCTCGAAGCTGTTCTGTTGGGGTGCGGCCATCAGGCGTCCGCTTATCGACTTCGGCTTCGATTTGCTGTTTGATGACGGCCACGCGCACCATAAAGTATTCGTCCAGGTTTGAGCTGAAGATAGCGAGAAATTTTAGTCGCTCTATAAGGGGCGTGCGGTTATCTAGCGCTTCGTGAAGGACCCGACGGTTAAACTCTAACCAGCTTAGTTCTCGGCTGAGATACCATCTGGGATTGTTGATCTGAATTTTTTCGCTCGCGCGAGTGGCGGCAGCTTGCGTTGAGTCGTCTTCTGGCTCGCTGTCGTTTTTTCGACTACTTTGACTGTCCGCCTTGCCGTCCTTTTTTTCTTTTTCTTTGGCGTCTGATTTGGTTTCTAGCTGACGGTTGCTTTTGGAGTCGTTGGAAGCTTTACTCATGGGTTTGAAAATCTATGTCCAGAAATCGGATACTTAGAAAAATACTTAAAAGACGTCTTGCTCTTGTCCAACCCACCATTCACCTAATTTCATCAGCGCTTCGTGCAGTTCAGCGAGCTGTTCGTTGAACTCTTCAGTGCTGAGTTCGTTTCGTCGTTCTTTGAGTTTAGCTAGCCGTAGCTGGAGCAGTAGCCAAGGCTTTCCCATGCCGTCGGTATCTTCTATATATTTCGCGAGATCTTCGCTTTTCATGATGTGAATTAGCCGTTAGTAAAAGGATGTCTCACCGGCTAGCGCTTGGTCTAGATTGCGGTCCGGTTGCTGATATTGTATCGAAGCGGAAGGAATCTAGACAGTACAAGCGCGCTGAGAGCTGATAAAGCGGCCCGCAGTCAGAAAGTTCTGAACTGCGGGCCGCTTTGAGTTAGATTCTGAGACTTAGCGTTGAGCGGTTACTTTACTTTATTGACCCACTTTTTGAGCTGCTCGTTGGCAACTTCTCGACCGCCCAAACCAAAGGCAATAGCGATCGCGACGGCAACAGCACCCAACAGCAGTCCAAAGGCAAGATTTACAATACCTGGGGCGATATTGACCTGGCCAAGTGCCATCGCACCTACCAAGAACAAAATGGCTGCTCTAGCAATTTGAGCGAGTAGCCCAGACGAGCTAGTGCCGCTGCTCTGGATCAAACGGTAAGCTAGGTTAGCAACATACAGCCCGATCGCTAGGATGACCATAGCGATGAGGACTTGACCGGCAATCTCCATGACGGCGCGCACAATTAGCGTGAGCTGCGTGAGCTGAAGAATTTCGGTTGCGGTGACCGCGCCAAATAGCATGACGCCGACTAGCGCAACGACACCCGCTACCTCGGAAGGAGACTGAGAACTCGCGATCGCACTAGAGGGATCCATCCCAGATGTGCTGCTAGAGCTGCTGGTGGCATTGGGGTCGTAAGCAGCGCCACTCGTGCCAGTGGAGGAATAAGTGCTGCCAGTCGGAGACTGAAGGGTCGTCTCTCCCATTGTCGGCTGAATGGTGGTGGTTGACGACGGGCGGTAGGGGGTTGGGGAAGATGTGGTTGTAGAAGCTGGAGAATTGGTTGAACCGCCGCCGATGTCTGGCAGTCCTAGTGACTCTAGAATGCCATCAAACCCGACGCTAGAGAGCAGACTAGAGACCAGATCCTTAACGAACTGACCAATGAAGTAGAACAGGGCTAGTACCAGACCCGCTGCTAGCAGTAGCGGAATGAAGTTAAGAATCTGTTGCAGCATAGCTACAGCAGGTCGGGAGATTGCAGCGATGTTTAGGGCTTCTAGGGCAGAGATACCGGCGGCTAGCAAAATCAGGGCATAGGCAACCGTGCCTAGTAGCCCAGATAAGGACATTCCAGGACCAGAGAGGCTTCTAGAGAGTCCTACTCTGTGACCTATGCCATCTATGCCAGTGGCCGCTAACAGACTGGTAACGATGCCTCTGACAATCTTGGCAATGAGCCAACCGGCCCCGAAGATGAGCGCGGCCTTTAGAATCTGAGGAATGGCTGCTAGAAATTGATTGATTAGGCCGTTGACGGGTTCTAGCAGTCCGGTTAGGTCTAATGAGTTGAGAATAAGGGGTAGAAACAGTAGGAAAACGAACCAGTAGGCCGCATTGCCTAGCGTCTCGTTGATTTGAACTGAATTCTCTCTAGGATCGACGCCTGTATTTTCTGCCAATCTGTCGTCAAGATGAAAGCTTTCTAAGCCTTTGGTGACGATACTCTTGACTAGCGTGGCGATCGCCCAAGCGACAGCAATTAGAGCGGCTGCGCTGAAAATGCGAGGAATGTACGACAGGACAGTAGCGATCGCATCGTTAATCGGTCTAGAGACTGCCGTTAGATTGAGCGCCTCTAAAAAACCTGCGAGCGCGAGTATCGCAATGATCCAAAAAACAGCGGTGCTAACCCATTTCTCCACTGGCATATCACCAGCGGGGCGGCCTGTGATAGAAGCCGCGATGCGGTCATCAATAGTTGTTTTACGCAGCAGACTCTTGACAATCCAAGCGGCTAGCCAAGCGAGAATCAGACCGCCGATAAGAACGACAAGCGCCCCAACTATCGTTGGTAAAGAGGCGGTGATGTTCTGAATAAACGAACCAAATGAAGTGGTTGGAGCGGTAGTAACGGTGGTAGTCGCTTGGGCAAGGATCTGCGAAGAACCTGGCCTAAATAAGCTGATACCCGTTTCTAAGGAAGGTATTAGAGGTGTCATATTCGAGAGTAGTAAAGTTGTTGAGCGTAGCTAGTATCAGTTAAATCAACGAAATTTCATAGACATTTGCTGATTAAGAAACAAGGGTACAGCGTTCGTGTGATTTTCACGGAAAAACTGTCCGGATTAATGAATTGTGTTAACAAAACTACGAAAGAGTGTCAATGCACATCTACCGATAGGCAGTTGATCCGCAACTCTATGACCTTTTAACAAAAAAGACTGTGAGGTCAACAAATGTGATCCTCACAGTCTTTGGGCTGTGCTATCGGGCCGAACGCTACACTCAACTGAAACGCATTCGACTGAGGCTAAACTTGAGGCTAATTTGACTTAATCTGCTAGTTAGTCGGTAGCTTCTAAATCGGTTCCGTCTCCCGTGTTTTCCTGAGCCGTTATGATCGCCTCTGTCTCAGCGACGGCATCCTCAACCGCTTCGCTGACAATGGTCGGAACTTCTACGTCGCTTTCGTCTAGCTCTTCGATGATTTCGGCTTCGGCGATGGTTTCGGCGATCGCCTCAGCGACTTCCTCTGAAGGCAGGGCATTTTCGTCTTCGTCTAGATGAGGGACGAGGGCAACAGCAGCGATCGCATCGTCACTATCTAGCCTTTGCAACTGCACCCCGGTTGCCATCCGCGACTGAATCGAAATTGCATTCACTGACTGACGCATAATCACGCCCCGAGCGCTGACAATCATCAGTTCATCGTCTGGTTCAGCAATCCGCAGCGCGACTAACTCATCGTCGTCACTGCGGAACTTAATCGCCACTAGGCCCATACCTGCCCGGTTCTGTAGGCGGAAATTTGAGACCGGAACACGTTTGCCCAAGCCCCCGGCAGCGACGACCAACGCCCAAGGCCCCATGTCTGCCGTGATGTCTTCTGCTCCCTCAGCGGCATTTTCAATGGCTTCAACCACCTGCGAGGAAAGAATGTCCATGCTGATGATTTTATCGCCGTCTCTTAGCGACATGGCGCGGACGCCCTTAGTCGGTCTACCCAGCGGGCGGAGCTGCTTGTGGTCGGTCTTAAAGTGAATCGTCATGCCTTTTTGAGAGCCAATCAGGACGCTATCTGCAGATCTAGCCCCGCGTACCCACCGCAGCTCGTCGCCCTCTTCGAGCGAGATGGCAATCAGGCCATTGGTACGAATGCGGCTAAAGGCAGAAAGCGCGGTCTTTTTGATGAAGCCGCCCTGCGTGAGCATGACCAGATACTCGTCGTCGCTGAACTCGCTGACGCCAATCACAGAGGTGACTTTTTCTTCTTTGGGAATCGGCAGCATTTGCACCAGCGGGTAGCCCTTGGCGGTACGGGAGCTTTCAGGAATTTGGTAGGCCCGCAAGGAGTAGGAAACGCCTCTGTCCGTGAAGAAAATAATGTGGTCGTGGGTGCAGCAAGTGACAAAATGCTCAATGCCATCGTCATCTTTCATTTTGGTGCCGGACTTTCCTCGGGTGGCTCGGTTTTGCGCCTCGAAGGTGTCTACTCGCATCCGCTTAATGTAGCCGTTTTCGGTGACCAGGATGGCTACCTGCTCGTTGGCGATTAAAGAGATGTCGGAGAGGTTGTTGTCATCTTGACCAATGACGGTGCGACGCTCGTCGGCGTGGGCACTGCGAATTTGCAGCACTTCTTCTTTAATGATGGTTAGGATGCGGCTGCGGTTAGCCAAAATGTCTTCTAAGTCAGTAATCCTCGCCGTTAATTCTTCGTGTTCCATCTGAATCTTTCCAGATTCTAGGGCGGTGAGGCGACGGAGCTGCATTTGCAAAATGGCGTCTGCCTGCACAGAAGAAAACCCGTACGATTCAATTAGTTCGGTTTTGGCTGTAGCTGCGTCAGCCGACCCGCGAATTAAGGCAATCACGGCATCTAGATTATCTAGCGCAATCAGGTAGCCCTGCAACAGGTGATCGCGCTCTTGGGCTTTGCGCAACTGGTAGCGGGTGCGGCGCTCAATGGTTTCGATGCGGAAGTCGAGGAAAACCTGGAGGAATTCGCGCAGCGTTAACAACTGTGGCTCGCCGTTGACGATGGCTAGCATGTTGACGCCAAAGTTGTTTTGCAGCGGCGTCTGCTTGTAGAGGTTGTTGAGCACAACTTTGGGATAGGCGTCGCGCTTGAGTTCGATGACGATGCGCATCCCGTCGCGATCGCTCTCGTCTCGAATATCAGAAATGCCACCTAGCTTAAGATCGTTGACTAGATCAGCAATCTTTTCGATCAGCGCCGCCTTATTAGTCTGGTAAGGCAGCTCGGTGATGATGATGGTTTCACGGTCGGGGCGGCCTCTGTTGGCCTGCGTTTCGATGGTGGCCACGCCGCGCATAATGACCGAGCCGCGCCCGGTGGTGTAGGCGTCTAGAATGCCCTGAGAGCCAATGATCTGTGCGCCAGTGGGGAAGTCTGGCCCTGGAATGAACGCCATCAGATCGGTGCTGGTGAGTTCGGGGTTGTCGATGAGGGCAACGAGGCCGTCGATAATTTCGCCCAAGTTGTGCGGCGGAATGTTGGTGGCCATGCCGACAGCAATACCCGAAGAGCCGTTAACCAGTAGCTGCGGAATCCGCGCGGGCATGACCACGGGTTCTTGCTGGGAGCCGTCGAAGTTGTCGGCAAAATCGACAGTTTCAGCTTCGATGTCTTGTAGCAGAGAGTCGCCGGTTAGGGCTTGCAGGCGCGACTCGGTGTAACGCATAGCGGCTGGCGGATCGTTGTCGATAGAGCCAAAGTTGCCGTGGCCGTTGATCAGCGGATGGCGCATGGAGAAGCTTTGGGCCATCCGCACGAGGGCGTCGTATACGGCGGTGTCGCCGTGCGGGTGGTATTTACCCAGTACTTCACCGACGACGCGAGCGCATTTTCTAAAGGGACGGTCGGCAGTGAGTCCTAGCTCATGCATGGCGTATAAGATGCGTCTGTGCACAGGCTTGAGGCCGTCCCTAGCATCTGGCAATGCGCGGCCTACAATTACGCTCATGGCGTATTCGAGGTAAGACCGAGACATCTCGTTACGCAGATCTGCGGGGACGATGCGCTCTTGAGGACTACTCATGTAGAAAGCTCCAGGATTTTCGCGAAAATTGACAGTTTGGTCTGCGCAGACGGGGGCTTGACGTTTTTTTAGTAAGTGTTTTCTAAGCAGTAGACTAGTTAGAAAAATAGGTTTCAAAACAACTACAAAACAGTCTGTGAAAGACTGTTTGTTTAATCGAGTTGTTGGCACCCGATTGTTGTTACAGAAAACAACAATTTTTCAGCAATTTTTTTAAGTGGAATAGCTTGTTTTAAAAGGGCGCAGATGGACTTCAAGTTAGCGATTAGTACGCTTAAAATTCTATCATATTGAGGGCTTTTTGAGTGACGATCGCACCCAACCCAAAAGAGCCGCCGTCGAGGTTTGTTCAATTCTCTGAAGATACTATGGCTTATGAGTTTCCTGTTTTTTATAGCGATCTCTTTTTGACTCACGATACGGGGGCGGGGCACCCAGAAAACGCAACTCGTTTGGTAGCGGTCGTGGACTATTTGAAAGCAAGCCAGCGTAAGCATCGTGAAAGTGAGTTGAATTTGCCGATGGCGAGCGGTTCTCGAAACGACGATCTGGCGAAACAAAAGGACGATTGGGCCAGTCGTATTGTCTGGCGCGAGCCGTCTAGTCGCTCGGTGCTGCCGGACGTGCATCGCGTTCATGATTCGGGGTATGTGGCCGCGCTCAAGGCGTTTGCTAAGAAAGGGGGCGGCTACTTGGATGCGGATACTTTGGCCTCGCCCCAAAGCTATGAGGTGGCGCTGCTGGCGGTGGCGGCCTGGTTAGACGGCGTGGATGTGGTGATTGAGCAACAGTCGCCTGCGTTTGCGCTGGTGCGGCCACCGGGTCATCATGCGGAGCGCGATCGCCCGATGGGATTTTGCCTGCTGTCGAATGCGGCGATCGCGGCTCACTATGCCTTAGCTTCAGGCGTTGAGCGCGTAGCCATACTCGATTGGGACGTACATCATGGCAATGGCACTCAGGCCCTGATTGAAGAGAATCCTAACCTTGCTTACTGCTCTTTTCATCAGAGTCCGGCCTATCCGGGTACGGGAGCCGCGACGGAAAGGGGGCGCTATCAGAATGTTTTGAACTTGCCCGTGCCGCCGGGTAGCGTTTTGGCTGACTATCAAATGCTGTGGGAGGAACAGGCGCAGGCTTTTTTCTCTGACTTTTTGGCTAGCGCTAAATCTAGCCTGCTGATCGTCAGTGCTGGCTACGATGCGAATCAGGCCGATCCGCTGGCGGGTGTGTCGCTGCATCCGGAGGACTATGGATGGTTTACGCAGCAGTGCATGAAATTGACGCCAGCGGTTTTGTTTGGGTTGGAAGGCGGATATGATTTTACGGCGCTGGCTGAGTCGGTGGCCGCGACGATTCGTGTGGCGATAGAGGCGATGGATAAGAGCTGATGAGAGTAGACAGGTAAAGCGGATGAGTGAATTAGAGGGCGGCGAACAATTCTGTTAAGTTGAGGTCTATTAAGCTGAATTCCGTGGTTGGCTGAGTTTTTGTTCAGGGTCGGGTTGTATTTGGGAGCGGTAGGATGTTTCGTTGGCTGCGTCGGTTGTTTAGAAGGTCGCCTAAACCTGATACTAATATCACGGGTTCTCGTTCTTCCTCGGAGGCTGCTGTGCCTGACAAAAACCTGCCTGAAAAGACTGGATCTAAAAGTAAAACGCCTGTTGTTCATCCGCCCAGGAAAAACCCTGAAAAGAAAAGATCTGTCTTAGACGATTTGAAGCCGGTGCTGAATGTGCTGCGGGCTTACGTGGTGACCTTTGGTCGGCCCGAGTCGGCGATGGAGCTGCGAGCCGTTGTGGGTGCGGTGGTGGCAAATGTGTCTACGGTGACGGTTGAGAATGCTCAGCTTGAGGGGTTTACGGATGAGGCGATCGCAGCTTTTGAGAGCTTAGGCGTAGACCCGGCGCTAGTCGATGTGGGATCGCAGCTTTTGGCCGAACAGGTGGCGGTGTGGCGACGCGAG
Source organism: Nodosilinea foveolarum (assembly GCA_003242035.1). Lineage (GTDB taxonomy): Bacteria > Cyanobacteriota > Cyanobacteriia > Phormidesmidales > Phormidesmidaceae > Phormidesmis > Phormidesmis foveolarum. The sequence goes on along the minus strand of QBMC01000009.1, from coordinate 32,045 downwards.
CAGGAAGCCACGGTGACCAACGTGATTAGCGCTTACTTACAGCAGTTTGCGCCCGACAATATGGATTGGACAACGGAGGCTGTGCTCAACTTGGCCCAAACCGTAGTGGCGACTTTGAACGACGGATCATTGAGCCGTTCGGGTGGGCGAGTTCTGATTGATCGCGTGATGGCTGCTTTTGACTTGGAGAAAGCGCTGAGCCGGTGGGTTGCGCCTGAGTGGATTGCGCTGGCACAGCGGGTGGCCAGCTATGCCGAAAAAGGCGATTTGCAGATGGAGTTGCGCTCGATTGCCTGGGCTTACATACAGCAGTTTCAGGCAATTTTGAGTCCGCAACTAATTGAGCAGATTATGGCGGAAAGCACCGTGACTGTGTCGCCGACAGAGTTTTTTAGCGGAAATCTAAGCGATTTTTCGCGGATGCTTTACTACAAGTTTCAGCTATTAGAGGCTGATCCGGTGGTGACGAAATCTCATCGGGCGATCGCCAATGATGTACATAAAGAAATTTCTCGACATCAAGCGCAGCAGCCACCAGGATTGGATGTGACGAAGGGTATTAAAACCGGCGATTTAGAAATTAGCAGTCCGTTTAATCGCAGGCGGCGACGTTAGGGTGGAGCGGTTAATAATGCAAAAAAGAGCCAAGCTGACGCCCGCGCCAATAGCCCGACGACAGCAAAACGCTTAGAAGGCAGACTAAGCCCAGGCTGAGACTGATCAAACCGGCATATAGCGCTGCGCCGAGTCCGGCCCATGCCCAGGTAGAGCTAGGCTCCAGCAGCCCTAGCAGCAAATCTGTTTTACCGAGCTGCCGCTGCCGGAACATTTCTTTGCGAGCGACCGGGTGCGAATTCCACAGTCGTAGAAATGAGGCGCTCGCTGAGGCGCCCAGAGTGGCGAGCAGGCCCGGTAGCCAAGTGTACCCTTGCCAAATCAGCAGCGTAAATACCGGAAACAACAGCGCCCAGACGGGAATGAGCGCTGCGAGCTGTTTGCGCCAACGGAGCGAGCCAACCGCGACGGGTGCCGATTTCAGCAGGTCGGCGGCTTCTTCTCCCGACAGGCAAACGTAGGTAAAGGCGTAGGTGAGCTGTCCGCCCAAGAAGGGCATGGCAAAACTAGCGGCTTGGTCGATGTTGAAGCTGCCGCTGGTGCTGCCGCCTTGCAAAATGACCCAGGTGAGCGGTAGTACCAGCAGAATTTGGAGCGCTGCCTGCGAAATGAGGTATGGACTGCGGCGCATCATCCGCCATTCTTTGGTTAGCACGACTCGGTTAAATCCGTCTTGTAGAGCAGTGCCTTCGTCAGCGTGGGCGCGATGTTTGCGAGTGATGGACTGCTGCGTTCCCTGGATAAAGGATTGGGCGAGGATGTAAATGGTGAAAAGGGCGATCGCGCTACTCACCACAACCGTCAGCAGCACAGCGGTCGGATCGAGCCAGATTGTTCGCGCTAGAAACCAAAGCTCACTCTCTACGCCCAGAATATTTTCGAGCGGGCTACTAGGCGCTACCCAGCCTTGCGCGCGCTGCTGAAGTCCGCTCAGATCGAAGCGGCTAGTCTGAAGAAAGTTGGGAAGCTGAAAGCCCAAAATGACGATAACGGTGGTGACCAAATTTAGAATTTGCACCCAGGTTCGCGCTCGCCTTGCGCCGATGAGTCTTACCAGTCCCAGGGTCAACAACATGCCAAGACTGGTCGCGATTAGGCAAATGCCCATTAGCGCTGGATAAATGCCCAGTAGCTGAGGTAGCCCAATGAGAATGGCTAACAGACTAGCCGGGACTGCAAACAGACAAAATCCGGCAAACACGGTCAAGGCCACGCTTAGCAACCGGACGGCAAAGATAACGCGACTAGAAATTGGTGAAGACAGCAGCAAGTCTAGATCGCCGCGCTCGAATAGGACGATGACGCTTTCGCTGACGGACTGGTTGAAGGCGAATAGAAAAGTGGTGAAAGAGAGGGCGATCGCAATCCAAATAGCGGTATCGGGTAACCCGGTTAGCGCCGCTGAAGACATCTCTGCTCGTAGAGTACTCAGAGCTAGCCATAGCAACGTGAGGCTGCCGCCGACGACTAGGCCAATCACGATGATCCAGGCCCAAAACTGCTTGGATTCGGTTGTTTTGCGCCACCATAGACGAAATTCGTGGTCGAGCAGCCACCAAAATGAGCGAGCCGTCGAGCGAATATTCATAAAGTATCGGAGATGGGTTGATCGCGATCAGATTGGTCAATTAGTTCTAGAAAAACGCTTTCCAAAGTGCCCCCGGACTGGTCGCTGCGGACTCTTAGCTCGTCTAGTGTGCCAGCGGCAATGAGCTGGCCGCGATTGAGAATGCCGATTTGCTGGGCCATCCGCTCGGCTACGTCTAAAACGTGAGTCGTCAGGATGACGGTATTGCCCTGCTCGGCGTACTCTAGCAGCATGGTTTTGACCAGTCGAGCCGCCGCTGCATCGAGTCCACCAAGCGGTTCGTCTAAAATAATGAGCTGTGGCTCGTGGATAAATGCGCCTGCTAGGGCTAACTTTTGCCGCATTCCCCGAGAAAAGGTTTCGATATAGTCGGCGCGAACTGTCCACAGGTTGAGCTGTTTCAACAACTGCTGGGCGTGAGGCTGCGCCCTGGACGCTGGGATATTCCACAGTCCGGCGACAAATTCTAGATACTCCATGGGTCGCAGCTTGCTGTAGAGCAGGGCGTCTTCGGGGAGGTAGGCTAGCCTTTGTTTTGCTTGGCGGGGCGATCGCAAAATGCTGCTGCCAAAGATAAACGCATCGCCTTCGTCCGGCTGTAGTAGTCCCGCAATCATTCGCAGCGTCGTTGTTTTACCTGCACCGTTTGCGCCTAAGAAAGCGTAGAGCGTACCGGCGGGCACTGACAAACTTAGCCGATTGACCGCTTGGTGCGAGCCAAACTGCTTGCTGAGGTTGTGAAGTTCTAGGGCCGCAATCATTTGTGAGGGACGGGGGCGTATTGAATTTGTCGATTATAGTCAACGCCGGGGGAGTGAACGTAAACCAAGATAATTTGCTCATGGTCTAGTCATCGCGACTGAAGGGTGCTAGATTGCTGCGAAGTTGGCTGATCCCTTGCAGGTTGAAAAATGGCATTCTTTGAGAATTTTACGTCGGTTATCCGCGATAAGTGGCTAGATTATTTCCGGGCTAATCGCACCTGGCTAGAGGTGCAGATGGCTACGACTTCTGTGCGTACGCCCGAGGGAGGCCGAAGACCGTCTTCCTTTTTGATTTTGGGCGTGGTGAACGCACTAGAGCCTAAGTTGTCTAACCTGATGGTGCCTTTTTATCAGCTAAACTCAGATGAGGACGCGCTGATTGATGTGTTGGGGCTAAACTTCGATCCTGAAGCCGTTTTGGACAATGGCGAAGTCGGTAAGACGATTGAAGCTTCCTCGGAAGGCGAGACGACGCCTTTGCTAGAAAGTGAAGCTCCGGCGACTCAAGGCGGCTGGCCTCCCGAAATGGATGACTAGCGTCTAAAAAATCACTAGGTAAGTTCATGACCTACACTCCCGTTCGCTACCGCAGCTATCAGGAATATCTGGATGACGAGCAGCTTGATCTAGAGACTAACTACCGCTTGCTCAGTACGGGAGAATTGATTGAAGTGGCGTCCGAAGACGATATCAATTTGCGAATAGCGATACAGCTAGCGTTCGCCCTTCTGACTCAAGTTCCGCAGCTTAAGAATTTGATTCGCACTAACGTCAAAGAGCTGCAAGTGAATCCTGTGGGCGACCGATGGGTCAATCGTAAGCCTGATGTATTAGTCATGCAGCCTGAACATCTGATAACTGCTAGGAAAGCTATCACACTAGATCAACTGCCGCCTCAGTTTGTTGCAGAGCTAGTGAGTCCGGGGCCTGAGTCTAGTGATAACTATCAGCGCGATTATGTTTGGAAGCGATCGCAGTACCAACAGCTCGGCATTCTTGAATACTGGATTGTTGATCCTCATCGGCAAAAGGTAACCGTGCTGATTTTGGTTGAGGGTAAATACCAGGAGATAGTTTATGCAGGCGATCTCCCGATCTGCTCCGGCGTGTTTCCGACGCTATTGTTAACGGCTAGCGATGTCTTAGCCGGTTAATTCTGCCTGTCGCTCAATCTTGCGTGATACGATTGTCTGGCAATTTAGTTTACAGAGCACGACAGATCATGGCAGAGCGTCCTATTAAGAAAAGCGATCGCGACGCTGCGAAGCAAGCAGAAGGGGCGCAGGCCGAAGGAACCCAGGTAGAAAGCAATCAGGCAGAAGGCACTCCCTCGGATGCGCCCAAGCGAGATACGCCCAAGCCGGTTAAGAAGGGCGATCGCAAGGAAGGCGATAGTGCTAGTGAAGGTCAGGCTACCTATAGTCGCGACGGTAACGACAGCCGCGATGGTGGTCGAGGTGGCAAAGGCGGTGGCAAAGGCCGTGGTAAGGGTCGCGGGCGAGATGACGAAGCACCTAGAGGGCCGGTTAATCCAGCGCTAGTGCGGGGGCCAAAACCGTCTCCTAAGCCAGAGGTGCCTGAGATTTCTGAAGTGGAAGCTAACGCTGAAGCGGCTGAAGGGATTGCTGAGGCTGAGGCCGAAGCGACTGATACGGCCATGGCTGAGACGACGGATACAGCGGCTGAAACACCGGCTGAGTCTAATACTGAAGGCGCGACCGAGGCCAGTGACGGCGAAGGAGCTTAGGTAGAGCGGGCGTTGATGTAGCCTCTCCTGATGAGAATCGCCTTACCTTAAAAAGTCTAAATTTAGAGAAAGGGGTTGCCATTAGGTGCCCCTTTTTTTTACGCCCGACTTAGCGCTAACAACAGCCAAAAAAATTCCCTAGTACTCCGAAGAGTAGCCAGGGAACTGTCAGGGTGCATCTACCAGTTAACTATTCCGGCACAGTGAGGCCGCTCAGGATAAATCAGCAAAAAAAATCCCCGACCCGAAGGCCGAGGAACATCAAGGTGCATCTACCAGTTAGATGTACCGCTTTGCTCGCTAGCATCAGGACGCTTCTGAGCAGCCAGCGCTAGATGTCTTCGCCTTAATCAACCTGACGGACGCTATCTGACCTAGAAAGACTAGAACTCGCGCTAGTATTACGAGAACTTTTGTTCTCTCCCTCCCGTTTTCTAATCGGTATGGTTCGGATTTGTATCGTGCAGTTTCGGCTGTACCAAGAAATTAATCGGTTGGATGTAGCCTAGGGATGGCAACCGCCTCTGGTATCTTGATGAATTGCAGTGCCTAGTCTCGACTCAATTGATCCGGTGGCCGAATGCCTGCCATTTTGATCTGGAAACGGCTAGCCGCTAGCGTCAGTCTTACGTCAATTTTGAGACCGACTGTGCGTTAATCGTTATTGTCAGTCTCACGCTTAAATGTTCTGTTTAGTATTTGCTTTTTTGCGCGGTTTTTCATGAAATCTTTTTGGTTAGTTCGTAGGCTGCTTAGCGCTTCTTTGGTGGGTATTCCGTTGGTTGGGTTGCTGTGGTTGGGGAGCTGTACTCGGCAGCCTGAGAAAATAGATACCGTCGAGGAGCAGGCTAATAAGGAGGCCGATGAGTCTACACTAAGGCTGCTGTATAGCCGCATTCCGACGACGCTAAACCCGCATTTGGCGAATGGTTTTCAAGACTTTGAGGCGGCGCGGATTGTGTACGAGCCGCTAGCTACCTATGAGGAAAATGGCGACATGGTGCCGGTGTTAGCGGCGGTCATCCCAACACCCGAAAACGGGGGGCTTTCTAAAGATGGCAGAACGGTTACCTGGAAACTGAAGCCGGATGTGCGCTGGTCGGACGGTCAGCCTTTTACGGCTGAAGATGTGGTGTTTACCTACCAGTTTGTAACCGACCCGCAGGTGGCAGCGGTGACAGAAACTTATTACGAGGCGATCGCCAAGGTCGAAGCAGTCGATCCGCTAACGGTAAAAATTACCTTCAAAGCCCCTAACCCTTCTTGGGCGCTGCCGTTTACGGGGCAAAACGGGATGATTTTGCCGAAGCATGTGTTTTCTCAGGTGTTAGGAGGCAATGTGCGGGTTGCACCGGCTAACCTAGCGCCGATTGGAACGGGGCCTTATCGGTTTTTGACGGTGGCCGATGGCGTTTGGACGTTTGGGGCGAACGAGCAATATCGAGAAGGACTGCCGTACTTTAAAATTGTTGAGTTAGAAGGTGGGCTAACGCCTTATGTGGCCGCTCGGCGAGTGCTGCGCGATGGGGATGCGGACTTTGCGCATAATATTCAGCTTAATCGGCGCGATCGCATCGACTTAGCAGGGGCTGGTCAGGGCACAGTATCAGCAACTTTTGGCTCTTATGTAGAGCGGGTGATGCTCAACTTGAGCGATCCAGATAAGGTGACAAAAGATGGAGAACGCTCGGCGGTGAAAAACCCTCATCCGTTTTTGAGCGATGTGCAAGTGCGCAAGGCGATTGACTATGCGATCAATCGAGACACTATTGTTGATGAAGTGTACGGGAATGCGGGTCAGCGGACTAACCAACTGCTGCCTTTTCCACAGAAGTATACCAACCCTGCGCTCTACTACGTTTATTCTCCAGAGCAGGCCAACAAATTATTAGATAAAGCGGGCTGGGTAGATAGCAACAACAACGGCATTCGCGACAAAGACGGCGTAGAGATGCGCATGGCGTTTCAAACGCCGATCAACCCGGTGCGCCAAAGGACACAAACTTTAATTAAAGAAGATTTGGCCAAGGTCGGTATCGACGTTACTATTCGACGCGTCATTCCAGAAGATTTCTTTTCGGCAGATCCGGCGCAGACTCGAAGCCTCAATCACTTTTATGCCGATATGCAGGAATACAATGCGGGCAGCGATACGCCCGATCCGTCCATTTATATGAGCTGGTGGCTCTGCGATCAGGTGGCCTCAATCAAAAACCAGTGGCAAAAGCCCAACAACGCCCGCTACTGTAATCCTGAATACGATAAGCTTTGGCAGCAGGCGAGCCGGGAGCTAAATCCCGAGAAGCGCGCAAATCTTTTTGCTCAGATGAATACGCTGCTGATGCAAAATGTGGTCGTTATTCCGCTGGTGAGACGAGCGGTTGTGAATGCGGTGAGCGATCGCTTAGAAGGCGTAGATGTGACTCCCTGGGATGCGAGCACCTGGGACATTGGCACCTGGCGACTCGTGGGTGCGCCAGGTGCCGAAGACGAGACCACTGAAGGCAAGAACTCGAACTAGCTCTGCAAAAGGTTCATCAGTACGGGAACGCCTTGATGTGCCTGGGGTGCGTTTGCCGATTCAATCGTGATGCCGAGCGCCGCAACCGAGCTAGGCTGCTCGAAAGCAGAGGGTAGTGATAAGGTTTTTTGCCCCTCACCCTGACTGTCTACGGTGAATGTGGTGGTGAGAATAGCTGACTGCGAATCGGTGGTATAAGGTGCGTTAGGGGCTAGCACCGTCCATAGGACGTATACCTGATCGGCGGAGATAGGGGGTAGGTCACTAGCGATCAGGGTGCCGGTTAAGGTGGCTGGATCTATCTCAACTAAAACGGTTCCGCCTTCTCCCGCTTCTGTGGCGTCTAGCTTGTAGGTTTGGGTTTGGCGATCGCTAACAGCAGAATCTGGCGCTTGAGCCATTTGCTGACGGGATGACTGCCACCATAAATAGTTGCTTAGAGTGAGAGCGATCGCCAGCGTTGCTACAGCGGCTGTCAGTCGGCTACGAAGGCGCTTGGGTTGCGTTTGTGAGCGGGGCAGATCGCTGGAGGCCGCTAATTCAGGCGGCTGATTTGAGAATGAGGTGAGCAGGCGATCGCGCAGCATCGGCGGCGGTGCGACTTCCTCAATCCCGTAGCTAGTTTCTAATGACTGCTGTAGTTGAGCAACGTCTTCTAGCAGCGTGGGATCGCTGGCCACAAGCTGCCCAAATTCCTTTGCCTCAAGCTCGTCTAGCGTATTGAGAACGAATCCAGCGACTAGGCTCGATCTTTTATCAGAAGGGATTGATCGGCTCATGGCTGGACGTGGAAAGAGTTTAGCGGTGAGGTCTGAGTAAAACGAAAATCAGACAGTAAAGTATAAAAACGTTTATACATAAGTTAGCTGCTCAGTATTTTCCGCAGTTTTAGCAGCCCTCGGCGCGATCGGGTTTTAACAGTGCCTAATGGAATCTGCATTTGTTCGGCGATCGCGGCCTGAGTCTGCCCTTCGAAGTACATCATCTGTAGGATTTGGCGCTCCTCGACGGATATCTGAGATAGGGCAGTTTCTACCGTGAGGCTGGTTTCTTTTTGGCTGGCTCGCTCTAAAGGTTGGTTGGCGGTGGAGTTGTTTGAGCTAAGGGGGTGCGATCGCTTTAGTTGGGTGACAGCTCTGGTGCGGGTGCCTTCTGCCCGCAGTCGGTCAATGGCTCTAGAGCGAGTGAGCACTGTTAAATAAGTACGCAGCGCCCCTCGGCTTGGATTGTAGGTATTATTTTTTGTTAAAGACAGAAAAATATCTTGGGTGAGATCTTCCGCTGCCTGAGCGTTTTTCAAAACCTTGAGAGCCACGCCGTACACTAGCCCAGCATGACGGTCGTAGAGTATGCCTAAGGCATCAGCGCTACCTTGCTTTAGCGCAGCGCAAAGCAAGGCATCCGATACGGGACTGCTATTGTGAGGCGGTGGAGGACTCTGGGAGCGCAAGGAAGGCATAGCGTCTGAGCGAGGCTTTCAGAAGGCAATGATACAGGGCAGACGGCGCTATCCCTACGGTCGAAGGTTCCAGTTGGGGTGGATGAGATTGAACTGTCCCAAACAAAAAGCAGCAAGGTCGCGAGGACTTTGCTACTTTTTGTTTAACTTATGGTCACCAGATCGAGATCTCAATGGCGGTTTGAGGTTGCTCTAAGCTTAGGAAACTTCGACATCAATCACAGTGCCTTCTTCTGTTGCCACTGGCTCGCTTTCGGTTTCAGCACCCTGTCCTTTCTTGAGATAGCCCATTGCTAAAGAAGAGAGTTCAGTTACCAGTAACGTCGCTAAAAGGCCATCATCTAGCCAGCCAATAATCGGCAAGAAATCAGGTGCAATATCAATGGGGCTAATGAGATAGGTTGCGGTGCCAAGGATGATCAGCCAGCGGTACTTAGGATGACGCAAAGCGCCGCGATACCAGCTATAGAAGGACTCGATTAGGTTCTTGTTCATGAGATATTTTCCGGGATAAAGAGAGGGGGCGATCGCAGCTCACCTCGAACAAACCTCGAACCATCACTGCGCCTATTCAATATCGCAAGCCTACCAATTCTCTGCGAGTGTAGATATCCCTCCATGGTAGAGATTCACAAGTTTTAGCCCTACTTCTTCCAAGGCCACTTAGTTCCCATTTCTGTTTTTGCTGAAAAAAAAAGGTAGCCAATCAGCAGCGCGACGCTCCCTAAAAATAAGGCGGTGTCCTGGCTCATACAGGCACCACTACAACTTCTGTTCCGGCGAGTTTGAAGGCAGAATGAACAACTTTTAGCGCTTCTACTCCCTGTTCTTGTCGGACAACGCAGCTAATTTTTATTTCGGAGGTGGCAATCATTTGAATGTTGATATTGGCAGCGGAGAGTGCCTGAAACATAATGGCCGCGATACCGGGCCGGTGAATCATGCCAATGCCAACAACGCTGACTTTGGCAATCGCGCTATCAATCGTCACTTCGCTATACCCTAGTTCTAGCGCGGCGGCTTGCAAGACATCGCGGGCGATCGCTGCATTATCCTGGGCCACGGTGCAGGCAATATCTCTCGTCATTTGCCCTTGATGAACGCGGCTGCGCTGCGACTGAATAATCATGTCTACGCTGATTCCCCGATCAGCCAGTATTTGAAAGATGCGAGCGGCCAGTCCTGGTTTATCGGGTACGTGGCGAATGGCTAGCTGGGCCTGTTCTAGGTCTAGTGCGGCACCCCGGACGGGCGGTAGATTTTGGGTTTTGATGGAGTCTTGATCTAGGCGGGCGGGCGAGGTGGTGACGTTGAAGTGGCGGCAGAGGGTTTGGATGGCGCGATCGCACTCCGTTGCCGCCACCGTGCAGCTCACCTTTACCTCCGAAGTCGAAATCATTTGAATATTCACGCGGGCCTCAGCCAACGCCGAAAACATCCCCGCAGCGACACCCGGACGGCCAATCATACCTGCTCCAGCAATGCTGATTTTGGCAATATTATCGGACGTTTGCACTTCCGCTTCGTCCTGAGCCGCTGGCGTACTCCGCAACATCGGGGCAATGTGGGCAGTCACGCTTTCCGCCTGCTTCAAAATGCCAGAATTCACCGTAAAGGCCACGTCGTTAGAGTTGCCCTCATGAATAGACTGAATAATTAAATCTACATTTAGCTGCTGGGTTGCTAGCTCACCGAAGACTTGAGCCGCCACGCCAGGACGGTCGGGTACTCGCAGCAACGCTACTTTCGCCTGGTTGGTGTCAAATTCAATAGCGTCAACCGGATTCGCAATTTCTAGTCCTTCTAGGGGACGCGGCTGCGGGATCGGTGCGATCACTTTAGTTCCCGGCTGATTTGTCCAGCTAGATCGTACGACCAAAGTAATGCCGTAGTTGCGGGCAATTTCTACGGCTCTAGGATGAAGTACGCTGGCCCCTAAGCTCGCTAGCTCTAGCATCTCATCGCAGGTGATTTCGTCCATCAGTCGGGCATCGGGCACCACTCTAGGATCAGAGGTTAAAATGCCGGGTACGTCTGTATAAATCTCGCATTTTTCCGCCTGCATCGCGGCGGCTAAGGCGACTGCCGACGTGTCCGATCCCCCTCTTCCTAGCGTTGTAATTTCGATATGATCGGTTTGCTCTAAGCTGCGACTAGTGCCCTGAAAACCTGCGACGACAATTACTTTGCCTTCTTCTAGATGGCGCTTCAGCCGGTTGGTTTTGATATCTAAAATTCGCGCTCTGGTGTGGTCTGCTTCGGTGACGATACCGACCTGTGCGCCCGTCAGCGAAATCGCGGCTTGGCCTCTTTCGTGTAGGGCCATGCTGAGTAGTGCGATCGTTACCTGCTCGCCGGTTGAGAGCAGCATGTCCATTTCTCGGCGGCTTGGGTTGCTCGAAATCTCGTTAGCCAACTGCACCAATCCGTCGGTACTCTTTCCCATCGCGGAAACGACCACAATTACGGAATGACCCTCCTGCACAGTCGCCTGAATACGCGCGGCCACCGCCTGAATGCGTTCTACACTCCCGACCGACGTACCGCCATACTTTTGAACAATTAGCCCCACGTTTTTCTCCCCTCATGTCAGCTACTCACTGTAGCCGCTCGCGCCAAAATGATAAATATGCTGGCAATTGTCGCATTAATTACTATGTCTGTTCCATCGTGCCACTGAAACTTTAGCCTCCCGAAACTTTAATAGTGGGAAATGCCGAGCGAGATTGTTTTGACTGAACAATTTTTCATGAAGCGTCGTGCATATACTGGGCGAAACTTGTCTGTAAAGTTATAAACTTTAGTCAACTTACCTAACCATCAACTTACATAACCCACGGTTGCCAAACTCATGACAGCAGTTCTTAAGAACAAACCCGCTAACGTTACTGCCACCGCAAGTCATCAGAGACATCATGTGGTTATTGTAGGGGGCGGCTTTGGGGGGCTATATGCCGCCAAAGCACTGGGCAATGTCGCTGATGTGAAGGTGACGCTAATTGATAAACGAAACTTTCACCTGTTTCAGCCGCTGCTCTATCAGGTGGCAACAGGTGGCCTATCGGCAGGCGATATCTCTTCACCGCTGCGAGCCATCTTGAGTAAGCAAAAGAACGTTCAGGTTTTGATGGGCGAGGTGACGGGCATTGAGCCTGAGGCTCAGCAAGTGTTGCTAAAGACGGGTGAAACCGTAGCTTACGACAGCTTGATTATGGCGACTGGCTCTAGCCACCACTACTTTGGTAAAGATGAGTGGTCGAGTATTGCGCCTGGTATGAAGACGATTGAGGACGCGCTGGAAGTTCGTCGGCGCATTTTTCTGGCGTTTGAAGCAGCGGAGAAGGAAACCGATCCGGCTCGTCGGAAAGCGCTATTGACCTTCTTTATCGTGGGCGGTGGGCCAACGGGGGTTGAGCTATCGGGCGCGCTGGCTGAGCTGGCTTACGAGACGCTGCGGGAAGACTTTCGCAGCGTCAACCCTGGTGAGACGCGGGTAGTGCTGTTAGAGGGCATGGATCGCGTACTGCCGCCTTATCCCGGCGATTTGTCGGCGGCGGCGAAGAAGTCTTTGGAAAAGCTGGGCGTTGAGGTGCGTACGAATACCCTGGTGACGAATATTGAAGGCGATACGGTGACGCTGAAGTGCGACGGCAAGGAAGAGCAGGCTCAGGCGTTTACGGTGCTGTGGGCGGCTGGGATTAAGGCGTCTCCTTTGGGGAAGGCGATCGCCGATCAAACAGGCGCAGAGCTAGATCGCATTGGCCGCGTCATCGTAGAACCGGATTTAAGTGTTCCGGGCTGCCCTAACATTTTCATTGCGGGCGACCTAGCCCATTATGCTCATCAGGGTAACGGGCCTCTGCCGGGAACTGCCGCAACGGCGATGCAGCAAGGTAGCTACTTAGCGAAATCTATCAAGCGTCGGATGGCACATAAAGCGGTCAAACCCTTCGACTATAAGGACAATGGCAGCTTAGCGGTGATTGGTCGTAACGAAGCCGTAGCCGACTTGGGCTTTGCCAGATTCTCTGGATTTCCAGCCTGGATGGTTTGGATCTTCATCCATATTTATTACCTCATTGAGTTTGATAGCAAGCTGCTGGTAATGCTCCAGTGGGGCTGGCATTACTTCACCAGTCAGCGCGGCGCACGACTGATTACCGGAGATGATTCGATTCCGGCGCTGTCTGACTTGGTACTGAAGGAAATGAGTGCGCAGAACCTCTCGACGACCGAGAATGCAGAGATGGCAAAAGTCTAGTCGCTGCTAGTTCAATCTTGTCTACTCGGCTGAATATAGATAACCGAAAGGCCAGACGCAAACAGACTGCATCTGACCTTTCGGTTATCTATTTCATAAAAGAGCGTTTGGAGTACGTGAGTTTTTCAACCTTCTCCTTACGTAAACCTTTTTTAGACATCTTTTTGTTGAACAGCTTTAGCCGCCTTCTTTGATAGGTGCTTACTCGTTCCAACGGTGCATTCGTTTGTTGTAGGGCATCCCACTGTAAGGCTGAACGCCTGTTGCCGGGTATGCGTCGTCATGTGGGCTAAAGATTCGATAGGCTGCTTCGGCAATGTAGACGAAAGCAATGTTGATTTTTTGCAAGAGTGTCATAACCTGCATCTCCTGGTTGCGTAGGGATTAATGTAAAGACGAATAACCCGGCTAGCGCTGCTTTGTTGTTTAGCGCTTGTTATCTAGAAAGAGTCTTTTATGATGTACAGTTGCTGAAAATAGAGAGGCTTGTTAAAGGGACGTACTGCCGATGCAGTAGCCTGCAAAATCAATTCTGTAGGGGGATGAAGCCAGGGGACATAAAAAGCGGCTTCTAGAGGAATCTCGCTCTAGAGAACGGCTTGTATGGCCGGATTTCAGCGAATTGCGTCAGAAGTGCTGACGACTTGAAGTCAAGGCTGTAGTTAGCTGCGACTAGATGCGGTCTGAGCTAGATGAAAGCATTGGCTGTGTATGCCTCAAATGATAGCGCGATCGCTCAGATAGGGCGTCTTAGCAAGAAAGAATCTTAACAAGATCTCATGCAACTACAGATTGATAGCTTGTACAGGTAGTCCTAAACGACTATGGTGCACTTTGCCGCTCGTCTATCGTCAGTGTGCCGTCGCGTATACAGATTTTTGAGAAGCTTACGAGCAAGTGATTCCTAGTAGACGACATCAAGCGGTAGGAAAAGAAACAGGAAAGACCAATCGCATTGAACAATTTAACTGCACCCTTCGTCAAAGAGTATCGAGATTGGTGTGTAAAACGCTCTCGTTTTCCAAGAAGTTAGAGAATCATATTGGCGCTATTGGGTACTTCATTCACTACTACAATGCATCCTTATCTATTTGGGACTGCCAAGGTTTGTTTATGCAGAGCTTATCGATGGTCACAACTGTTTATGCGATCGCCGCTCTCACCAGCGCCTTCAAGTATTAACGCTGTTTTCTTCTCTACCACTTTTGCAAAAGTAAAAAGACAGAAAACAGAAATAATTATCAAAAGCTAAAAGCAAATATCTTTGCACTACAACAGATGCAGCCATTTTTGGAATGAACTATTTTTCAGATTTGGACAGTTTTTTCATGCTTAATCGATACATAACGTTCCTTTAACTTTCGCTCGCCACGCTTACCCTGAAGGCAATTAAAAATAACAATTCTTCAAAGCAGATTCGATCAACAGATTCTACCATTCAACCTTAAATAATTGCAGGGAGCCTTAACCATGGAAGAGAATATGACTGCTCAAGAAAACACAGCGGTAGCAGAAATGCCAACAATGACTGAAGAGACTACCACTGAAGAGACTACCACTGAAGAGACTGCCACTGAAGAGACTACTACAAGCGAAACAGACACCACAGATGACATGACTGCGGCTACCAGCATCAGTGGTGAATCCTTCAGCGATACAGATGCAGACGGTCTCTCGCTAACTGAAAGCAGCGAGCTTTTTGAAGTCACCGCTAACGGCAATGGCGATGACGGCCTTGATATTGGTGGAGAAGTCAGCGGCGCTAGCGTATCCGTAGAAAAATCCGAATTCAACGAAAATGCTAACGACGGCATCGACTTGTTTGGTGACGACAATACCCTATCCCTATTTCGCGCAGAAGTCGCCTTCAACGCAGAATCTGGCCTTGAAGTTGATGGCACGGGCAATCTAATTAACATTACACTCAGCGAATTTGAAAACAATCAAGACGGCCTAAACATCCCACGCACCGGCCTAAACAATACTTTCGACATCCAAGACTCAGCCTTCTTCAACAACACCGACGACGGCATCGACGTTTTTGGCAACGAAAATACCTTCACACTCAGTAGCGCATCTTCTACCGGCAATGCAGAAGACGGTATAGAGTTCGACGGCAGCCAAAACACGCTCGAAGCAACCTCCAGCCTCTTCGCAGACAACGGCGGCGACGGCTTCGGCGATGACATCACCGCCGTTGGCAACAGCTACTCGCTTACGGGTAGCTCATTTCGAGGCAATGGCGACGACGGCTTCGACATAGAAGGCACAAACAACGTCATTACCCTCAGCAACGTCTCCTCCGATGACAACGCTGAAGAAGGCTTTGAAATTGACGGCACGGGCAACCAAGTTACCATCAAAGACAGAAGCGTTTTTGGCGACAACGGCGACGATGGCTTTGATATCGACTTTAGGGGCACCGATAACACAATTGACGTTTCAGACAGCGCCTTTCGTGGTAACGGCGACGACGGCTTTGATGTTTTTGGCCGCAATAACACCATCACTTGGAACTCAGTGGAGTCCTTCGACAATACGGAGCAGGGCTTTGAAATCGATGGAGATGAGAATACCGTAACCCTAACGGACAGCTTCCTTCTCGCAAACGGGTCTAGCGGTCTATCTATTGATCTGACCGGTGAGGACAATACTATTACTGCTACTGGCACCGACTTTTTGCTCAATAACGAAGACGGCATCGAAATTCTCGGTAACGGCAATATGTTCGACATAGCCGATGCGCTCATCGCCAACAACGGCGAATGGGGAATCCAGGTAGCTGGAGATAACAATCAAATCATGCTAGGCAGCGGCGTTGTCTTCGAAGGCAACGGCAGTGGCGCAATCGTTCTCGACGGTGACAACAATACGCTCAACTTGGGCGGGTTGGATATTGCCGTTGTAAATAACGGTATGGGCAACAGCATTGTTTAACGGTTGTTTAACGGCAAAATGAGCGCCTGAAGCGCAGCGGCAAAGGCCCACTAGAACTTATCTAGCGGGCCTTTAATCATTCAAAGACGGGGTGTTTGGCTATCTGTGTATTCGACTAGCTGAATCTTCGTCGCTTTGCTACAGACTGCCGTTTTGCTTCAAAATGAAGGCGTGAGTTTTGGGAGCGATATGAGCACAACGTCATCGGCTGGCAAGGTCTACTTACTGGGCGCGGGGCCGGGTGCTGTCGAGTATCTGACGGTGCAGGGTAAAGACCTGCTTAATCGGACAGATGTCTTAGTTTATGATGCGCTGGTGGATGACGCGCTGTTACAGCAGATTTCTCCAAGCTGCGAGCTGTGGCAGGTGGGGAAGCGCGGTGGTGCGCCTAGTACGCCACAAGCAGAGATTAATCAGCTCTTAGTAAGGCTTTGTCAGGCTGGTAAGCAGGTGGTGCGACTGAAGAGCGGCGATCCCTTTGTGTTTGGTCGAGCCGCCGCAGAGATTCAGGCGCTGAAGGCGGCGGGTTGCGATTTTGGCGTGGTGCCGGGTCTCTCTTCTGCGTTGGTTGCGCCTTTGATGGCCGGGATTCCGTTAACCGATCCGGTTTTGAGCAGCGGGTTCGGGGTGTTTACCGCGCACGATTTGACGGCCTTGGATTGGGAGGCGATCGCCCGCCTACAAACTCTCGTCTTCCTGATGGGTGGACGACAGCTTAGGGAGCTGTGCGATCTCCTCATCACTCACCACAAACGCCCCGAAACGCCCGTTGCCATCATCCGCTGGGCGGGCCAGCCCCATCAGCAAATCTGGCAAGGAACTTTGCTTAGCATTTCTCAGGTCGTCAGCGGTCAGAAGCTTTCTCCCTGCATTATCATGATTGGCGAAGTTGTTGGCCTAAGGACGTACTTATCTGCGCCACCGGCTACGCCGTTGCCTTTAGCCGGAAAGACTGTTCTAGTGACTCGGGCGATGAGTCAGGCCAGTGAGTTTAGCCAGATGCTGCAAGCTAAAGGCGCAAGTGCGATTGATTTACCTGCATTAGAAATTCGCGAACCGATGAACTGGGATGGGGTGGATAGCGCGATCGCTCAAATCGATCAATTTGACTGGCTAATTTTGACATCGGCCAACGCCGTCAATTTCTTTCTAGATCGGCTGTTGCAACAGGGAAAAGACTTTCGCGCACTGGCCTCGCTTAAAATTGCGGTGGTAGGCCGAAAAACCAACAGCTTTCTGATTCAGCGCGGACTCACGGCAGATTTTACGCCGCCTACCTTTATTGCAGATTCTCTAGTCGAGCATTTTCCAGAAGATCCCAACGGCCTAAAGCTGTTGTTTCCTCGGGTCGAACAGGGTGGTCGAGAGATTTTAGTTAAAGAGATGATGGCAAGAGGCGCAGTGGTGACAGAAGTTGCTGCCTATGACTCTGCCTGCCCCAAGAGTATTCCGATTGCTGCGAAAGCCGCGATAGAAAGCGGCGCTGTGGATGTGGTTACCTTTGGTAGCTCTAAAACGGTACGGCATTTTGCTCAGCTCATGGAGAAAACGTTTGGCCCCGAATGGCTAGACAAGCTGGAGACTGTGGCCGTAGCTTCTATTGGGCCGCAGACTTCGCGAGACTGCCACGAGCTGCTGGGAAAGGTGACTTTTGAGGCAGAAGAATATACGCTGCCTGGGTTAATAGCAGGGTTAGAAGCATGGGCGAAGTCGTAGAAGATCAGGCAATTTGTAGACGAATTATTGGTCTGACGGGTGGGATTGCGACGGGGAAGAGTACGGTCTCGGATTATTTGGCTAGTCGATACGGGTTGCCAGTGCTGGATGCCGATGTGTTTTCGAGGGAGGCGGTGGCTAAAGGGAGTGCGATTTTGGGGCAGGTGGGCGATCGCTACGGCCCCGACAGCTTACTACCAGACGGTAACCTCAACCGAGCTTATCTCAGTAAAATCATCTTCAACAACCCAGACGAACGGCAATGGGTAGAACAACAAATCCACCCCTACGTTCGCGCTAGATTCAGCGTAGAAACGAACGCGCTTCCCCTCGATCAGACTTTGGTATATTCCATTCCACTGCTCTTTGAGGCAAACTTAACTCATCTAGTCAGCGAAACTTGGGTGGTTGCTTGTGGCTTAGAACAGCAGATAGAAAGGTTGATGCGTCGCAATCAACTGACGGCAAGTGAGGCCCAGATCCGAATAGATGCGCAGATGAGCTTAGAAGAGAAATGTAAAAGAGCAGACTATGTGCTGGATAATGCTCAGAGTAAAGCAGTGCTGTTCTCGCAAGTAGATCAGCTCATAGCGGTCTTCTAACATTATTGTCTTTTAATAGTTCAGCTTTTCTGCCACACCGTAACGACGGCTGTTTCGGCTGAAGCATGGGGCACGAATTCTTTAACCGTCGCTTGTTTGCTTAAAAAATCGTAGACGGCCTGTGCTTTATGCTGTTGGGAAAATTTTTGGGTGGAGACGACTGCGCCAATTCCGCCAGGTGCCAGCAGGTTAAAACATTGTTCTACAAACAGTCTTTCTCTGGCTAGCCGGTTTCTGACTGTCTTTCCTTCTACCGTCGGATTCTGGTGCGTGTATTGTTCGCTGCGATAAAAGTAGTCGGCAACGTAGGCGTACTGATCTTGGTAAAATAGCCACGCTCCGGCAATTTCTGGATCGCCTTTGGCTAGCGCTTGCTTTGAGGTTTTGAGCGATCGCACACTCACCCCTTTTACTTCTGCCAAATCTCGAAACTTTTGTAAAAATTCTGTTGCCGTTGGCTTAAAATCTCCTTGAGGCGGTCGGCAAACAACGCTATCAAATCCGCCTCTTTCGAGAATTGGATTAAAGTGATAGCCCCAGTGAAAAGGCTGCAAAATGTCGATATCTTCTAGCGTTAGCGGGCGACGCTGCGGTTTTTCAGTAAGCTGCGCCGCCTTGTACTGAATCCCTAATTGCTGGCTCATTTGGTCGAGCAATAGCTGATCTAATTTTTGCTGAGCGTTTATATCCAGTCTTAAAATATCTTCTTTGAGTAAAGCGGCTCTCGCGTAGTTAGGAATGTTGTTGGCTTCTGCCAGCATCTGATTACGAGATTTGTAATGTTCTACGGCTAGATTCTTCTCGGCCAAAATAGTCTGGTAGCTATTGGCCAATAAAGGCTGTAGCAGACTACCTTGAAGTACTTCGCGATCGCCCACCTGAGAAACCTTTTCAAATCGCTCTGGGTCAACGTCAATCAGTCCAATCAGACTATTACCAACCAGTACATTAAAAGCCAAATCGACTAGAGGTTCAATATCCTGTGGCTGCTGAGCGGTTGCTACGGTATGCATCGATAGTTGGAATGTTGTAGATTCTACCGCCTGCATAGAAACATCCACGCCGTAGAGAATGTTTTTGAGGATGCGCTTTTGAATAGTTTGTAGCAGGTTTGCCCGATAGGGTCGATTCTGACTATCGTCACTATTTTCTACTAGCTCAGCTTGCCAGATCTGAAGCTGTACATCCTGATTTTGCTGACTGTATCCGAGTAGATTGCTAAATATTTCTGTGAGCTGTTGGTAGAAGCCCACGAGCAACCCGCCGCTGCCGCAGGCTGGATCGAGAATACGCAATTTGGGTAATACGTCCTGGATTAAATACCGGCAAGTTTTAGCATCTGCGTTAAATAGGAGATCGTTGATATCGGTTGGATTAGTGGGAGCGCTGACGGCTTTTGTTCGGTCGATCAGGAGTTGGCTGAGGGTGCGATCGCTGATCCAACTCGCTAAACTTGGCGGACTCCACAGCGCCTCTTCTGTCTCATCAGAGAGATATTGACTCGCTAAATACATTTCTAAGCAGTAACTTAGATCTCCGCAGCTCCAAAGGTTTAGTCCATCTGTGCTCGTTTGTTCGCTCAACCAGCCCAAAATCTGTTCAAAGGGCTGATTGGCGATGCTGATGTTTGTATAATTCTGCTCCAGCCGGTGAGTATGGAAGAAGTGCCCTAAAAAAGGAACGTCCCCTACCTGTTTGCCAAGCGCTAGGGGACGCTCTACTTTAGGGAGTGCTAAGCATTGATAAAGCGGTTGAAGACAGTTTGAAAAGAAGTTTTTTTGCGACTGTAGGACTTCTCCAAACTGAGTTTGTAGATACCACGTATCTTCAGCCGTCCAACCTTTTTGCTGAATCGCCTGAATGAGTATCAGTCTTTGCAGAGTGAGCACTGCGTAGTTTTGGCAGTCGGTGATATTGCTAATGCCAGTGATGCCTTCGCACAAACCTTCTAACAACGCTCTAAACGGTAAATAGGCTTCTACGCTACTCGACCGAAAAAGATTGGAGACTTTCTCTTGTCCTGGCTTTGCGTTCTCTCTTTGCAGCCGCTCAAGTCGAAATTTCCAGAGGCTAATCGGTTGGCCCGAAACGTATAGTACACTTTCAATCGAGTCTTGTCGATGCGTTGCCTGACACCAAAGACTGCGGCTGTTTTCGGCATCTACAACAATAACTAAAGGACGCGCAGATGCTGTATGAGAGCTGCTTGCAATCTCGCTGTAGAGTTGTTCTCTTAGCGCTGACGTTAGCCGAGTGTCTGCGGCTAGATGCACTTTCCAGGCGGTAACATTTTCCTTGCGAGCAATCGGAACGCACTGCGTTTGAGCCTTGAGCAGCGGCGTTAGATTAACGTCATCTTGAGCCAGCGATTCCCATCCTAGATGCTGGGTAAAAAGAGTGGTTAGATGATGCTGACTCAAAGCAGTTTCAGCCGGATCGAGTTTTGCTCTAGACCCTGCCTGGGAGCTTGAATGTGGCGATAGGGTCACGAGTCTTACCCCTGTTATTCGCTCTGCTTTGGATATCGTGCCAATGCATAGTCGCGAAAGCGATCCAGGTCTGCCTGTAGCGTCGAGGTCACCACTCGATCTACAAAAGAACTGCTCATCATTAGTCGGGCCAAAATCGCCGGTAGCGAGTAAGCCACGGTCATTTTAACGGTGCTGCTGCCGTCTTTGCGTCCGTAGAACCGAATGGCTCCTTTGTTGGGTAGCCCATCGACCGATTCCCACTGAATAATTTGCAGAGGAACTTTCTTGACAATGCGCGATTTCCAAGCGAAAGATAACCCGCCTGTTTCTAACTTCCATAGCGATAGCTGAGGGTCGTCTGGCGACATTTCTACGGAGCTGATCCACTTCATCCATTGGGGCATTTGCTCTAGGTCAGACCAGAGCTGCCAAACGTTTTCAATTGCAACGTCTTGATCAACATGGACGCTGTGCTCTAGCCAATCTGCCATAAGTGCTGTTGTGGGAGTGTTTTGAGCAGCTCGTACTCTGGATAGCTATTATCTTAGCGCTGCCTGTCTCTAATCAGGCGATCGCCTACTGTTTATCGCCCATCCACTAAACTCTACAGCTAGAGGGCTGATATGATGCTAGCGCTTTGCCGTTAGTTTGATTTCAGCTCGATCTGCTTCAGCTTGCTATCAGCGGTCTCTACCTTTTTTGGCACAACGCGCGCTATGTCTGTTTTATATATCAGTCCCATCGGTCAGGACAGTAATGAAGGCTCTGCTAACTTCCCAGTTAAAACAATTGCTCAGGCACTACGACAAGTCGGGCGAGGCGGGGTCGTTCAGCTAGCGGCCGGTACTTACCAATCGGGCGAGCAGTTTCCACTGAAAATTCCCGATGGGGTGACGATCTCGAGCGATGACAGTCGTACGGCGGTGATTAAAGGCGGTGGGCTAGTTGGCGCGATGAATGTGGCGGTTGTTTTGGGCGATCGCGCACAAATTCGCGGCGTCACGGTAACCAACCCTCAAGGCAGCGGCATTTTAGCTTCAGAAGGCACCGCGCTGATTATCGGCAATCGACTGGTCGCTTGTCAGCAGTCGGGGGTTGTCATCACTGGCACGGCGCATCCGTTTGTCTCTAAAAACGAATTTATAGACAATGGCGCTACGGGGCTGTCGATGTCGGGTGGAACCAAAGGAGAAATTCGCCAAAACCGCTTCGAGCGAACGGGTTATGGCATTACGCTAAGCGATAAAGCAGCTCCGCTGGTGATTGATAATCAGCTTGTTGACAATCGCTGCGCCCTTTCGATTACCAATGACGCTAAGCCCGTATTGCGTAAAAACAGGGCCACTCGCAGCCAGGAAAGCGCCCTGTGGATTCAAGACCGCGCTCAGCCAGATATCGGTCAGCCGCAGGACTTGGGCGACAACTGGTTCGAGGGCAAAACCTATGATGTTCGTAACGATACGCCTTTACCGCTGTCTACGGCAGGAAATCAAATCAATCCTGTGCGCGTTAAAGGCTCAGTGGCTTACCTGCCTAGCGAGATTCCAGATGAAGTGGCGGTGCCTGCTGTATTGCTAGGAAACGTAGAGCCGCAGCCCTTGCCGCCCGAGCCTTTTCCAGACAAGCCAGATCCATCGGCTAGCGCGAGCTTGGACAGTCGGTTCAACGATTTGGTCGGCCACTGGTCTGCGCCTTTTGTCGAGGCGTTGGCTGAGAAAAATCTGGTAAAGGGCTTTCTTAACGGGACGTTTCAACCGGATAATCAGGTGACTCGCGCTGAATTCGCGGCTCTGGTAACGGCAGCTTTTCCTCAGGTTGCCAAAACGCAGTCGGTGCTACGCTTCCCAGATGTCTCAGCAGATTTTTGGGGGGCTAGGGCGATTCGTCAGGCTCAGGCTCAGGGATTTTTGTCGGGGTTTCCAGACGGGAGCTTTCGGCCTAATGCGCCGCTAACAAAGGTGCAGGCGATTGTGTCGCTGGTGAATGGATTGGAATTGGGGGCTGGCCGCTCGGAGGCGCTGCTGGTTTATCGCGATCGCGCTCAAGTTCCTAGCTATGCCATCAACGCCGTAGCCGCTGCCACGAACCGCGAAATGATTGTGGGCTATCCCGACCCGGCTCAGCTTAAGCCGCTCTCTCCGATTAGTCGGGCCGAAACGACCGCGCTAGTTCATCAGGCGATGGTGGCGATAGGGACTACTCAGGCGATCGCCTCACCTTTTATTTTGACCGCTAAAGCCACCTTGCCCAGCTTTACCGACCTGCCCACCCAGCACTGGGCCAGAGGCTATATCGATCCGATGGTGAAAGCGGGCTGGCTCAGTGGGTTTCGCGACGGCACGTTTAGACCCGATGCGCCGATTACCCGCGCTCAGTTTGCAACGGTGCTAGTAAACGTTTTTGATCCGGAGGCTAAGCGGGCGGCGATTCAGTTTCGAGATGTGGCTGAAGACTTTTGGGGGGCAGCGGCGATTCAGCGAGCGTATCGGGCCAAGTTCATCTCTGGCTTCCCTGATTTGACCTTTGATCCAAACTTTCCGCTGACCAAGCTACAGTCGTTGTTGGCGCTAGTTAGCGGCCTAAGCTTGCAGGCAGTTTCTGTGCCGGATGTGCGATCGCTCGATATCTATAGCGATAGATCGGCAATACCCAACTACGCTGCGAGTGCGATCGCCTCAGCCACTCAGCTAGGGTTGGTGTTCAACTATCCCATCCCCACCGAGCTAAGACCCAGCCGGGTAGCCACTCGCGCCGAGGTCTGTGCGATGGTTTACCAAGCGCTTACGGTTGCCGACAAAGTGCCTGCTGTCGCCTCGCCTTATCAAGTTCTATGGGGCGATCGCTCGCGGGCAATCGAGTGAATGCGCCCGATGTTTGCGGCTTAGCTCTCGACTAAAGGTTCAATAAGATGGGAAACTAAGGGCATCAATTGACTTGTGCAACGATTCATCATGGCTGAAATCCAATTCTCCCCCGGCGTCAAAGAAGAGGTCATCCCAGACATCCGGATCACCCGTGCCAAAGACCTTTCTGATGCCACCGCAACTTTTTACTTTGATCGACCTAAAGCGCTGACCGAAGAAGGCGGCGAGGTAACCGGGCTATACATGGTCGATGAAGAGGGCCAGCTCGTCTCTAAAGATGTGAACGGTAAGTTCGTAAACGGGGAGCCTGCCGGAATTGAGGCGGTTTTTGTGATGAGAGGCCCAGAAGAATGGGATCGCTTTATGCGATTTATGGAGCGCTACTCAGAAGAGAACGGCTTGGGTTTGACAAAGAACTGATGCTAGGCCAACCCTAATATAACGACTAGGTGACGGCTAAAATGGCGGCGCTTCCTCATCCTGACGGTATAGTTCAGACGGCGGTTACCTGTGCGGTCATCACGGTTAGTGATACGCGATCGCCCGCTACTGATAAAAGCGGAGCGCTAATGCAGTCTCTGCTGACCTCAGCGGGTCATCAGGTTGCTCACTACCAGCTCGTAAGTGATGAGCCTACTCAGATTAATAATTTGCTACAGGATCTGGCAGCTCATCCAGATATTCAGGCGATATTGCTTAACGGCGGCACGGGCATTGCGCCCCGCGATATTACCTACGACGTCGTTGCTGCGCTACTGGAGAAAGAACTTCCGGGCTTTGGCGAAATATTTAGACAGCTTAGCTATGCAGAGATTGGTTCGCGGGCGATCGCCTCACGCGCCGTAGCGGGCGTCTATGCCAGAACGCTAATATTCTCGCTACCCGGCTCTAGCAAAGCGGTAGATTTGGCCATGAATGCCCTGATCCTCCCTGAGCTTGTTCATCTCACTAATTTATTGCAGACTTGAGTTCGGCTTTGCTTTTTGTTCGTATTACCCGTGCAAAAGTTTCGGTTCTCCGCCACCCGTTTATAGGATGTGTTCGGTTCTACATCTCATTTAGAGATCAAAAACTCTCTTTCTTCGGCAAACCGTATACGGTCAAAGCATTGCTATAAGAGCGTTTGATGGGGTTTCACTACCTGACAGCAACGATTGCCTCTGCGATGATAGTTATGTAGGCGAAAGGAACAACCCACCATGAAAAAACAACAGAAGAAAAACTCAAAACAGCCTTTTGCAGGCGTACTTTACGATCTCTACCGTAAGGCGCTCAAGCATAGCAAATACCGCTGGTTAGTCATTTTAGGGACAGTGTTCTACCTGGTAAATCCGCTAGATTTTTCTCCTGATGTGCTTCCTGTACTGGGTTGGATAGATGATGGTCTCATTGTTGGCCTACTCGTCACAGAAATGGGTCAAATAATGTCAGAACAACTCACTCGCAAGCGGTCTGGTTTTGTTGCAACGCCTGCTGAAACCGATGCAGACCTAGAAGATGTTCAAACTATTACGGTAGATGCCGTTTCGGTATAGTCCTTTCGCCTCAGCCTTTTTATCTAGTTCTTTCTTTTTAACCTTCTCTTCATAGAGACGCTAAAACCATGACTTACACCACTCCCGAAGATCTCTCTAACCTCACCTCTGAGCAAACTCCCTCTACCTTCGATAAGGCCAAGGTGCTTTACCAGGAAGGGTCTACTCGCTCTGTGCGCGTCGCCCAAATCCTAAAGGCCGCTTTCTCTCAGACCGCTGCTGAATTCAAAGAGGGTCGCCAGAGCTTGAGTCCGCTAGCGCAGGAAGTCACTTCTGAAACGGTTGCAACTGTTAAAGAGAGAAGCCAAAAGGCGGCTAACGTACTTAATGACGCTTGGGTTAAAGAGGCTGATTCGCCAGATCTGAGCGATCGCATCTCTCGCTTTTTGAGCGCGATCGCCCAAACTGCCAGCCAGTCAGCTAAAACTCGGCTCTTTCCTCAGGTGAGAAATCAGACTAGCAAGCTAGATGTTCTGCTAAAAGATCGGCATGGCGATCGCTACGAAAACATTCGAGCCAAGTTTGAAATCGTTCGTAGCTGGTATGCCACGCCCGCGCAGTCAACCACTTCTCCCCATACAGCCGATAGCGATGATGAAATTGTTGCCATTGAAGTAGACAGCGAAGTAATTCGTTAGTCCTCTAGCGCCTAGATAGAAGAAGCCCCTCACAGTTCTGCTCTGAGGGACTTTTTTTATAACTATTAGGCAAGTTTTTCTGTAAAAGAGGAACTTTGATTGCTTTGGTCTGCTCACTGCTAACCAAACTGCTGTTTGGCCTGTTGATAGACTTCCGGCGTAATTTCAGCGGCCCCGTTTTCCTTCGCGAACTTCTCAATCTTTTTGCGGGCAGCCGGTCTGACAAAGAAAGGAATTTCCTTCAAAAGCGCCTCCGCTGCTGCTGTCCACTGTACTGAATTTGCCATGGGCGTTTTTTCCTTGGGTGCGATCGACAACGTGGCTAAGCCACTCGACTAAACAAACTCCATTGTAGGCCGTTCTCTATCGCCGCTGGCTTCTAGCCAATTTTTATCTTCTGCGATCAACACCTCTGCCGCTTCTTTGGGCAGCGGCTTAGCAAAAAAGTAACCTTGCCCGTAGTTGCAGTTCAGTCTACGCAACCCGGCCAACTGTTCAGCCGTTTCAATTCCTTCCGCAATCACATCCATCCCCAACTGGTGACCCAACGAAATAATCGTCTTAACAATTTCGCCATCCTCGCCAGATTTCTCATCCATACGACCGACAAAAGACTGATCAACCTTAATCGTGTCAGTCGGTAACTGGTGCAAATAGCTTAAAGAAGAATAGCCTGTACCGAAGTCGTCTAGGCTGAGCTTCAAGTTCAGCGCTTTGAGCTTCGTAAGCTGCTCGATAGTGCCGTTAACATCTTCCATCGCAGCACTTTCGGTTAGCTCTAACTTCAGCGACTGACTCTTCAAGCCTGTTTTTCGCAAAATATTATCTACTTCCAGCGTCAGATTTGCCTGGTCAAACTGCTTGGTCGAGAGGTTTACGCTCATCATTAAACCTTGGGCATGAGCGAACTGCTGATGCCATTGATTCATTTGAGCGCAGGCTTCTTCCAAAATCCAGCTACCCATGGGCACAATCAGGCCAGATTCTTCCGCTGCTGGAATAAACGCCCCTGGAGAGACAAATCCTTTCTGAGGATGCTGCCAGCGAACCAGCGCCTCGAATCCAGACAGCCTACCAGTCACTAAGTTAATAATTGGCTGGTAATAAAGCACAAATTCTCGATTTTCTATGGCCTGACGCAGCTCGGCCTCTAGCTTGAAGCGCTCAACGGCCTCCGAACGCATCCTCGGATCAAAAACCTCATAGTGCTCTTTGCCTAACGCTCTAGCCCTAGACATGGCTCTATGGGCATCCTGCATCAGCGTCTCGGCCTGGTTACTTTGCGCTGAATTATTTAGCGCAATCCCGATGCTAAAGCTCGTTTTAATCATCTGCTCGGCAACTTCAAAGGGTTCTGACAGCTCGTTACACAAGGTATCGGCGATTTTAGTAGATTCGCTAGCCTCCTTGAGATCCTGAAGCAAAATTGCAAATTCGTCGCCGCCAATTCTGGCGACTTTAGCCTGCGCAGGCAAACAGCGTTTAATTCTATCGGCGGCTTTTAGCAAAAGCAAATCTCCCGTATGGTGGCCGAAGCTTTCGTTGATCGCCTTGAAATGATCTAAGTCGAGCAGGAGCACCGCTGAAGAAGCGTGTATTTCTCCTTTATCTGCCTGCTGTATCGTCCCCCTTAGCTGACGGACAAACAGCGAGCGATTGGGTAAACCTGTCAATGGATCGTAAAAAGACTGGTAAAAGACCTGATAGGTCATAAGCGCACTGCCCGTCAGTAAAAACGCCAGAGCAGGGGCGGCAAAGGGCACCCAGCCCATTAGTCCAAAAGCGAGCAAGCAAGCGCCGCCTAACCCGCCAAAGCTCCCCAGAGTAGCGATACCTAGCAAGGACGAACGCCTCATTCTCCATACTAAGAAGCCGCCTGCGATCGCCCATCCCCCAATCCAAATGACCTCTGCCCAGTTGGGTAGATACCAAAACAGCGGCTGCTCATCTAAGACGCTGCTGAGAATCTGGCTAACAATCTGCGCATGGATCAGTACGCCAGACATGACATGTTCGTCACTTTTTTCGGCACTATAAGGCGTATAGAAAAAGTCTTTAAGGCTAGGCGCGGTTACGCCAATTAGAACAACTTTGTCTTCTATCCGGCTAGGGCTGACCTGGTCAGAAAGTAATTCGCTCAGCGTGACTTTTCTCGCTACCCAGTTGGAAGATCGATAGTTCATCAGCATCTGATAGCCTGCTGTATCAATACCGTTGTAGCCTCCAGCATCAGGCGTAAGGTTTTTGAACTGAGCTTGGCCGATATAAACTGAGTCTCGATCTACCGAGAATGGAGTATCTTTATCTTCTAAGTACTTGAGGCTTAGCTGCAAAGCAAAAGAGCGAAGTTCTTCATCTTCGAGGGCTGCAAAAATCAGGCTGCGTCTCAAAATACCGTCTGAGTCGATGGGCAAATCATTAAACCCTACTCGATCTGGCGAGAGGCTAGCGGGCGCAGGAATACTGTCATCTGCGCTAATTCCTAAGCTCTCGATGGCAATAATGTTGGCAGCGGCTAGCTCCTTTTTAAGTTCAGCTTGTCCTTCGCCTTGGGGAATGTCTCTATAGATGTCTATACCAATGGCTTTAGGCTTTTGCGATTGTAGCTTGGATAAAATAGTGGCCATTGTCTGATCGGACATTGGCCATTCTTGTTGGTTACGAATATCTGCTTCGGTAATTTCGACGATTAGCAGGCGAGGATCGGGGTCGCGTTCTGCCTGAAGCCTGACTATCGCGTCAAAAGTAAAAAGTTCTAAGGACTGTAGTCCCCCTACTTGCCGCAGTGCTAGGAGCAGCCCTGTAATGGCAATGCTGGCTAGCCAGTAGGGTTCCCTCTTAAGCTTTTTGTAGATGACATTCGGGATAGACAAGCGGCCTCCTGACAAAGGTTAGCGAGTTACCTTTGCAGTCAGGATGCCCTTTGGCTTGTAAGCGTAACCAGCCCACCGAGGCAAGTTTCGGCGGGCTGATCGTGCTAAGGGCTTGCGAGTTAATTAATGTGATGTGCCGTGAGCAGATGACTCGATCTGCTCAGGAGATAGGTGCTGACGTAGCTATTGTCGAAGTTGGGTGTGTGTAGCTGTTTTCTGAGGGACTGTAATAGGGCTGCTAATTGCGATTTAAAGTGCTCAGTCCCATTGACTGAAGATACGCTTGCTGGCGACAATGGCAGGTATGAATTTTTATAAGGATAGCTATGGTCAGCATTCAGCCTAAAAAAGTACCTAATATGGAGCGTCCTAAAAAAGGATTTAACCAGTATGCGGAACAGCTTAATGGCAGAGGGGCCATGATTGGTATTGTTGGCTTGATATTGGTAGAGCTTCTGACGGGGAAGGGGCTGTTGACCCTGCTGGGTTTGGCATAGAACCTACTTTGATTTGCGTAGAGAAGACTTAACCGTTGAGAAATAATCGCTTTTCGACGGTTAAGTAGTCATAAAAAAGGGCATCTACAACCTAATTGCTGCAAATGCCCTATCTTGAATTGTTTAGCTGCGATCGCTGTCTCTGCTTTTGCGGCTGTGCCTAGATGAAAGACCCGTTGAGCACCCATTAAGAATGCTCAACCCATGCCTAACCTACTTGTTTTCTGGCTCGGAGAACTCGGCGTCGATCACGTCGTCTTCCTCTCCAGACCCAGAAGTCTCAGCGGCGTCTGGCTCACCCGCATCGTCGCCGCCTGCGGCACTTTCAGTCTCGCCTTGCTGGTACAGGTTGCTGCTAAGCGCGTACAGCCCTTGCTGAAGCTCTTCCATGCTGGACTCGATTTTCTCGAAGTCTTCGGCTGCAAGTGCTTCTTTGAGCGTTGCAATCTGGCCTTCGAGCTTCTCTTTGTCTTCGGCAGGAACTTTGTCTGCAAGTTCTTCTAACTGCTTCTCGGCTTGGTATGCCAAGGAGTCGGCCTTGTTTTTCATATCAATGCGATCGCGTTGCTGCTTATCGGCATCGGCATTACTTTCCGCATCGCGCACCATTTGATCGACTTCGGTATCAGAGAGCGTAGAAGCACCCGTAATGCTAATCGACTGCTCTTTGCCTGATCCTTTGTCTTTGGCAGTGACGTTGAGGATACCGTTGGCGTCAATGTCGAAGATGACTTCGATTTGAGGGATACCGCGCTTTGCAGGTGGAATGCCGTCTAAACGGAATGTTCCAAGGCTCTTGTTGTCGGTAGACATTTCGCGCTCACCCTGAAGCACATGAATCTCTACGTTGGTCTGACCATCGACAGCGGTGGAGAACACCTCTGACTTCTTAGTAGGAATCGTAGTGTTGCGGTTGATTAGCTTAGTCATCACGCCACCGAGGGTTTCGACGCCCAAGGAGAGCGGCGTAACGTCTAGCAGCAGAATGTCTTTGACTTCGCCTGCAAGGACGCCGCCCTGAATAGCCGCACCAATGGCAACCACTTCGTCAGGGTTAACGCTTTGGTTAGGCGCTTTGCCTAGAATTTTTTCGACTAGGTTCTGGACGGCAGGAATACGCGAGGAGCCGCCTACGAGCACAACTTCGTCGATGTCAGCCTTGCTCAGCTTGGCGTCTTTGAGTGAGTTTTGCACAGGGACACCGCAGCGGTCGATCAAGTCTGAGCACAACTCTTCGAACTTGGCGCGAGTCAAGGTGGTTTCTAAGTGCTTAGGCCCGTCTTGAGTGGCGGTAATGAACGGGAGGTTGACTTCTGCTTGGGTGACGCTAGATAGCTCAATTTTTGCTTTTTCAGCGGCTTCGGTCAAGCGCTGAAGGGCCTGCTTGTCTTTGCGTAGATCGATGCCTTCTTTGTTCTCGAAGTCTTTGGCGAGGTAGTCTACGATTTTTTTGTCGAAGTCGTCGCCGCCTAAGTGGGTGTCACCGGAGGTGGAGAGGACTTCAAAAACGCCGTCGCCAACTTCTAGGATGGAGACGTCGAACGTACCGCCACCCAAGTCAAAAACGAGAATAGTTTCGTTGCTCTTTTTGTCTAGGCCGTAGGCGAGCGCAGCGGCGGTTGGCTCGTTGATGATGCGTAGGACTTCGACGCCTGCGATTTTACCGGCGTCTTTGGTGGCCTGACGCTGAGAGTCGTTGAAGTAGGCAGGCACGGTGATGACGGCCTGAGTTACTTTTTCGCCGAGGTACTTGCTGGCATCGTCTACGAGCTTGCGCAAGACCTGAGCGGAAATTTCCTCAGGGGCATACTGCTTGCCATCGGTGGTTTCAATTTTGACGCTGCCGCCGACGTTAGCCACTTTGTAAGGGACTTCGCTCGACTCGTTGCCGACTTCGTCTTGACGGCGACCGATAAAACGCTTGACTGAGTAGAGCGTGTTCTCGGGGTTCATAACGGCCTGACGCTTGGCGATTTGACCGACTAGGCGATCGCCATTTTTAGCGTAGGCAACGACAGAAGGCGTCGTTCGAAAGCCTTCTGCGTTTGCAATAACGGCTGGCTTGCCGCCTTCCATAACGGCGACAACCGAGTTAGTGGTTCCAAGGTCAATGCCAACTACTTTTCCCATGTATATCTCCAGGGGTGAATAACTTAAGACTCTTTGTTCGATGGGGTTCGAAAAGGTTATATCTATAGTGCTTAATGGAGGGCGGTTTGCTGAAGGGGGGGTTACCGAACCCGGCTACTCTGCGAGAAGGCGAACGCCTACGACTACGCTCAGCCCGAGGGCTACTCTGTGAGCAGGCAAAGCGCCTGCGACTACACTCAGTTCGCAGGCTGTCCTTAAAGAAATAGCCGCAGAACGACTCGAATGGATAAATAAGTACCAGAATAGATATCAGCTCGTCATTACGGCGCTTAGTTCCCTCATTCACTAGAGACTCATGATCCAAACTGTCAAAGCTAAGACGACCGTTAAGCCGGGTGGATTTATTGAAGTGCATTCAGACGAACTGCCTGAAGGAGCGACTGTAGAGGTGATTGTGCTGGTGGAAGAACCCGAAGAATTGAAAAAGCCGCGAAAAAAGCTGACTGACTTTATTGGTGCTGCTAAGGGAAGTTTTGCAAATGTTGCCGAGATTGATGCTTATATTCGGCAAGAGCGCGACTCATGGGATTGACCAATCTTCTGAGGGGCAATCGTATCTACCTAGACAGTAATATTTGGATTTACGCTCTGGAGAACGTCCCGGAATACAGCAGCTTGCTCGTTGCTCTGTTTGAATTAGCTGAGAATGGTTCGTTGACGATTATTACGAGTGAGCTAACGCTTTCAGAGGTTTTGGTTAGACCTATGGCGTTGTTGCACAAATAGGGGTTACGGATGGGATAAGGCACGGTAAGTTTTAAGTAACCAAACAAAAAAGCTAAACCGATGAGCCAATATCGCGTCCG
>QBMC01000099.1 GCA_003242035.1 Nodosilinea foveolarum | reverse complement strand
GACTATTGATTCACTATCTCAAGTTCTGGGATGTCCCAATTCCCCATCAATTCATCTTCTAATTCAGCAACGCCAAAAAAAGAATTGAACAGATTGCAGACACCAGTTTTAACAGCGTCTTGCTCAATCTTTATCGCCACGGACAAGACAGTATTTCCTGGCATACAGATGCAGAAAGAGAATTAGGCGAAAATCCAATCATCGGCTCGGTAAGCTTTGGAGGGTCGCGAAGATTTATGCTTCGCCATCGGAATGACAAAGATGAAAAAACAGAAGTCAATCTGACTCATGGAAGTTTTCTTTTGATGGCGGGAGAAACACAGCACTTCTGGCAGCACCAAATTCCCAAAACAGCTAAACAGGTAGCTCCCAGAATAAATCTAACATTTAGGACTATTGTGGATTGAGTAGCAAGTAGCCATATAGCTAAATTTTAGTAGCCGCTATATCTAAGAATCAGCTAAATACGTGTAGCAGTCCATTCCTGCTTTATAGTTAGCCATCAACTTTCGAGCTTCCTCGATGGTGATTTGCCCCTTTTGTAAAGCCTGCTCAGACCGACGACGAATCTGTTCGATCATGTCTTCTGGGTTGTATTGCACCTGCTGAAGAACTTCGTCTGTGGTGTTGCCGCGAACGACGTGTTCGATGGTGTAGCCTTGGTGTGCGGTTGCTTTGGAGGCTAATTGAATGTGAATGGTGTTGGTATTGCCAAACAGGTTGTGCAGGTTGCCGAGGGTTTCTTGGTAAGCCCCGACGAGGAACATGCCGAGGTAGTAGGACTTGCCAGATTTGAGGGGGTGTAGTTCGAGCACGTCTTTTTCACCTTTTTTGCCGATGAAGCGGGCGATTTTGCCGTCGCTGTCGCAGGTGAGGTCGGCGAGGGTGGCTCTTTGGGTGGGTTCTTCGTTGAGGCGGTGGATGGGGAGAATGGGGAAGAGCTGATCGATGGCCCAGCTATCGAGGGCGGATTGGAACAGCGACATGTTCATGTAGTAGATGGAGGCTAGGCTTTTTTCTAGATGCTCTAGCTCTTCGGGGACGTAGTCTTGCTGGCGGAGCAGGTTGGCAATTTTGACGCAGCAGGCCCAGTAAATTCTTTCAACGCGGGCGCGTTCGGAGAGGCTAAGGTAGCTGAAGTTGAACAGGCTGGCGGCTTCTTGCTTGAACTGGACGGCGTCATTGAAGGCTTCCTGGTAGTTTTCGGCGTTGACTAAGGTGTAGAGATCCCAGAGTTCGCGGATAAGTTTGTGTTCGCCTTCTTGGTAGGGGTCGGGTTGGCTGTAGCTGGCTTCGCTGGTGCCGAGGATGTCGAAGATGAGAACGGATTGGTGAGAGGCGATCGCCCGTCCACTTTCACTCACCAACGTAGGCATCGGCGTTTCACTCGCCATACAAGCATCTCTAACTTCGGCCACTACGTCATTTGCATAGTTTTGAATGCTGTAGTTTTTGGAACCTTGAGAGCTGGTTTTAGAGCCGTCATAATCTACACCAAGGCCGCCACCCACGTCGAGATAGCCCATGGGTGCGCCGAGTTTGGCGAGTTCTACATAAATGCGGCAGGCTTCCTTTAAGGCGTCTTTGATGACGCTAATAGCAGAGACCTGTGAGCCAATGTGAAAGTGCAGCAGCTCTAAGCAGGGGAGCATGTCTGCGGCCTGAAGCCTCTCGACGACGATGATGAGTTCCGGAATGCTCAGGCCAAACTTAGCTCTGTCTCCAGCGCTTTCTCCCCAACGGCCTGAGCCTTTAGCTGCGAGTTTGGCACGGACACCGAGGACGGGTTGAATGCCGAGGCGTTTGGCAGCGGCGATCGCCATATCAACTTCTTCTAGCTGCTCTAATACAATGATAGTTTTTTGGCCAAGGCGCTGGCCTAGCATGGCCGTTTCTATATAGGAGGCGTCTTTGTAGCCGTTGCAAATGATCAGTGCGCCGGGGGTGTTGAGGCTGGCCAAGGCAATCATTAGCTCGGGCTTGGTGCCTGCTTCGAGGCCAAATTGATAGGACCTGCCGAAGCGAACGAGGTCTTCGATGATGTGGCGCTGCTGGTTGCATTTAGTTGGGAAGACGCCTTGGTAGGTGCCTTCATAGCTGTAGCGGGCGATCGCCTTGGCAAAGCAAGCGTTAATGCGCTCTAAGCGGTCTTCTAGAATATCTGAAAAGCGAATGAGTAATGGTAGCTGGAAGTCTCGCTGCTTGAGTCCTTCGACGAGCTTGTGTAAGTCTAAAGAGCCGCCGCGATCGCCTTGAGGAGAGACGGTGATATTGCCATTTTCGTTGATGGCAAAGTAGGGTTCTCCCCAGCCTTTGATGCGGTAAAGGTCTTCGCTGTCTTCAATTGTCCAGGGGGCGGCTTTTCCGCTAGCGTCTGTTCCATCTGTTTTAGATGAGCTGCTGCCGTTCGAGTCAACAGATTTGCCGTCACCCGTAAGAGATGAAGAGGTTCGCGCTGCGGTTTCGAGGTTCAAAGTGGAGGGGTTTGAAGGCGAATAGATCTGACTCACGGGCGAAGCGCGCTCCTAAAAACGAGTAAATAAGTTGAGCGAGCAGCTTTAAGACTTACTCCTCCGAAGACTGTAGTTTAGGCAGTTTCCTAACTTCTGTCATCTTATTGAAGCTGGACGACAATTTTCTCTGACATGAGTGTTTCCAGAGTCAGCAAATCTTCTACGGTCATTCTGAGAAAGCGCTGGGCGTCAATGGAGAAGAGAATGCGGATGCGATCGCTCCCAGGAAAGCCAAGCGGGGTGAGACTGGCGATAGTTCTCGCACCCTCTCGGTCATTCAGCGGCTGGGCCTGCACCTTGCCGTCTGCTGAAGTGCCGGTTTGACGAGTGACGAGCTGATTGCCTTCGAAGTAGATTTCTGTGCTGGTTTTAGGGCTGCTGAGTTCGCCGAGGATAAGTTCTATGCTGGGCTGTTGTTCGCTAGATGCGCCTAAAAATAGCTCAATGGGCTGGTCGGTTGGGTAGGGTTGGCCTTCTGGGATGATGGGGTGCCAGCTATGGGCGTTGGTGCGGCGATCCCAGTAGCGAATGCCGTAGCTGTGATAAAGAAAGTCTTTGAGTTCGGTGTTTTGTAGGCGGAGTGCGCCTTGGGCGACGGCTTCGAAGGGGCGATCGCGCTTAATTTTGTCGGGGTCAAAGCGGCTCTCGGCCCAAGTCTGAATGGCCGGGATTTGAGCGCTGCCGCCTACGAGCAGGACGGCGTCAATGTTTGAAATGCCAACGCCCTGGCGGGTGGCTTGCTGTAGGACTTGCTCTAAGCGGTTTTCTAGGCGGTCGAAGAAGCCTTTTTCGGTGAGGATTTGGTTGAGGCGATCGCGTCCCAAACTCAGTTCGTAGCTGTCTAAAGTGGCTTCGTCAAAATAAGCTTCAGTGGCCTCTGTGGAGCTAGATAGGGCAATTTTGAGTTTTTCTACTAGTCTCAGGGTAACAGCGGTCTTCGGCAGTTCTTGTTCTAACTCGAAATAGTCTGCTAGCCAGCGGTCAATGTCTGCGCCGCCTAAATTCTCACCGGCTTTCGCAATGACTTTGACGGTTTTGACTCGGGCCTGATTTGCTGGCTGCTGCAAGTTCGCTTTTTTGCCCCACTGAAGCCTGAGTCCTCTAGGTTTTTCTATCGCGGAGGCGGCTCGCTGAACGAGTGACAAATCTAACGTTCCGCCGCCAAAGTCGATGACCAAAACGGTTCGCTGCTCAGCGCTAAGCTGATAGCCCAAGGCGGCGGCAGTAGGTTCGTCTATGAGCTGCACCTGATCAATGCCGAGTGACTGGCAGACTTCGCCAAGCCAAATTCGGTACGCCTCGAAGCTGTCTACAGGAACGGTGAAAACCAGTGAATCTAGCTCCGGCTCTTGGGCTTTGAGCGCGCTGATAACTTGGTGCAAAAAGTAGCTGCCGACCTGCTCGAAGGAGAGAATTTGGCCGTCTAGCTCAGGAATAAAGCCCTGTACGGCGGTGCCGATGCCGCGCTTGATGTTGCGGAAGAATCTGGGGTCGGTGGTGAGGTTCAGGGCGTGATCGCGAACGGCTTGGCCCACAATGACGCTGGCTTTCGCGGCATCCTCTACGTATACCAGGCTAGGAATAAGCGGCGGGTTGCCCTGAAACTGAGTCGATAATCCTGGTAAAGAGACGGTCTCGGCTGCTTGGGTCGCGGCGTTCCAGCGAGTGATTACTGTATTACTGGTGCCAAAGTCAATCGCGTACATAAAACTGTGTTTTTAAGCGCTAGTTGCCACTGTCAGGGCTATTAGTCCAATCAGGCCACCTATGCAGATGCCGCCAAAAGCGGTGCCCAATAGTACGCTCAGGCTGGACTTATAGGTCATGGTTTGTAGCAATCGCTCTCCAGCTAGGGTGCTGAAAATAGCGGCAGCGATGCATAAACCCACGGCCAAAAGCGTAAGGACGCCTAGCATCAAGACGGCTACAAAGAATCCGGTGTCGTCGAAGCTTTGTTCGGAGCCTACGTAGTTGAGGGCGATTGAAAGGGCGATCGCTAACAAAAATCCGCCCAGGTAAGTGGTCAGGCCCGTTCGCTTAGGGAGTTGATTGGGGTCTATGGGGCGAGTGAGACCTACAGTGAAGAGGGGGATGGCGATCGCGATAATAATCCACGTCCAAAACGGAGGCGCTGGGGCTGAGAGTAACAGGCCAACCAACAGATATATCAAAAAGAGACCGCTGACGAGTGGCCACGGCACTGAGGATTGAATCGCTCGACGGCGATTGGCTCTGCGAGCGGGTTTAGGATTAGGACCTGTCATCAGCTAATAGAACGCCGGATAAGAGTACTCACAGCAGTATACCTGGGAAGCAGAAGACCTTGATTTGCAGAAGACCCTGGGTTTTATGAAAGCAGTCCGAATTCCTTTAGGGCGGGCAGAAAGTTGTTGTTTTCGTGGCTAGGACGGCTGAGCTTGATGAGCGCGAATCGCTGAAGTTCGCTAAGCGATTTCCACTGGTCTAGCGAAAGAGAAACTGACTGTTCTTCAAACTTTTGCTGAACTTGCTCCGGGATTTCGCTTTGACTTTGCCAAGGTGGACTGGTTGGAATGTCCAATGTTTTTGCAGGCTTACCCACTTTTTCAGTAACCAGAGTCTGCAACTTATCTCGGTACGCTTGAGCTTCGCTATCGTTGGCACAGGGCCAGCTTACCAAGTCCTGCCTCTCGGCCTGAGTAAACTGGTTCCAATGCTCTAGCTGAAGCTTTACACCACAGGTATCGAGGCTGTGTCTGACTGTCATTGGAATACAGCGCAGGTTGCCAACAAAATCTTGCTCGAACTCAAAAAAGGAAGATGACATAGAAAGTTCGTATTTTATTCGCTCATTATTAACTAGTTTTGAGCCTTCTGCGCTCTTAACAATTCTATCCATTTGTTCGATTAGCTATTCCTCTGGTCGCTTGACTCGTCTGTAATAGTGCGCGAGACTTATTATTACGAAATAAATCGGTTCTTCTCTTTTTTCCGTAGCAACGTTAAGTTTTAATTCGATATTGCTAGTTTATTTGAGTGATATTGATTACGATGAGGGGGTTGCGGCTTACAGCCTGCGGATGGCTCTGAAGCAGAGTTTGCTCCAGGTTGTCAAGTTCCTATTTCGTAAAGCTTACAACTGGTTAGCGATTAGTTTATGGAAACGCTTGAGTTTGTGATTTATCCGGATGGGCGCGTTAAGGAGATGGTCACTGGCATAGTAGGCGCTTCTTGCGCTGAGGTCACTGCCGCTATTGAGGCTCAGTTAGGTGAGGTAATGGCGCACGAAAAGTCTTCCGAATATTACGCTCAGCCGGTGATGGTTTCTAGCCAGGTATCGAGTTCTGTCTCTACTCAAACGCAGACTAATCCTTCGCAGAGTCAGTGGTAACCTCCTTTGAAAGTGCTGCCTTTAAAGGTGTTGACCTGAAAAGGATAGCTTAAAATATTGTTTGGGTAGTTGCCTTGAGCGCTATACCTTGGCATTTCAGTTTTATCGTTCGTTCGTTCTCCTTTCTTGAGGTTTGAAGATGTCCCACTTTAGTCAAATAAAAACTAAGCTCCGCAATCTGTCTTCTTTGCAGCTTGCTTTGGATGATGCGGGTATTCGCTGGGAGGCTGGGCCTCGTACGGTTCGCGGCTATGAGGGCAAAACCCAAACTGCCGAGGTAGTGATTCAGCAGGAGAATGGCTACGACGTAGGCTTTAAGCGCAGCGAAGAGTCGGGCGATTATGAGCTGGTTGCAGACTTACAGTATTGGCAGCAGCCGCTGTCGGTAGAGGGCTTTTTGAACCGGGTGACTCAGCGGTATGCCTACCATACGGTGGTAAATGAGTCGGCTAATCAAGGCTTTCAGGTGTCTGAGCAAGTAGATAATCAGGATGGATCTATTCGGTTGGTGCTTCAGCGCTGGGCTGGGTAGGAATTATGAGTGATGAGTGATGAATTGGGAAACTGGTTGGGTTGCTCGGTCTTGATTGCTGGTTAGTATTTTTATTCCTTCTTAAACCTTGGCCGCTTGTGGGCTGGGGTTTTTGTTTACTTGGAAAAATTGAGATTGAGAGAAAGTAGATTTAAGAGAAATATCTCAGGTGTTGTATGGCGGATGAGAGCGAGATGACGACTGGGCGCAGTAGTGGGTTGGAGCCGGAACTGGGCGGGGCTTTGCGCAGTGCTTCTGGGCGCAGTGGACTGGAGCCGGAGCTGGGCGGTCAGTTTCGGCAGGAGGGGGTGTATGTGGATGAGCTGGTTTGTATTGGCTGTACGCACTGTGCGCATGTGGCTCGCAATACGTTTTATATTGAGCCGGATTATGGTCGAGCGCGAGTGGTGCGCCAGAATGGGGATTCGGAGGCGCTGATTCAGGAGGCGATTGACACTTGCCCAGTCGATTGTATTCACAAGGTGGACTATACGGAGCTACGGGAACTGGAGCGCGATCGCGTCAATCAGGTTATCCCAGTGGTCGGGTTTCCCGTAGATAAGGCCGTAATCTCAGCGCAGCGACGGCGACGACAGAGCATGATGAAGGCTCGGAAGAACCAGGGTTAATTTGCTTTGTACTTTCTGTGCCACAGGCTTGCAGCGCTACATTTTTTCGACTTGAACCTGTCCGTTGGGCGTGAGGACAATTTTTAGCGTGAGTCCGTTTGCTAGGGCGGCACTGTTTGAGGGTGGGAATGAGAGCTTGCTGTCGGGGAGAAGGCGATCGCGATAGGCCCCTCCGCCTTCAGTAAGAGCTGAAAAACTGACTACTTCGCCCGATGAAGAAAGCTGAAGCTGATAGCTCAGGGGAGCTGAAAGATTTTCATTGGGACGCCACTGATTGACAAAGTAGTTTTGTACTTGAGTGATAGTTTCTGATTCTTGCCTGGAAATGGCTGCTGGCGAGAAGGCTGATTCTTCGGCGTTGGCGGGGCTGAGAGGAGCGCTTGCTCTATTGACTTCGCTGTTTTGCCCACGACGAGCAGACGCTTGAGGGCTAGAGGGTTCAAGAGTGGGTAGTCCATCATCAGTTTCAGCGGTTGGGGCGCTAAGCGCGGCTGGGTTTAGCGCTTCAGCGTCCGGTTCGGCGTTGGCTATTTTGCGGTCGGGCGCATTGTTGGGTGTCTGACGATTGATAGGGGCAGGTACGTCGGCTGATTCGTTGCTTTGACGGGGGCCTTGCGAGGAGTCGCCACCGTTTAGGCCGCTTTCTGCCCTAGCTGATTCTGGCGAGGACGTTGATTTGCTAGCGGTGGGGTTTTCCGGTGAGACGGTGGTAGATGAATTGCTGCGTCCTGGCACATTCGTCGGTTTAGCAGTGCGCTGAGTGGTTGAACGGGACCTTTGGGCGGTCTGCGCCCGGTTGCGC
Source organism: Nodosilinea foveolarum (assembly GCA_003242035.1). GTDB lineage: Bacteria > Cyanobacteriota > Cyanobacteriia > Phormidesmidales > Phormidesmidaceae > Phormidesmis > Phormidesmis foveolarum. Next base: position 9,022 of record QBMC01000099.1, on the reverse strand, counting down.
TCAGATTGACTGGCGCTGTTGGGTAAAGCAGCAGATAGCTCTTCGTCGGCGGGTTTTCTCAATCGGAGTCTTGGGTTCTCCGATTCGGTGATATTAGGTTCGGCAAGGTCAGCTTCGGCTATGGAGACGGTTTCCGGAACGGATGTCTTATCGTTCCAGAGGACTGTGGTAAGTCCGACTGCGAAAAGGGCGGCTGCGGCAGAGCTGGCCCAGGCAGCGCGGCGACCCGTTGGAAAGAAAATTAGCTTACCTTTTTGCTTGGGGACCGCAGCGGACTGTGTGGGCGGCGATGTGACTTCTTGGCCAAGTGCTGCTGTGGGGCGGTCGGTTTCTGATGCGGTGCTAGGTGCAATAGGAAGTGAGACGGGAAGGGTTTTAGCGGCTCGCTCGCACTGAGTGAGGACGGTCGAGAGGTCGCATAGCTGTAAGTAGCTGAGCGGATGGGGGAGATGAGTCTTTTCCGGAAGCTGAGGCAGCGTTGGGGCAGCGGGGCTGCTAGTGCGGTTAATGGTGAGTACAGCTTGGGTGCGCTGTTCGATGTGGTGAGCGATCGCCTGAAGAGTAGTGCGATCGCCCTCTGCCAAAAGCGCTGGCTCTGCGCCTTGAGCCTCACTCATCCACAGCTTAAATTGAACCTGCTCGACAATCAGCCTGGGGTGCCACTGCGATAGCGCCGACGGCTGTAGTGTCAGATCGAGCCTACAGTTGCCAGCGCTATAGCTTTGTTTGATAGGGGGGGCTACTGACGGAGCCATAGTGAGCGTGGATGTATATCCGAACGTTTGCTACCAATCACTAGAATAGCGATGAATCGGCGCTAGGGAGCAGCGGTTACCAATATGGCAACGCTTTTGAAGGATTGGCTGAGTTTTAGCGACCTTGCTAGTAGTCTTCATCTGTTTCTAGCGGTCGCGAAGGCGGTAAAACGACGCGATAGTCCGCTTCGTATACGTTATCTGAGTCCAAGAGTTCTTCGGGGCCTTCGGCTATGGGTTCTTCCTCGTAGCCGGCATCCTCTACACCGTAGAGATCGTCGCCGTATACTTTCTTTTCGTACTCGGGTCTAGGATAGGCCGACGGGTCGTAGCCCGGTGGATCGTACTCGGGGCGAGCGTAACTAGAACGGTCATAACCAGAGCGATCATAGTCGGCCTGAGCGTAACTAGCATCTGGCCTTTCCCAACCTTGGTCTAAGCTGTCGTCTGCGTAGCTATCGTCTCTGGTATCGCGAATGTATTGATCGGACGGTGGCTCGTTGTTGCCGCTCCAGCCACTGCCAATATCTTCAGCGAGCTGATTAGCATTTTGCGCGGGGGCATCGGTATCGGCATTACGGCCAGCGCCCATCCCTTTCACAAAATCAAATAGACCCTTTTTCTCTGTAGATTGATCCGTAGATACAGATGGCTGTGAGGTTGAATAGTCCTCGTCTTCCCAACTATGGCGCTGGGCCGCTGGGCGAAAGTTTGTCCAGTCACGGTCATCGGCAGGCTGGCTGGTCGGGTTTGGAGAGCTTACTCTAGGGTTGGCCTTTTTTTTTTGCCTGTGGGGTCTGACTCTCTAGAGAAGGGGCTGTAGACGTTGCCAGGCGTAGCGGGGTTAGGCGCTGTACTGCTGCTAGAGGCGGGTGTGCTTACTCTATCTACGGGCGGTTCGGTGACAAAGGCAGAGCCGCTGGGCGGAATGGTTGTGCTGTCTGAACTTTCTGGGTAGGGAACCCGGCTGCCCATAGGCTTGTACTTGCTTTTTGTCGAGCCTGCAACTGGGCGACGCAGGCCGATGAGTCCGTAGATTGCAAGCGTAGTGAGCGCACCGATGCCGACTGCGCTTAACAGGAGCAGCCCTATTGGGATGGATGAGAGGGGCGTCCCTAATACGACCAGGGAAACGGCTTTGTCTGCTCCCAAGTTTTGCACAGTAAGAATGGTGAGCGAGATTAGCGTTAGCAGCAGGATAATCAGTCGGGGCATGGTTGAGTTCCTCCTTCCCAGCGTCGTAAGGGTACACAGTCTATATCGAGCTGATCCAAGGCTCTAGCTACTACAAAGTCTACAAGATCGTCGATGGATTGCGGATTGTGATACCAGGCGGGAATGGCGGGGACGATGCGAGCGCCTGCTTCGGCTAGTGCGGTTAGGTTGCGTAAGTGAATGAGGCTAAGCGGGGTTTCTCTGGGGACGAGGACGAGCGATCGCCCCTCTTTGATCTGGACATCAGCCGCCCGCTCTAGCAGGTCAGAACTGAGGCCAGCCGCTAGCTTTCCTACTGTACTCATGCTGCAAGGGATGACCATCATCCCCTGGGTGCGATACGATCCGCTGGCGATGGTTGCGCCGACGTTGCCCGAGGCGTGGCAGCGAAGATTCCCAGCGGTAGGGACATCTGCTTGCTTACGCCAAAAGCTCGCCTGCTGCTCGGGGTTGGTGGGCATGGTGATGCCGTCTTCTTGGAGCCAAACCTGGTGTGAGGCGCGCGAGGCGACCACATCGACGCTGTAGCCTGCGGCGAGCAGGTGCTTGATGGCTCGCACGGCATAAATTAGCCCGGAAGCGCCGCTAACGCCGATGACCACTGGTTTGGAATTAGACAATTGTTTGCTGTTAGGGGTGCTGATGTTTATTCTTCCTCACCGCCGTTTTCATCATTATTGTCGTCATTATCATCTTCGTCGGCTTCACTGCCGCCACCTACGGCGACTAGGTCAATTTGCTGACGGTAGTAGTCTACGCTTTTGACCTGAACTTCGACGCGATCGCCCAGCCGATACTGCTGGCGATTTTTGCGACCGACTAGCTTCTGCTGACGCGAGCGATACTCATACCAATCGTCCTTCAGCGAGCTGACGTGAACTAATCCTTCGACCAAGAGTTCTTCTAGCTCAACAAAGAATCCGTAAGATTGGACGCCAGTAATTAATCCTTGAAAGACTTCGCCTGTATGCGCCTGCATAAAGGCGGCCTTTTTAAGTCCCTCTAAATCACTTTCGGCTTCTTGCGCTAAACGTTCGCGCTCGGTCAGCTTAATTGGCGTACGAGCGAGCTGTTCTTCCATTTCCTGCTGAATATTAGGGGGGAAAACGGCCCAGCTAATTTGACCATGACAGGAACTATTGCGCAGGTCTACGCGATCTTTGGAACGGGTGGAGCGGCGATCGCGTCCATGTTCGAACACGGCATGTAGCAGGCGGTGAACCAGCAGATCTGGATAGCGCTGAGCGGGAGAGACAAAATGGGTGTAGGCATCGTCAATTGCCAGACCAAAGTGGGGGCCGGGTTCGGCGCTATAAAGGGCGGGCTTTAGCGTGGCCATGAGCAGATAGGTGAGCACCTTTTCTGATTTGGAGGTGGCAAACTGCTCGGTAAAATTGCGATAGTCGCTGGGCGAAACCGCTTCTTCGTTTTCTAGGCTGAGATCGAGTCCCATATTATTGGCTAGCTTGACCAACTCCTGCACGTCGTTAAGGTCGGGCTGGCGATGGATGCGATACAGTCCGGGGATGCCCAATGCTTGAATATGCTGCGCGACGAGCTGATTGGCCAGCAGCATAAACTCGGTAGAAATGACGCGAGCGGGCGTTTGCGACGTGGCGACTAACACGCCCATTGCGCCTTCGTCGTCGTACTGGAGTTTGGGCGCAAGATACTTTGCTAGCTCTTCGGCTTCCTCGGGGAAAGTGTGTTCGGGCAAGTTGAGTTCGAAGGAGCCTCTTTCGTGCCGTCGCTGTTTGACCTCTTGAGCCAGTTGAAAAACGCTGTCCAACAGATCGAATGCACTCTCAAAATCTTCTATGGCGTCAAAATCGGTGCCTAGACTTTCCAGGTCTTCCTCATTTTCTCTGGCTAAAATGGCCTGAACCTGGTCGTAGTTGAGCCTATGCTCTACTTTAACTACGCTGGGCTGAAGCTCGTATTCGAGCACCTGACCGTCGTCGTCCATTTTAATCAGCAGCGAAATGGCTAGCCGGTCTTTGCCTTCTACCAAGGAACACAGCGCATTTGGCAGGGGCGGTGGCAGCATGGGGACAATTTCATCGCCCAAATAGACAGCGGTTCCGCGTCGTCTGGCTTCGCGATCAATCGAATCGCCCGCTTGGACGTAAAAGGCGGTATCGACGACATGAATGCCTAGCCGTCGGTAGCCGTCGTCGGTAATGTCTAGACTAATGGCGTCGTCAATGACTTTGGCATCGTCTGGGCGAATGGTGATGATGTTCTGGTTGCGTAAGTCTAGCCGACCTTTGCTATCTGCTTTGCGAACGCGGTTGGGGAGTCCACGGGTGGCAATGAAGACATCTTCGGCGAAGTTGCGCGGTAAGTCGTGCTTGCAGTAGACGATGTCGATATCGGCAGCTTCTTCGGCGTTGCTGCCGAGAACGCGGGCTACTTTGCCCTGAGGTGGCGTTTGGGCCAGCGGATAACGGGTGATCTCGACGTGGATAAGGTGGTCTATGGCGTCGCTCAGATCTTGCTCGCTGTCGGTGATGTCGAGTTCGAAGAGCAGGCGGTCGTCGAGGGGGACGGCTTTGAATTTGTCGTCTTCGTCGCCTGCTTTTACTTTGGAGAGTACGGAGGTGTTGGCGCGCTCTAGGATGAGGGTGACTTCGCCTTCTGGGCTGCGGCGGCGGCTGCCGTCCTTAGTGACTTTGACCAGAACTCGATCGCCATTCCAGGCGCTGTGCAACTGGCTTTCTCGCACGTAAATATCATCGGCAGTCTCTTCGTCTTGAATGGCAAAGCAAAAGCCTTTGCTAGAGCATCGCAGCTTGCCTTCTACGATGTCTTCATCTTCAACTCGGCGATACTTACCGCGATATTTTTCTAGTACATTGACGCGCTCTAGGGCGTCCAGGGCCGTTTGCAAATCTTCGCCGGAGGATTCATGGCTGAAATTCAGCTTTTTTTCCAGTGCTTTGGTGGCCACTGGCTTGTCATCTGAAAAGTTAGCGAGAAGTGACGCAATCGAAAATTCCATGTAGCGATGAATCCTTGAGTTGAATTCTCTATATAAAGAGGAGAAGTAAGAGAAGAAGAGATGACAGAAGCTGTAGCTATCTGTAGAGGTGAAGCACTGCTTAGCCTAGATTTGTTTGGCTGCACAGCCTTCTTATGGTTCCGTACTCGGTAAGTACTGTCAAATGGTTTTATTTTAGACTGTAGCTTTCCAGGCGTGGTTTTACTGCTTTGTTCGCTGTTTTTTAACCCTTTTTAGAAAGGGCTAGAAACGCTCTCCGGTAATGACGAAGGTGACTCGTTTGCCGACGTTAGTAGCGTGGTCGGCGATTCGCTCTAAAGCTCTGATGGCAATTACCAGAAGGACAATAGGTTCGACAGATCCTTCGCAGCGCTCTGAGATGAGGCGGTTGTAGATCCGGTCGTAGTCGTCATCGACCAGGTCATCTTTGCGCTTGATGCTGCGGCCTTCTTCGGGGTCTAACTCGGAGAGCGATCGCAAGCAAAGGGCCACCATCGACCGGCAGCGGTCGGTCATCACCGCTATTTCGCCCATGCAGTCGTGGCTGGGGTAGGGAAAGAGCTTAATAGCGGTAGAACCTAGCGTTTTGGCATAGTCGCCGATGCGCTCTAGGTCGCGGACCATTTGAATGAGGGCGCTAACTAGACGCAAGTCCTGAGTGACCGGGGCTTCTAGGTTGAGCAGGTTTGTACAATCGACTTCTATTTGGCGATATAGCTGGTCTATTTGCTTGTCTTGCGGCCGAATTTTTTTGGCGGATTCTAGATTGCGATCGCACAGCGCCTCTTTAGCCAGTAAGCAAGCGTTCTCGACCAAAGCACCCATTCTCAGCACGTCTCTTTGAACGCGAATGATCTTGCGGTCTAATCCAGGACGGCTAAGCGGTAGATGAGACTCCTGGGAAATATTTATTTTGTTCTCATTCGACCGGCGGGTCGTTTCCAATGGGCGATCACTGCTTTGGGTCTGAGCTGTGTTCATATTTTTATGATGTATTTATGCTGGGTTAATAGGTATTTTTGACTACTCCTCGTCCTAAAGGAGCGGGGATTCCCCAGCTTGCGCTGAGGGGTTTCTGCTTCAAAGCAACTGCCGCGCGCGAGCTAGGCTCTGGCGGGTCTTACGCTCGCTCCACAGACTTCGACCGCTAGACCAGCGGCAAGTATATTCATCGCTGTGTTGATATCTCTATCATGCTGAACCTCACAGCTAGGACATGTCCAATTGTGAATACTCAACGGCAGCTTATCGACGATGTGACCGCACGAATTACAGCGCTTAGAGCTAGGGAACCAACGGTCAATCTTGACCAGCATTCGCCCGTACCACTCACACTTGTATTCAAGCTGTCTCCCCAACTCACCCCAGCTCGCATCACTGATCGCCTGAGCTAGCTTGTGGTTTTTCATCAGGTTCTTCACAGCCAAGTCCTCGACGGCAATCAATTGGTAATCGAGTCGTCAGCTTGTGAAGCAGGTCTTTTCTAGCATCCGCAATCTCAGCGTGAACGCGGGCCACCCGCAGTCTTGCTTTATGCCGATTGTTAGAGCCTTTCACCTTACGGCTAAGCGCTTTTTGAGCTTTGCGCAGCTTGCAAAACTTAGCCTTAAACCCTTTCGGATTGGCGACCTTCTCGCCCGTGCTGAGCGTCATCAGGCTAGTGATGCCCAGGTCAATGCCAATCTGGTTGTCAGATTTTGGCAGCGGCTCTATATCAACGTCTACCAACAAAGAAACCGTCCATCTGCCAGCAGGCGAAAGCTTGACGGTGATAGTCGAAGGCTCAGCGTTAGCAGGCAAAAATCGACTCCAGCGAATCGGCAGCGGCTGCGCGCATTTAGCCAAATAGACTTGACCGCCGGTGTACTTAAACGCCGACTTCGTAAACTCAGCGCTACCGCCGTTTCGCTTCTGTCTGAAGTTCGGGTACTTAGCCCGCCCTGCAAAGAAGTGAGTGAAAGCGCCTTGCAGATGTCTTAGCCCTTGCTGAAGCGCAACGCTGCTAACCTCGTTCAAGAAAGACAGCTCAGCCTCTTTCTTCCAGCTCGTGAGCAGCTTAGAAGTATCGCTATAGCTAACTCGCTTTTGTTCTCCATACCAAGCTTCAGTCCTGACAGACAGGGCTTTGTTGTAGACCAAGCGAGCGCAACCCAACGTCCGCCGCAGCAAGTTCTCTTGCTCAGCGGTGGGGTAGAAACGATACTTGAAAGCTTTACTGCTCATACCTTAAATTATAGCGTGTTCTCTGTAAGAAGATGGCCAAATTACGATGAAGCACAGGCTAAGATTGGTCGCTAGCACTCACTTGAAAGAGGTATGTCACGACATCTCCGCCCTAAAAGGAACGGGGTTTTGTGACCTGCTCTCAAACTCTCTTCAAACTGATAATCGGCTATTTTATTTGACAGAGCTTAATCTATTGAGATAGACCCATTTTTATTAATTTTCTATTGTACTGAAATATTAGTTAGAAGTGTTGAAGGTTAGGCGATTCGGTGATTTGGTAAGTGATGGCATCGCTAGTTCTTTGCAGGGCACCTGCTGTTTTTTGTAACAGTTGATTACTAAGCTGGCAACATTGCGTCACTTTAAGAAAAGATTGAAGTGTTGCCCAACTTTCCATGAGGATAGTAACCGCCATGACTCTGTCAGATTCTCAGATCTTTTTTGCCCTTGGCTTCGCGCTGATTCCTGGTTTCTTAGCCCTGCGTCTAGCGACTGAACTCTACAAGTAAATGCTTAAGGCTAAGGTTTGTTTAATAAAACCTTAGCTCTCGCTTCAATTAAAAAGGCCCTGATTAGATTAAAAGTTCTAGCCAGGGCTTTTTATTAGGACTGCTATATAAGGCTGTCTGCCAAAATTCTTTTAGTCTGTAAAGTATGTGCAGCGTGACTTGTAAACTGTCTTAGATAGCATTTGCGCCGAGTGCATCCCAGTCTTGCAAGACTCAATGTGAGAATGCGCCGTTGAGATAGGCGCAGCGATGCCTTAGCACCTGAGGCACGTTCTGTTCTTTCCATTGTGCACCCGTAATCTTGATGCGTAGCCCAATCTGCTTGACCGTCGATTCAATCGCACCCGAGCCAATCGAGATGCCCTCTGACTGCCAGTAATCGTAGTTGATAATCCTGGCGCGATGATGGTTGAGATAGTTGACAAAGCGGGTCACCCGCTCGTGCTTCCAGGTCTTGAACTGCGCAACAGCGCCGTCTACATCGCCTTTCCATAGCATCGCTTCGACTTTGTTTAACCGCCCGGTTGACCCACCAACTTTACCCAGATTCTCGACCAGATGATACCCGTCTAGAATCTCTCTTCTGCCTTCAGGCGTGGCAATCTCACGATAGATATTCCAAATCCCATCGTGACCGTCTCCAAGACAGACCAGCGGCAGGCTCAACGGCTGCTGGTTTACCCAATCCGTCAGCACTTCATTCTCTCGATAAAATGCACCCACCGCTTGCTGGTGCAGATTCACGCCTTTATAGTCGCGCCATTCGCACGGCTTTCCTTTGGGCGTTCGCAACCGCACCTTGCCGCCATCGACACTCATCTCTTCGACTGGCCCGCTCACCTCAGGGACTTCAAAGGTCTGACGATGCACCAATCGCTGCTGACTACTGCTTGAGACCGCGATTCCAGTGAGCACCTTCAAGTCTTCGGCACTGCGCTCATACGAGCTGTTCGCGCTCACTAGTAAGCAACACTTTTCCAGGTACGGACGCCAGCGGCTGTTGGCTTTCACCTGAAGGTCGTTTGCCTGCTGCTCGCTGAGGCTTACTTTTCCCAGGATGCTGGTAATCGTACGGCTGCGCCCGGAACTGGCTGGGCTGCTTTCGCAGACAAAAAATTTGCCACTGCTGGATTGACGCTCTCTTGCATATGATCTCGGATAGCTTCTTCGATGCCACCGAGCGTTTTCAACTGCTCGGGCTTAGGATCGAGGATTATATAAAGGGGACAGTATGGCTGATAATAGAGGTCTGCTCATAAAAAACTGACCAGGTAGAAGTATGCAAACCGTCCAAGCTTACTCCTCAGAGATAGAAT
>QBMC01000098.1 GCA_003242035.1 Nodosilinea foveolarum | reverse complement strand
TCGGGTTTTCAGTCCCTAACCTATCAAGCTATCTCTGCAAATGAAATAGCCCTGCTCATAGAACAGTTGGCAACATAACGAGCAAACGTAAGTTGGCGCAGCCTCTCCTTGGGAGAGATACACCCGACATTTTCTATACAACGCAGCCACATGAAATCTGCGCACGAGCGCTCAGGCTATGTGCTTAGATCTCGGTGCATGGCGTTACGATAGATAGCTTACTTTCTCGATATACGAAGAGTCTGTAGATGCGCTGGTAGATGCTTTCTGATAGTGGTCAAAGTGTAATAGCTCCTGGCAGATCTAAAACGGTTCGCAGTATACAAACTTCATTTTTTCATAAACCTATGGCTAAGACCAGCTAGATCTCAATAGCTTCTATAGACTTAATAGTGGCTACCCATTAGATAGATATTCAATCTAAATTGGCTGTTTCTTGTAGCGGCGAAATTAGCCGTAATTTTACGGATACTGTTGAAAAAAAGCGTTTAGGGAAATTTGAGAATTGGCGATCGCTACACAATACTGACCGGTCGATGATGAGCTATTAACGATGCTTTGCTGCTCAAAACGGTTGGCCTTAGCATTACAACTGCTGTAAAGATCATCAAATATGAAGATAAGAACAAGAACACAGTGTGGCGAGCTGCAAGGCTTCAATTGTCCACCCTTTGCTTAAGTGGTTTTGTATCGAGGCTTCTGTAGGGATGACGTACTGCTGGATCTGCCGTTGCGGGTTCGGAAGGTTTCATATTAAGCCGGTAGTGAGATGAGGCTTCTACCATGTTCAGGTAGATTGAAGAAGTTAGCTAGGTAAAAATGCCATGTTGAAACGGATGAATGGATTGCTTCGCGCTCTGATGGTGAGTTTGATAGCCGTACTGATTTCGGTTGGGTTCGCGAGCGCTGAGGCTCAAGCAAATGGCGATCGCTTAACGCAGATGCCTCAAAGTTTGATTGCTTACAGCCTCGACTATGAAATGGATAGGGCCAGAGCTGATCAGACAATTGATCATTATGGTGAGCCGGTTCGCGAGGTGGTTGAGGAAACGCTACGGAATAATGTGAACCATCCAGATAGCAAAGCGACTGCTGAGAACAGCTACAAGCGCAAAAGCTTTTTGAACGATCTGCTGCCTAACAGAAACAGCGTTGGCAAGAAGTTCTCTCAAGATGATTTTTCGGGAATGCGGAAGATTGAGCATCCGAGAGATGTCTTGCAAAAGTAAATGACAGGACTCGCAGACGGCTTATTTTTGAGCAACGTCTATTTCCAGAAGCGTGAGTAATGCCTGTCTGTCTGGTTGACTGTTGACGATTCTTTCCTTCTGGGATTTCGTGAGTCTTTTTATTTTGTATTCTGCTTTCGACGCGGTAGAGCGGCTGCCTATTTCAGTTTGGTAGACGAGCTGCAATGACCCTTTCGAACGCAGATATTTAGCGCCCTGTTTGCCTAATTTATGTTCGGCTAGCCGTTGCAAAACGTCTGTTGTAATGCCTGTGTACAGGGCGTTTTGCCTGGTACGAATAAGATAGAGATGCCAGATTGCCATCTTGCTCTGAATGGAGATAACTTTCTATGTGTGGACGATATACCCAAACAAAGTCTGGTGAGGCGATCGCGCACACCTTCAACCTGTCAACCTCGCCCGATCCTCAGCCGCGATACAACATTGCACCGACTCAGCCGATATCGGCGATTACTCAAACTAAAGAAGATCGAGAATACCGCATTTTTCAATGGGGCTTAATCCCTTCCTGGTCTAAAGATCCTAAAATCGGTAGCCGAATGATTAACGCTCGCTCGGAGACAGTCGCCGAGAAGCCGTCTTTTAGGGCCGCGTTTAAGCGGCGGCGGTGTTTGGTGCTAGCGGATGGTTTTTATGAGTGGCAGCGGACAGGCGGGAAGAAGCAACCTTACTATGTTCAGGTGAAAGACCAGGAGATTTTTGGGTTTGCAGGGCTTTGGGAGACTTGGGAGAGCGGAGATGGGAGCCATTTAGAGAGCTGTACCATTCTGACGACTGAGCCGAACGGGTTAATGGAGACGATTCATAATCGGATGCCGGTAATTCTACATCCTGAGGATCTTGATTTGTGGCTAGACCCCAGCCTGCAAGATGGACGGCATGTACAGCATTTGCTGCGCCCTTACGAGGATGAGGCGATGGCGGCTTATGCTGTGAGCACTGTGGTGAATAATCCGAGGAATGAGCGGGCGGAGTGTGTGGAGGCGATGGAGGAAGGGATGAGTGATGAATTATGAGTGATGAATTATGAGTGATTGTGGTTGGCGAAGAAGAGGGTGGCGTTTGGGGTGAAGGCGAAGACAGTGTAGGGATCTGAGCGGTTGTCCATTTCCATTCCGGGTGCGCCTGCGGGCATACCTGGCGCGGTAAGGCCGATAACATCTGGTTTTTCGCTGAGTAGGCGCTGTACGTCTGCGGCAGGGACGTGGCCTTCTACAACGTAGCCGTCGATTAGGGCTGTGTGGCAGGAAGAGAGTTTTTCGGGGACGCCGTAGGTTTGGCGAATGTTTTCCATTTGGGAGGTCACGTTGTCGTTAATCTGGAAGCCTGCGGATTTCATGTGGGCTACCCATGCTTTGCAGCAGCCGCAGGTGGGGCTGCGGTAAACGGTGAGCTGAGGTGAGTTGCCTCTAGCTAAGGCGGCGCTGGGTTGCATTAGCCAGAAAAACACAGTTGCGCAAATAGCAACCATGAGTGGATAGAGTGAAGTGCGCAGCGGAAATTTTAGGGCAGTTCGCGGAGTCATAGCTTTTTGTTTGGCTGGTGTTTCTTAATTTAGCGCAGCCAATAGATGTTCTGTCTTTTGCTAGTGGCTAGCCGCACAACAGACCCGCTACAGTCTTGATAGATAGAATAATTTGTTCGGCTTGTGTACTGGGTGACTTGAGCGAGCTGTTGAACGATATGTGTTTTTATGGTTGCTAGCAATGGCACTTAGGTTTGCTAAGGATTTAACGGTTGTTTTGGCGCGTGATCGCGACCAACCGCTAACGCTGCGCGATGTATTGCAAGAGACCTCTGAGCAGGGTTTTTCGCTGGCCATTATTTTGCTGAGCTTTCCGTTTTTGCTGCCGATGCCGCCTGGGCTAACGACCATACTCGGCTCGGCTTGCTTGTTTCTCTCGATGCAAATGGCTTTTGGGCGGCGGGTTCCCTGGCTGCCTGATCGGATGCTGCGCTTTGAGTTTTCTCAGCAGGTGGTGGATAAGCTATTGAAGGGGCTAAGACGAGCCACTAAAATTTTTGAAAAGGTGACTCGGCCTCGCTGGTCGCGGTTTGCTCGGAGCGATCGCACCTGGCGAATAAACGGTTTGTGCATCACCTGGCTATCGCTTTTGCTGATGACGCCAGTGCCGCTGACGAATCCTATTCCGACGATTGGCATTTTGCTACTGGCCATTTCGATGATTGAAATGGACGGGCTATTGCTGATAGTGGGCTATGGGGTGGTGGGCTTGAATACGGCGCTGTTTGGCTCGGTAGGTTATCTGCTCTGGCGATCGCCCGATGTGTTTAATCAGTTGTTTTAGCGATCGCTACGGGCTTGAGGGCTAGATCGAAGGCGATCAGGGTGAGGCTCGCCAATGAGGATAACAGAGGTGGTGATGCGGCTAATGATGGGCGCGGCGAGGCTACCAAGGTTGAAACCGGGCTGGGTGCGGTGGCGCTGCGATCGCAAAATGACCGCATCGTAATGGCGAGCAGCTTTGGCAATAGCGGTAACAACGCCGTCTCGCATCACTACTTGCACCTCTATATTGCAGTCTGAGACAGGTAGCTGCGTGATCAGGGTTTCTAGCTGCTTTTGCAGACGAGTTCGGTGAGTTTCGGATGAGAACGGGCTACAGACGTGCAGCATCGTAACCCGGCCTTGATTGGCAGCGGCGAGTACCTGAGCAAACCGCATGACTCTGACCGTCAGCGGTGAGGGGTTTTCGATGGGCAGCAGAATATTTTTTAGATCAGCAGGTGGTTTGAGCAGTTTAGAGACGACGACGGGGCAATGGGCCGCCCACATAACGTCGGTGTGGACGGGGTTGAAGGCGTAGTTGCTGGCAAAGCCAGTGGGCGATCGCATCCCCATCATAATCAGGCTAGCATTTTGCTCTCGGCTAAGGTGATAAATCGCCTGGGGAATGCTGTGTTCAATTCGAAGATTAGGCTCTATGGGGATGTCGAAGCTGTTGCTGATCAGTTCGGCGTCTTTGAGTCGGCGCTGGCAGTGGGCGATCGCTCGGCGCATTTGGGGTGAGTCCATTTGAGACTGCGTTAACGCAACGGCCAGCGGTAAAATTCGGCCTCTTTCGTACTGCGCAATGATGGCGGCTAGCTCGATTAGCCATCGTTCTGTTTTGGGATTGTAGACTGGAACCACGATGGTAAAAGGGCTGCTTTCTTGCGCGATGTCTTCTGGAATCGGGAGCCAGCTCAGCGGTTCAGGTTCTGTTAATGTTTCGGTGATGGCAATATAGCGAGCAGATTGAGCGGTGATCAACGGCCCTAATATGGAAGTGGTCAGCATGAGCAAAATCACGCTGTTGAAAACGGGCGCGGTGATAATGTCGGCCTGATAGCCGACGAGCGCGGCGGCAAGCGTAGCCGCGACTTGGGGAACCGAAAGCGACCACATAGTCCAGGTTTGGGGCCAGCTATAGCCAAACAGCAGCTTGGTGCCGAACGAGGCTAAGAACTTTGAGGCTAGCAGCGCAGTGATAATGGCCAGCGGGATTTGAAAGGTTCTAAACAGGCTGCCAAAGGCGCTGAGGTCGAGCAGTAGACCCATATCGATAAAAAACATCGGAATGAATAGGACACTGCCTATAAATTCTGTTTTTTCTTTGACCGGGCCATCGCCAATCACGCTGTTGATCGCCAAGCCCGCTAGAAATGCGCCGATGATGCCTTCTACGCCGATGAGCTGCGCGATGATAGCCGCGAGGAAAAGTGAGAGCAAAACGAACAGAAACTGGTTGCCTTCGTCTTTACCGGTGAGGCGGAAGAAGGTCTTGGCGAGCTGTTTGAGGCCGACGAGGACGGCGATGGTATATAAGCTAAGTGACCCTAGTAACGTCAGTAGCTTGAGCGTTGTAAAGTCTCCCTGGCTAATGCCTAGACAGATTGCCAGGACGACCAGGGCGGCAATATCTGTGAAGATGGTGGCTCCGACGGTGACGGTGACGGCTTCATCTCCAACGACGCCTAAACGCTGCACGATAGGATAGGCCAGTAGGGTATGCGAGGCCAGTAGCGAACCAATCAGGGCGGCGGCTAGCCAGCCGTAATCGAAGAACAGACCGATTGCGACACCGCTAAGGAAGGGGACTATAAAGGTGAGGACGCCGAAGCTGAGAGAGCGGTTTTTGGTTTTGTTGAAGAGTACCAGGTCGATTTCTAACCCGGCGACAAACATTAGGTAGAGCTTGCCGATATCTGCAAATAGAATGACGGTTTCGTCTTTGGGGTCTAGCCAGCCGAGAGCACTGGAGCCAAAGAGTACGCCCGCAGCGATCAGGCCGACGAGTCCGGGCAGCCTTAGGCGCTCAAAGAAGGGGGGAATGATGAGGGCGATCGCCAGCAAAAGGCCAAAGGTAGCGGTGGGCGACCCTAATGTTTTGGCAAATGTTTCGGCTAGAAGAATGGGCATAGATTAAGGAAACGTCTCTAAACTGGACTGTGATTAGGTGTTTGAGGCAACCGGTCAATCTAAAGGTTATTAGAGTTTTGGTGGATTGATCCGTAAAGATTGGTGGCTACTAGTTACAAAAATCACGACAGGCTACCAAAGTGACGATTGCGATCTGAAGATGGTTCAAACATTGTCGAATTTTTAGCGCTTGCTGTCTATGCAATGATTCGGTGTGTGACGAAGGGCTATAGCGGCGGATGGTTATGGTTGCCTATCTTGCTCTCTGGCCTGCCGAAAGAAATTAATCCCAAAGAACAACAGAATACCCAGACTCATCACCAGCTCCCAGTGTGCTTGATCGGCAGAGCGGGGAAAATCGTAAGTAGGCGATCGCTGTTCCATACTCAGATAAGCCGCCTTTGCTACTCAGACTCAAATCTTGCCGACTTTTTGACAGTCTTTACCTATCATAGTCAGCGTCTCTTCTCTGGTATGCGTATGTCAAACACACAATCCGTTAAACGTCAGTTACAAAAGCTGAAGAAGGCTCATTCTTTTGTTGCGCCCTTAGTCATTTTGCCAATTATTTTGACGCTGGTTACGGGTACGATTTATCAAGCTTTTGACCTGACGGGTAACGGAGATAGCGTAGAATGGCTGCTCAGCCTGCACAAGGGCAACTTTGGCCCGCTGCGATTAGAGGTTGTCTATCCGTTTTTGAATGCGCTAGGGCTGTTGTTTATGGCGATTACGGGCGGCACGATGTGGCTGGAGCTACGACGCATTCGACAAAGTGGTCGGCGAGATGCCTAACGTTTAGCCAGTTTGGGTAAGCAAAACTCGCGGACGCTCAGGGCTTTTGGTAGGCTGCTTTCAGTTGTTTTGTGGTGATCGCCTATGAAGATTACCACTGGCAATAAGGTGATCGGGCTAGATGCGGGAGCGGATGACTAATTTGAGAAGTAAGCTAAAGGCGGCGGGTAGCCCCAAGTATTTTATCGAGACTGTTTACCGGTCTAGTCTACCGCTGTGAGGACTGATCAGGCGGCCTTTTGGTCGGCGTCTGACCGGTGAGTAGCGGCAAGCTGAGCAGCCCGAGTAGGGTAATAATGCTGGTGAGAATCCAGATGGCGAGGCGGCTGGGCTTGTAATCGCCCCGCTCGATTTGCCAGAAGACCTGGTTGTAGCGCCAAGCGGCCAGAATGATTACGGTGATGCCAAAGGCGACCAGGCCCATCCCTAATGTTTGGGAGTTAAGTATGGCGGGGGCTGGAATGCTGGCGGGTGGCTCAGTGGCCGTTTCGAACTGTCGGAGGAACAGGCCAAATCGGGCGATCGCAAACCCAAAGCCAATCAATGCAATAGAAGTTCGTAGCCAAGCCAAGAAAGTGCGCTCGTTGGCCTGATGCTCTCGCTGCCGGTCGGTGCTGCGTGGGGGGCGATGAGATCTGCGAGGAAAGGTCATTGAATGTGGTAGATAGTGGATGCGAGTCGATCTCTGCAATTAGAAGGTTTTTCTGAGGCAATCTAGCTGTGAAGATGTAAGCTTAAACACATTTGAGATTCTATTTTAAAGCTTTTAACTATGCAGAGTCTGCTGTCATCTTTAGCTCACGGTTGGAAGCAGAAAGCCTATCCTACGCTAAGTTCGTTTATTGCTTTTTTTGGCGTGGCGTGGTTAGGCGTTTGCATCGCGACAGTCTATATTCTCGCTGAGCTGTCTGATGAGGTTTTAGAACAAGAAGCGTTTGCTCTCGATGAGACGATTCTGCTGCATATTCGTCGGTTTGCCAATCCGCTGCTGGATAAGGTGATGGTGTTTATCACGAATATTGGCGATCCGCACACGGTAGTGCCGCTGACTGTGATTGCGTTTGTCTTTTTATTAGTCAATCGACAGCGGTTGGCGGCAACGTTTTTCGCGATTAATGCAGCAGGCGGCGTTGCCCTAAGCTATTTTTTGAAGCTGGCTTTTAGCAAGCCTCGACCTCAGCTCTGGAACTCTGCGATTGAAGAAGTCACCTATAGCTATCCAAGCGGTCATGCATTGGGTTCTATGGTGATTTATGGTTTTTTATCTTATGTACTTGCGAAAATGTATCCTCGCTATTCGGCGGCAATCTATACGTTTGCGGTGCTGATGATAGTCAGTATTGGCTTTAGCCGACTGTATTTGGGCGTACATTGGCCAACGGATATTTTGGGCGGTTATGGCATTGGCTTTCTTTGGATTACGGCCTGCATTTCGCTACTACGACTACGGCAGAGAGGCGATGCGTTTTAGTCGTCGCTTTTTCCAAGGTCTATTTCTCGTAGATTTTACCGCGCCATAAGATGCGGGTTTGAAAGGACGAAATGGCGATGCGAAGGACTGCTAGCGGATCGGCTAGGGGCGAGAGCCAGAAGAATTGGGCGGGTGAGAATAGCTTTTTGGGGCGGTGATAGGAGCCTGCGATCGCCACCGTCATACCCAGTCTTACCAACAGCAAAAAACCGTTGAGACCCAGCGCTAAGCTCACAATCGGATTATTTTGTTGACCTATTTGCGCTAGAAAAGAACGGCTAAAAAGCAGCCAGAATAAAACAACGATGGGCAGTGCCTGAGTCGCAACCAGCAGGGCTAAATCGCCCCATAGCTGAGCGGGCGTGGCGGCGTCTTTAAGATCAAGCGATCGCCCCCATCCCTGCCAAGTTTCAGCGGCCCCTTCGTACATGCGCACGCTGATCACCTTGGCACCGTCTAAAAATCCGACTTTGAAGCCTTTGTCTGCGGCAACTCTAGCCAGCGTCACGTCGTCGCAGAAAGAATTAGCGGCGCTGCTATAGCCATCGAGCTGAACTAGCACCGAACGGCGGCAGAGAAAGCACTGACCGTTTGCCATCACTCGCTCGGCGGCTGAGCTATCAACTCCGGCTGAGTCGAAGCGGTAGATGAGCGTCATCAACAGCGCAGGCTGAAGCCACCATTCGCCGGGGAAGCTGAGCCGAAATTTGGGAGAGAGCGAGACGACATCGTAGGAGTGCGTTTCGGCGGCGTGGAGAACAGCTCCGACCAGTCCTGGCTGTGGCTCGGTGTCGGCATCTATGCCCAGAATCCACTCACTGTCTGTATGGCTGGCTAAATAACCGGAATGTAGCGCCCACGGACGACCGACCCAACCGGGGGGAAGAGTATCGTCTTCGATCAGCCGAATGCGGCTGTCTTGCTGACTGAGATCTTTAACAACTTCGGGGGTGCCGTCTGTCGAGTGGCTGTCTACCACGATAATTTCACGGACTTCGTTGCCTTGTTGGGAGAGTCCTTGTAAGCAAGGCGTAACGCGATGAGCTTCGTTGAGGGTGGGCACAACGACGCTGACGCTATTGACCTGATGCGGAGCGCTAGATCTAGGCGAAATAGGCGGTTGCCGACTTGCCCCTTGGACTAACCGAGATAACAAAATAGCCGTGAACGGTAGCTGAAACAGTAGCAGACCTAAGGCGACAGCACCGAGCCAAAGCGGATCGAAGGCGGTTGGCGTCATCGGGTAGCTAGGCGGTGAAGCCAAACAACGGGGAGTACGCCTAAGAGCAGTCCGAGCAGGACAGGCGGATAAATACCACCATCAATGCTGATGACGGTGGCAAAAATGAAGTTGGCTAAGTAGATACTGAGTGGAAGAGATAGCGGTAGTTCGTTCCACGGTTGGGGCTTGGCTCGCCATAGGAGGGAGGCGATCGCCATATACACAAAGCCAGTGCCAAACCAGCCAGCAAAGTTTTGGTAGGGCATCCCAAAGAACGCTCCAAACTGATCCCAGGCCCAAAATGGCATGGTGGTCTGGCTCATAGCTGGGTCTAGCACAAAGTCCCAGGCGGTGAGCAGGACGGAGCCAAATATGATGGCACCCAGGTCTACTCGCCAGCCGTTCGTGATGGTTTTGAGGCCCTGGTAAGCAACGATATAGGCGCTAAAACCGAGGTAGAACCAGGACAGCGGAATCGTGAAGGGGACGAGTCCGGCGATTTTGTAGCCTAAGCCGCTGAGGTAGTGGTACTGGCCAAAGGGAAATCCGGTGCTGGTGCCTAGGAGTTCGGCGCTAATGGAAACGGTGAGCGCTGGGATGGCGAAGCTGAGCGTGTGCCATAGTCCGAGCTGACGATAGGCGTAAAGGGCGATCGCGATCGTGCCAGAAATCATATAAACCGCTCCCCCACCGGCCATAGACCAGCGGAAGGCTGTCTGACCGATGTCGGGCAGCGCCGCAATAAATTCTGCATTAGGCAGCACTACTAGAAGCCCTGCTAGGCCAAAAACGAGTGACACAATATGTACGCCAAAGCTGATGCTCTGCACCGAAGCCAGTAGTGCCCTATCTGACGATGCCGTACTCAGCGATGTGGCTGAAAGCGGCGCAGTTGCAAAAGATTTCATAAAAAACGCGTCCCGTAAAAAAGCAAGTCGACAAGCGCAGGAGCGTAAACTTTACCTCAGTATGTCCGGCTGCGACGTTATTCTAGACACTCTAAAGCATTTATTTTTTTCGTGCAGAGCACTGGGCGCTACTGACGATGACTACAGGCGTTTCGTCTTGACTGTAGGTGCTGTGAATAGAGCTATGGCTGCGATCGCCCTCATACTACGAGTCATCTTGCTACGGGTAGATTGATGCTCACCTATCAAAGATGGCTGCTACGTCTGAGGCGATAATGTAGTACTGTAAACGTTTGTAAACAGCCTCGTAGCATCTGGTTTCCATTTTAATTGATTGAGGGTTTTGAGTTGTCTTACTTACCTCTTGGTCACCTGGCTATGAGCCTCATTTGTTATGTAAATTCGCAGGTAGTACGTGCAAACCATTATTCGTCCATCGGAATCTATCGATCCGTTTTCCTCAGATAACCCGTCTATTAAAGAGTTTCCTTTTACGCTAAAGGATCTTAGAGCAGCTATTCCTGAGCATTGCTTTGAGCCTTCTGTGGGGCGATCGCTCTCCTATTTCTTTTTAGATATCGGCATTATCGCTGGGCTTTATGCCCTGGCTTACAACCTTAATTCTTGGTTGTTCTTTCCCTTGTTTTGGCTGGCTCAAGGCACGATGTTTTGGGCGCTGTTTGTGGTGGGTCACGACTGCGGCCACGGCTCTTTTTCTAAGCACAAATGGCTGAACAGTTTGGTGGGTCACCTTAGCCATACACCAATTTTGGTGCCTTACCACGGCTGGCGCATTAGCCATCGAACGCATCATGCCAATACGGGAAACATCGACACTGACGAAAGCTGGTATCCCATTTCGGAGCAAACTTACGATGAGATGGGTAGCGTTGCCAAAGCGGTTCGCTATAGCCTGTTTCTGTGGGCCTATCCGTTCTATTTGTTCTTTCGCTCTCCGGGGCGCGTTGGCTCTCATTTTTTGCCAGGTAGCGACGTGTTTCGCCCTTCCGAAAAGTGGGACGTGATTACTAGCACTACTTGCTGGACTTTGTTTGTAGGATTTCTAGCCTGGACGGGCTTTCACTTTGGGCCTTTGTTTTTATTGACTTACTACGTAATGCCTTATTTGGTGTTTGTAGCCTGGTTGGACTTGGTCACTTTCTTGCACCACACCGAGCCAGATATTCCCTGGTATCGCAACGATAGCTGGTTCTTCTTAAAGGGTGCGCTATCTACAATTGACCGCGACTATGGATTCATTAACAACATCCATCACAACATTGGAACGCACGTGGCCCACCATATCTTTTTGAGTATGCCGCATTACCGTCTCAAAGAAGCCACTGAAGCCATCAAGCCGATTTTAGGAGACTATTACCGTGAGGGTAAAGACTCCGTATGGACAAGCTTCTGGCGTTCTGCGCGGGAATGTATCTTTGTCCCTAACGAAGGTCAAAAAGTCTACTATCAGCCTCGTCGCCAAGATTAAAAAAGACTCAGATCTGCTTTCTTGTCGGTGCTGATTGAATGTTAGGGCTGAGTAGTGGCGATGCTCAGCCTGACGTTCTCAATAGTGCGCAGTTTGTCCATTGCAGTGACGACGGTGCCGTGAGGGGTGGCTCTATCGGCGCGAACTGTGACTGAGATGGGGGCGTTGGGAGAGAGCGATCGCACCTCACCCGCGAGATCTTCTAATACAACTGCCTCATCTTCCAAAAATAAATCGCCTTCAGCCGTAATCGTTAGCGTGACGTTCACCTGAGTCTGCGGCGTAGCTGTCACGGCCTCTGGCAGATTCACCAATAGTCCTTCTGAGCTGGTTAAATACAGCGTAGAGATGATGAAAAATGCCAGGATCGCAAAAATGACGTCGATCATCGGCAGGATGTTGACGCTGGAGCTTTTAATATCGTTGTCTTCAGATAAACGCATTTTTCTAAGAGCCGCCAACAGTCCTTTTTTAGGATAGGCGGCTCTCTGCTTTCAAAGCAACCTTCAAAAATTACCTTAGACTGTGCTTTTATCTTTTGCTGGCGACCAATGCCTGAAGGTTAATCGCTAAATCCGGAGGCAAATAATACAACTGTCAGTACGCCCACCAGCACCATCAATGCGGTGCCAGCGTCCCAGCTACCTTTCCATGAATATTTTTTATCGTCTGTTTCTGGTGTTGGCATAGCTAATTTGGTAGTAGGTTTCACTTATCAGGATATCGCCTGACTTCACTCTTTTCATCTTTCGAAGGAGGGGCTTTTCATCCTTTTGAAGGTGAATCTAGCGCAGGTTTCGCGTCAGCCATCGGTTTTAGAGCAGTGACATTTGCTGTCCTTGCTGTTCGTAGTAAAACTGCTCAACACCCCACCGACGGTACATAGGGAGCTTTCGCTTTTGAGACATTCGACTCTCTACGTTAGCTGATTCCAGTCTGAGCTGTGCTTCTTCTTTGCGGCAGTTCAATATTTTGGCGGCATCTTGCAATCGAATCCACTGCTGACCAAACCGCTTCAGTAAGACCGCGTCTTCTTCTTGTTGAATTTGAGTTAACAGGAGTTTGGCTAGTAGCCAGCAGGCTTTGGTATCGGCTCCGGCTCGGTGAGATTCGCCGACATCGAAGTTGAAATGCTGAACGAGTTTTGGCAGGCTGCGAGAGGGCAGATCTGCCAACAGCATCCGAGAGAGTAAGACAGTGCAGAATTTTTGTAGGGGAGGACGGTAAAAACGAGTGCCCAGACGTTTGTACTCGGTGCGGATGAAGTTGTAGTCGAAGTCGATGTTGTGGGCGGTGAAGGTATCGGTTTCTAGTAGCGACAGGCACCCCGGCCAAATTTCTTCGGGGGGGGGAGAGGGGTATACCATCTCAGGCGTGATGCCGGTGATCTGAGTGATGAATTCTGGAATTTTGACTTTGGGATTAATCAGGTAGGTCTGCTGATCTCGCAGTCCGTCGGCGAGGCTGGCTTTGATAATGGAGACTTCGATGATACGGGCGTTGTGGCCGAGCGCTCCGGTGGTTTCGATGTCTACGACGGTGAGCGGCGACTGGCTGACCTCGCGATAGTAGGTAAGTAGTTCTTTAGAGAGCAGAGCGGATTGGCCCTGGTACTTTGCGGCGTGGGCGACCATGGGGGCTAGGGATGAATGATGAGTGATGAGTGATGAATTAGGGCATCACTCATCACTGCTTTACTGTTGTGATAGTCGTTTGACATCGGCATCGCCTAGTCTCTCATGAATCTTGGCTAGGCGATGTGGGATGGTGCTGGCGTGAGGGCTGTTTTTGAGGCTTTCGGTGAGGTCGTAGTCTTGAAGTTTGTCGGCTTTGTAGCCGGGGAACCAGTGGCCGCCGCTGCCGAGCAGATTGTAGCGGGCCTGGGCGTATTCGGTCAGGTCGAAGGCTTCGATGAGGTTGCCTAGCCAGAGGGCGATGGAGAGGTTGATGTTGCCGGGGGTGGATTGAATGTCGGGGAGGCCCTGTTGCCAGGTGCGATACCAGTTTTCGCCGAGGGTAGCGATCGCCCGCTCCTCTAACTTGTCCAAAATCGGCGACAACACCTCGTCAGACTGCTCTAGTAAGGGCAATACTTTCAAATGTTCGTCAAAATCGGCTGGCTTTGCCGCTCCCAGGCTCAGCGTATGGACTTCAGGGTGGCTAAGACAAAACAGATCGTTAAAGACCATTGGGCTGAGCGGCTGACAAAGATCGACCAGGCGCTGAGGCGGGCTGTAGAGATGACCGCCTTTATCTGAAGGGCTAATAATGAAGATACCCATGTCGCGTTTGGTGGCGGCTTCGATGGCGGGCCAGTTGTCTTGAAAAATGTAGTACCAGTGAACGTTGATGTAGTCGAACAGATTGGTTTCGATGGCATCTACGATAACTTGAGTGGGGCCATGGGTGGAGAAGCCGATGTGTCGGACCTTGCCTTCGGCCTGGAGCTGTTTGGCAGTATCTACGCAGCCGCCGGGACGAACGCTGTTGTGTAGGGTTTCGGCGTTGTTGATGCCGTGGACTCCGAGTAAGTCGATATAGTCGATCTGGAGGTTGGCCAGGGAGGTGTTGACGGTCTTTCGGAAGTCTTGGGGGTTGGCTTTGGGGGAGACTTTGGTTTGGATAATTAGGCGATCGCGCTCAAACTCTGGCAGTACTTTACCGAGCTGAATCTCAGAGGTGCCATAGCCTCTAGCCGTTTCAATATGGTTGATGCCTAACTCAATAGAGCGGCGAATGGTAGCTTCTAGATTATCCTGATTTTTTTGCGGAATATCGGCGGGGGAGACGTCTTGCCAGGAATGCTGATAGCGCATTCCACCACAGGAAAAGACGGGCATTTGCAGTTCGGTGCGACCAAATCGGCGATAGAGCATACGGTAAGCGTAGGAATATAAGCAGATTTGCTAATTGTAGTTAATTTATGAACCGCCTAAACCGTTGGATTTTTAGATAGCGGCTTGATAGCCACGACTCTTATTCTTCTGTAGTCTGCGACCCACTGATCGGCTTGATAGAGCGATTGCGCTTCCTCTTCAACTGCCTCTGTTATCTCCTGCCATCTTTGCTCCGGTAGCTCAGGGAAAAACCTTTGCCCAAACATCGCTAGCCATCCAGCGAGTCCAGTTTTCCCTAGCGGCGTTGGGCGGTCGAATAGCATCGCATAAACGACCTCTAAACCGTTACTTTCGAGCAACGTGGAATATTCTGAGATAGTTGGAAAGTACCAGGGCTGGAGCGCTTTACCTGTAACTTTGCTCAAGACATTGAGGATAGTTTTGACGTTTCCATGTCCGCCAAACTCTGCGACGAATCGACCGCCGGGTTTTAGCGATTTGGCGATTTGGCTGGCGGCGGCTTCTGCGTTAGTAACCCAATGCAAAACGGCATTAGAGAAGATGGCGTCGGCTGGGGTTTTTAGCTCAAAGTTGGTGGCATCGGCGACTTGAAATGGGATGTGGGGATAGTTGGCTTGGGCTTGGGCGATCATGGCGCGATCGCTATCTAACCCAATCACTTTTGCTCCAGTCGCCGCAATCTTTTCGGTGAGCTGACCCGTCCCACAACCTAAATCAGTAATGTCTTCGTCAGGTTGAGCGTTTAGCAATTCGAGTAGACTTTCGCCATGCTGCCAAACGTAGCTATGCTGTTTCTGGTAAGCGATCGCATTCCAATTCATAAGTGAGTTCGATAGTTGACTTTGCGACTATATCAAGATGAAGTTTGATGTACTAGGCCAGATTGAAAATAAGGAAACGTTTGCCACTGGAAGCGCAATTCGCGATCTGTCTAGATTGAATAAGACATACGGTAAAGGCCGCTGGCTGAAATGTAAGGGCATAGCCTAAGTAGCCTTAGAAGATAGCTCTGTTTGCCGAGTCCAGCTACACTGGTACGAAGCAAATGGCATCGGAAAGAAAGCGATTCAAATTAAGTACTTCCTGGATGAATCTTATGGCACAGAAGAACTTTAAGCACGTTATTTGCATCGAAAATACTGACTACCTAGCTTCTTTAGAAAAGCGCAAACTCTACGAGGCTTTGCCGGGCACGACCGCCTTAAATCGGGGATTTATCCGAGTGATTGATGAGTCTGGCGAAGATTATCTCTATCCATCTGATTATTTTATGGATGCTAATCTGACGAAAGAAACGCAAGCAGCCCTCACGAACGTTGCTTTTTAAGTTTCTACAGCAAATTTGACGGTCAAGTTGATTATTTGGCGACCGTTAGCTTTGCTTCTAACGCCGTATCGAAGACGGTTTCAAACCAGGACTTTTTATAGTCGATGTTCCATAGTTCTAGTTCGCAGCTATGGCTAGTGTCGTTGGGCGTGAGGTGGAGTGTGAGAGTTTGGTTGTCGTAGGTGGTTTCGATGTGGGAAATCGCCCCACTTCGCGCCCGGTCTAAGGCAACGGCAACTCTTAGCATGGCACTGAGCTGATCGACTATTTTGCGATCGCGCTTACTAATCAAGTTGTTGTAGTTTTCATGCTTGCGCTTCGGCAAACTCTTGCGATGGTAGCGGGCAATGTTGGCAATAATTTCGACTTCTGTTTCGGTAAAGCCGAGTAGTCCGCCGTTGCGAATGAGGTAGTAGGAATGCTTGTGATGGGCAGAATGGCCGATGTAATGACCACTATTGTGGAGCGTGGCAGCAGCCCACAGGTACTCGCGCTCTAGGATGTCCCAGTCGTGAAGGATGCCCTGGGTTTGATCAAATAGGGTGGTGGCAAATTGGGCAACGCGATCGCCATCTGCTTTGTACTTGTGGGCCATTTTCTGCACCGATCTTTCGCGTACGGAATCCTGAAAGCTCATGCGATCGTCGATCAGGTTATTGGCCAACATCCAATCAACGACAACGCCTTCTCTCAGCGCCCTTTCACATATTTTGATCTCAGAGACTTCTAATAGCTCCATGGCAACTTGCAGAATAATTGCGCCAGAGACGATGATTTCGGCCCGTCTATCCGACATTCCTGGCAATGCTAGCCGCTCTGCATAGTCCATTTTGCGCAGGCGATTCACCCACCCGCTCAGCTCGTCGTAAGTGAATTTGTAGCCGTTGATAGGATCGGGTTCTATGCCCGTCGCTTTTATGGCGTTTAAGATCGCAATGCATTCTATTGTGCCAGAAGTGCCAATAAGCTTGAGCGGATCGTTGGGGACTTCGCCCTGCTGACGCCTTTTTGCGAGCTTGCGCTTGAGCTGATCGACGGTTGGCTCTAGGACCCCGCGAACGTAAGGGCTTGTAAATTAATAATTTCATGCTATCTGCCATTCTGAGGTACGAGGATGAACCATATAATTCCACTGTGGGCAAATCTTGCGGTGAGTCA
>QBMC01000097.1 GCA_003242035.1 Nodosilinea foveolarum | reverse complement strand
TAAAAGCCATAGAGACTGTCATGGCTACGCTGTAGCTGTTGTGTCACCCCTTCAGAGATCTACTAAACCTGATAGCAAAAGCTGTCGAATAACAAAATGACTCAGCCCAAACAACAAATTATCGCACTTGGCGGCGGTGGCTTTCCGATGGAGCCTGAGAATCTTCTGCCTGATCGCTACATTCTAGAACAGTCGCCCCATCAGACACCCAAAGCTTGCTTTTTACCAACGGCTAGCGGCGATAACGATAACGATATCCGCCGATTCTACGACGCTTACATTCAGATGGACTGTCGCCCTTGTCATCTCAGGTTGTTTTTCCTAACCGCTGGTGGACTCAATGCGTTTATTGAAGAACAAGATGTCATCTACGTAGGCGGTGGCTCTACGTTCAATCTGCTTGTGCTTTAGAAAGCTTGGGGCCTAGATAAACTATTACGTCAAGCTTGGGAAAGTGGAACTGTTCTATACGGTTTAAGTGTAGGCTCCGTCTGCTAGTTCGAGGAAGGGCTTTCTGACTCAGTTGTTCCAGGACAGTACGCGCAGTTCGAAGCACTTAGATTTCTAGCAGGCTCTCACTGTCCCTACTACGACGGCGAAAGCAGACGACTGCCTATTTGCCGCCAGCAGATTGCTCGAGGCGATTTGTCCGAAGGGATCGCAGCAGATGATGGGGTTGCACTTCACTATGTTGGTCATGGTGAAGCAGGGAGAGCGCGATCGCCCGTTCTTGCTAATGACTTTGTACAACCTGGGAGCCGCTTGTTCTATTAACAACTTCTCCAAAGGTACATTTCTTCTGTAGGATTGATTGGTATTTATAGGGAGTAGTGCTAGCTCTACTAATTTCATGGCGATCGCTCTCACCTTCATTGCATTCCTACTCCTGTTTACTGCTGTCGGCCTCTATTCCTCCACCCAAAGACAAAGTACCACCACCGATTATCTCCTAGCCGGTAGATCGGTAAGCCCTTGGCTCGTCGCCCTTTCAGCACTATCTACCGGGCAGAGCGGCTTTTTGTTCACTGCGCAGGTGGGCTATGCCTACACGAGCGGCATTTCTGCCATTTGGCTAGCTATTGGTTGGGCCATTGGCGACTATCTCTCCTGGCTGCTAGTGTTCAAACAGCTTCGAACCGCTTCAGAAGCCTCCGACTCTGAAACTGTCCCTAATTTTTTAGCTCAAAAACAGTCTGGTCATCGGCTAATCTCAGCAACCTCCGCGCTGATTACGATTATGTTTTTGGGCACTTACGCCGCCGCACAGCTCTTGGCGGGCAGCAAGGCGCTCAACAGTCTCTTTGGTTGGAATATTGTCTGGGGCATTTTGATCGGTGCGGTTATTGTTGTTGTTTATTGTTTTTCTGGCGGTATCCGCGCTTCTATTTGGACAGATGCGGTGCAAACTGTTGTGATGATCGGCGCTTTGCTGCTGCTGCTGGTCTATACTATCGGCGCAGGCGGCGGCGTTGAGAACATTTTCTCAAATCTAGAAAGCATTGATACTAATTTGGTCGCGCTTTTTCCTGCGGACCTGCAATGGGGTTTCTTTCCGTTTTTCATTGGTTGGCTAGTCGCTGGATTTGGCGCGGTGGGACAGCCGCATATTCTAGTGCGAGCTATGGCTATTGACGATGCTAACAATATGGGCAAAGCTCGCGATATTAGAACAATCTGTGGCCTAGTGACGGCCTTTGCCGCTATCTTTATTGGCTGGGCTGGGCGAGTTTTACTGCCAAACCTTGCCGATCCCGAACTTGCTTTGCTCGATTTGTCGGTAGATCTGCTACCGGCTGTTTTAGTGGGCGTAATGCTGGCGGGCATTTTTGCGGCGACTATTTCTACCGCAGACTCGCAGATTCTTTCTTGCTCAGCGGCGCTGACTCAGGATTTGTTTCCCGGAATGTCTCATTCTTACCGGGCGGCTAAGCTGGGGACTTTGATTGTGACGGGAGTTGTGCTAGCGATCGCCCTCATCAACAATGACAGCGTTTTTGGCCTGATTACGTTTGCCTGGTCGCTGCTGGCTTCAGGGCTGGGCGTGTTGCTGGTAGTGAGAGCCTGGGAAAGGCCCGTGGCAACGCCAGTGGCGATCACCATGATGACCGCTGGAATTGCCGCTGCTTGGCTGTGGAAATATTACGAACTGTCCGGTGCCATGTACGAAGTGCTGCCTGGAATGCTGGTGAGTGCGCTGGTTTACTTGATCGGACAGTGGGTGATGGATAGGCAAGCTGCTAGTACCGCAATACCCATAAATGCAGGCAAAGATTAGGTTTATTCGGGTAGGAAGTTTTCGTCTAGTACTTGGGCGATCGCATAAGGACAATCCATTGGAAAAGTCTCCATTGGCAATCCAGTCTCCGCAGCGGCTATCTTTACCGCATCGCGATAAACACCTAAGAACTCTTTTTCTAGAAATGGTTTGAGACTAGGCGACTCGTTCAGATTTTGGTCAACTCTAATACGGTGCTCGATAATGCTGGATTGCCAGCTTCCGCTTCTGCACTCTGGTTGATACCGCCACTTAAGCAAATGCATCAGAACAACTCTGAGATTACTCTTCAACCTTCGCTTCTCGCTGCGACTCATATCAGAAATTTCCTCAATCAAGTTAGTCCAGTCAACGCTGCTGTAATCTTGCTGTTGTAAGTGATAAAGCGTAGCCTCTATCCAAGCAAAATAATCGCGGTCGTAAAGGGCTGGCGAAGTTTCTGCATTAAACAGAGAAGACTGATCGGTGAATGGCGGTGAAGTCGTCATCAGTGAATCCTCCAGCAAAGTAAATTTATTCGGGGGAAAAAATCGTCGTCTAGCGCTTGCGCTATCTCGTAGGGGCAGATAGCCGGAAAAGTACTTTCCGCAAGCCCCGTTTCCTTAGCGGCTTGCTTCACTGCTCTGACATACGCGCTGTCATATATTTCTGGTAAGGACTGTTTCAGGCTAGGCGAGTCGGCGATCGCATCCTGCACCCGTCCCCGGTGTTCCACAACGCTACCCGACCAGCTTCCACTTCTGCGAGCTGGCTGATATTGCCACTTCAGCAAATGCAGCAAGATAACAATGAGATTACTCTTCAGCCCTCGTTTTTCACTACGAGCCATGCCTGAGAGTTCCTCAATCAAATTTTCCCAGTCAACATTGTCGTAGTCTTTACGGCTTAGTTGCCCTAGCGTAGCTTCTGTCCAAGCTAAATAATCAGACTCGTAGAGTGCCTGAACCTTATCGGGAGTGAGTGGCGAAGTCACCATCAGTAGACCCTCGTTGAGGAGTAGTCCGATTGTAGCAAGCGTACGAAGTTAAGCCTTTCGATTTCTTCTAGGCTATATTCAAGCAATCGCTAAACCACTTCCATCCAGTCAAAAATTCTTTCTAGCTGCTTCAAGCTCACTACGCCCTCTTGCCACAGCACCATCGGCAAGGGGCCAATGTCCTGCTTGCACTGCTGAAGCGCTCGCTTAATTGCGCCTGGTGGCACCAATAGCTCGTCCTGCAAAAACCGAATCAGTTTGGTGTAATCGTTGGATATCATCGCTCGAAAATTGAAACAAATAGGAGATGGATTCAGGCGAGACTTGACTGTTTGGGTATTTTTACGTAAGTCGGTCAGCTTGTGCTCTTTCTAAAGTACGAACATATGCTCTCTAAAGACTTATGTCAAGGAGCTTTTAGCAATTACCAGAATCTAAAATCAAGTAAACCCAATTTCTATCCTCAAAAACAAAATAATTACCCAAAGTAATTCAAAAGCAGTCAGGAAGTTACGTAATTCTACGGTAGTTTGGCCAAAAGGTAAGACGGGTTTGAAAAATTATAGATTTTAATTAGATTTGATGCGGTTTAGATGTGATGCCCTATTTGCTGTTGATATCTTCCTGGGTGGAAAGTGGCTGAATATCGACCGTGTCTCCGGGTTGCAGACCGATTT
The DNA here is from genome assembly GCA_003242035.1 of Nodosilinea foveolarum. Classification (GTDB taxonomy): domain Bacteria; phylum Cyanobacteriota; class Cyanobacteriia; order Phormidesmidales; family Phormidesmidaceae; genus Phormidesmis; species Phormidesmis foveolarum. The sequence continues at coordinate 13,080 of QBMC01000097.1, read as the reverse complement.
CGCTGGCGCGATCGCCCCTTAACTCCAGTACCTGATCGACAATTTGATTGCCGGGGCCGTAGGTGTCGCAGGGTTCTATGGTGCAGGGCGGGGCGGTAATGACGGCGACGACTTTGCCTTGGTAGATAAAAACCATATCTAGCGGGACGGGGACGTCTTTCATCCAAAAAGAGGCGCGGCGCGGGCTAGAGAAGGGGAAAAGCATTCCTCGATTGTCGGGTAGCTCGGAGCGGAACATCAGGCCAAGCGCTTGCTGCTGTGGGGTTTGGGCAACTTCTAGCTGAAAGGGCTGGTCTTTGATTTGAGCGATCGCACTCACTTCCAAAAGCTGTCCTGGCCCGCTCAGCGTAATCTCTTTATCTGGAACTTCGGTTGCAGCCACCGTCTGTTCTCCTGACGTCTCTACCACCGGCTCCGAAACATCGGTGCAGCCAATTAGCAGCGTTGAGAGCAATAGCAACAGCGCCATCCGACGCGTCCATTGCTTAGATTTCTTCGTGGATCGACCCGTTCTGAGTTGGCCAACGCCTAGACGATGGCGGTTTGGCTTAGCAGCGTACAAGTTCTGGGTATGCATAGGTTTTTCCGTCCTTTCAAAAACAGGATTTAAGGCGCTAGCTTTCACGCAGAACATAACCTACGCTACGCACCGTCTGGATCAGGCGCTTTTCACTCTCGGCGTCTATTTTCAGTCGCAAGTAGCGAATATACACCTCAATGACGTTCGACTCGCCGATAAAGTCGTAGCCCCACACGCTCTCTAAAATCTGTTTGCGCGTGAGCACTTCGCGCGGATGCTCCATCAAATATTTCAGCAGCTCGAATTCCTTCATGGTGAGTTCGATGATGCGATCGCCGCGCACCACATGCCGCTGAGTCAGGTCTAGCACCATGTCGGCAAATCGAAGCTGTTCGCCACTGGCGGTGCTGGGCTTAAGGTAGGCGTTCACCCGCTGAATAAATTCGTCGCTGCGGTAAGGCGCTAAAAAGTAATCGTCTGCGCCCGCTTCCAGGCAGGCGATCCGATCCGACAGCTCATCCTGGTTCATCATCAGCAAAATGGGGACGCGGTTCTGGTCGTCTCGCAGGCGGCGGCACAGCTCCAGGCCAGAGTCTTCAGCCAGTCGCCGCGCCACCACGATCAGCGCTGGAGCCGCCTGTTTAGCCTGAGTAAGCCCGGCTGATAGCGAGTTGGCCAATACCGGCTTATATCCCGCCTCGTGTAGGTCAACGCCAATGTTATCAGCGATCGCCTCGGTGCTTTCGACCACAAGTACTACGGGGAGCGCAGCACTGTCTGACTTGGATGAATCGGTAGGCACAATCATGAGCAGTTCGCCGGTAATCGGGTTCCGTAATGAATGGGGTGCGCTCAGGGTAGCTCTACGGAAGTTGGCTTGGCAATGTGGGGTAGCCCCCAACCGAGCTTTTCTCGTAGGACGCGGAAGAATTCGGGTGGCTTTAATCGGACAAATCGGGCGTTGTAGGGCGATCGCTCCACATAAACTCGGTCGGTTGGCTCTACATAGCAACCGGCATTGCCATCGACCACCATCACCAGCGAATCGGGATTGACAGAGTCGATGGTGATGGGTTCGCAGTTAGGAAAGACCAGCCCGCGCGAAGCCAACGAATGCGGGCAAATGGGGATGAGCTGAAGAACCGGCACCCCCGGCGCGATCACTGGCCCCCCGGCTGAAAGCGAGTAGGCGGTAGAGCCAGTCGGGGTGGAAATAATAATGCCGTCGGCGGCGATATCGACCGGCGAGTGGTTGCCCACCTGCACTTCAAAATGGCACATGCTGGTGAGCGGCTGCCGCTGAATCACCATTTCGTTCATGCAAAGCGCTTCCCACATCACCATGTCGTGGCTGTAGAGCTTGACTATTATCATCGAGCGCTCTTCAACCTGATACTGATTAGCTAGTAGCTGGTCGATGGCTTTGTCTAGCTGGCTGAGGTAGATTTCGGTGATAAACCCCATGTGACCGGTGTTTACGGCCAATAGCGGAATTCCCTTCGGGGCGACCTGACGAAAAGCAGATAGCACCGTGCCATCGCCGCCAAAGACCACGGCAAATTCCATGTCTTCGTCAAAGCCGGGTGGCACCAAGCTATCGACTGGGGTGTGGCAGACGGGTTTACCGGGCTGCGAGTAGCCTAGAATGCCTGCTGCGCCAGTCGCCATACAAACCTCATGGCCTAGAGACTCCAGGCGATCGCGCAGCATTTGAGCGGCACCAGTGGCAACCGGCTTGATGTCGTTGTAGATAAGGCCAACCTTAGGCACGGTATATTCTGACCAGGTAAATTCTGACCGACGGGGGTAAACACCCTATAGGCTATCGTCTTTGGCGATGCCTTGAACAGAGCTAACGGCAGACATCCGCCGAATGGTTCCATTTTGAGCCGCAGATGGTCGTAAATGGGTCGCGAGTGAACCGTAGATAGAGGACAGACAAACGGGCTGTCACCCAAACTCGACTTAAGGCAACTTCTGATTTTGCTGACGATTGGTTGGGCGCTGACGTTTGGCTATTGAGATTTGTTGCGAGTCTCCTTGGGGAGAGGCTGCGCCAACGCCAAAATGAGTCTATAAGTTTAAAAGCAGAAAGTTTAAAGCCGTCGCCTATTTTCTAAGGAGCGCTAAGTCCGCGTGAGTTCTAGCCATCATCTACCGGCGACCACCGCCCATGTTCGCATTACCCATCAGTCCTGGAAAACGGGCCGAATTGAAGGCGCGGTGAGTGCGAATGAATTTGAGTGGGAGTTTCGCTGGCGCTTTCGTCAGGGAGTGCTGACCATAGAACCTTCACTTGGCAGAGCGCTGATACTGGAACCGCTCGGTCGGTTTTTAGAGCAGTTCGACTATCAGCTAGAGCCAGGAGGGGATTATTCGTTTACGATTCGAGCGCAGTTGTGACTTCGGCTACGCTCAGTCACCGGGCTTCGTTGACAGGTTTAGTCAGTTCCAGATTTCGTCATGAGAAGGGGCCAACCGTAGGCTGAGCGTAGTCGAAGCCTACTCCCTACCGGAAAGCCTTTTCAGATAGCGCTCTACCAGCAAAATCGCCACAATGTCATCAATCGGCCTGGGAATGCTGCGCAGGCTCTGGGGAATCAGCTTGCCGAGTCCTTTGGGGGGAAACATTTCCCAGTAGCGATCGCGCGCTTCCAAAGAGCTATATCGTTCGTCTACGAGGGTCACTCTAGGCGCATTGGGCAGCTTGGCTATTTCTTGCTGCCAGCGCTTAGAGCCGGTTTGGTCGCCTAAGACAATGCCAGATACGGGATAGCGCGATCTCAACTGCTCAATCGTATTTACCACCTCAGCGACAGCAATCACCTCGTGATAGTGCAGTGCGCCATCTAGCCCAACGATGGCCAGCCCGCACTTGTCCTTCCCTGGATCAAATCCCAGCAGAGCTGGCCCCGGCGACGTGGGGCTAGAGGCGGACGGTTGATAGGGGCTAGACGGAAAAGTCACTGAGAAAACTCCGCTGATCGCGATGGCAAGGCGCTTTTGTGGAGAATGCCTCCTTAAATATATTCTGCTGTAGGATATTCCGCTGCTAATTCCTATCCCGCTGGGGCGACCATCTCATTATTTGCAGCCAGCCAGCCGCGACAAGATTGAATACTTTTCGACTAAAAGGGTGTTTTCTGCGCCATTGTCTGTTAAAAGTACGGCTTGACCTATATATTGTGGGTCTATATTGCGGGTCGCCTTGCTATTCTAGTTAGTACATTTGTTTTGTAGCTTCCGATTGATACACAAGAAGATATATAAGAACGCACTGCATCTAGTGCGACGCTTTGAGTGCACGTAAAAAGAGTCGAACTCTCGAATTTTAAATCGTTTGGTGGGTCAACAGATGTCCCCCTGCTCCCAGGCTTTACCGTCATTTCTGGGCCGAACGGCTCTGGCAAATCGAATATTCTCGACTCGCTGCTATTTTGCCTGGGCCTTGCCAGCTCTCGGGGAATGCGAGCCGAACGACTGCCCGATTTGGTGAATCAAACGCAGGCTAAACGCCGCGCTACGGTAGAAACGATTGTCACGGCGACGTTCGATATTAGCGACGTGGCCGACATGCTCATCACCGAGGGCGAGGATGAGATTGTTCTACGGAGCGATCAAGACGAGGCTCAGGCGCTGGCAGATGACGCTATTGAAGCTGAAGGAATTGAGGCTCAGGCGCTGGCAGACGACGACTCTCTGGACGCGACTGGTTTGGCGATGGAGGTGTTTGAGGCGAGTAATCATTTGCCGAGTAAGGGTACGCCAAGTAACGGTACGCCGACCAATGGGCGGGCGGCTAGTCAAAATGGCAGCGGTCAGCACGGGACCCCGCCGAACGAGTGGCAAGTGACCCGGCGGCTGCGAGTCACTGCGCAAGGCACTTACACCTCTAACTATTACATCAACGGCGAACCCTGTACGCTCAACCAGCTACACGAGCAGCTACAGCGGTTTCGCATTTACCCCGAAGGCTACAACGTGGTGCTTCAGGGCGACGTCACTAGCATTATTTCGATGAATGCCCGCGAGCGGCGAGAAATTATTGACGAGTTGGCGGGCGTGGCTTCGTTCGACCGCAAAATCAATCAGGCGAAGTCGAAGCTAGACGTGGTGAAAGATCGCGAGGAGCGGTTTCGAATTGTCGAGAAAGAGCTGATTGACCAGCTAGAGCGGCTAGATCAAGACCGGAAGAAGGCAGAGAAGTATAAACAACTAAAGGCAACCCTGCAAGAGCAGCAGCGGTGGGAAGGCGTGATGACCTGGCGGGCCAATCAGCGGCAGGCAGAAGGACTCATCGGGCAGATTGAGCGGGGCCAGCAGGAAGGGGAAGGCATTGAGCAGAAGATTACGGCGCTAGCCGAGCAGATGGAACAGACGGCTGAGGCGCTAGAAGGGCTGAACGCGCAGGTAAAGGCGCTAGGTGAGGAAGAGTACCTGACTTTGCAGGCGACGCTGGCGACGCAGGAGGCGGAATTGCGGCAGCTAGTAAGGCAAACGGAAGGTTTGGGTGGCTCTGCGCGTGAGGTGGCCGCGCAGCTAGGAAACTTGCAGGCGACGATACAGACGCAGTCAGGCCAGCTAGAAACGCTTGGGCAAAGGCTGAAGACATTGACTGAGGAAGATCTGGAGCAGCTTCAGGCGAGCCGGGATGAGGCTTTGAAAATGTTGGAGGCCAAGCGGGAAGAGACGACTGAGATCGCCGATCAATCTCAAGCCTGGATCAAGCAGCAGACCAACCTGCGCCATCAAATAGAAACCCTGCTAGCCAAGCTAGAGCCTCAGCGCTCTGAGCAGGTGAGGCTGCAAGAACGGATTAGCCAGCTCGAAGCGCAAACCGTGACGCAACGAGAGACGCTAGCGGGTTTAGAGCGAGAAATGAGCGGCGATGCGGCTCTGTCTGAGCGTAAGAAGGCCGACTCTAGTGATGGTCAGACCCATGAAAATGAGAACAGCGGACAGGCAAAAATTCAGTCTTTAGCGCAAGCGGTCGCTGAAGCAGAAGCCGAACTGCAAACGCAAACGCAAACGCTGAACCGGCTGCTGCAAGAGCAACGTGAGAAGCAGCGCGAGCTAGACAAGCTAGAAGCGCAAGAGCAAGCGACTAAGGAATCTCAGGGGACACAGGCTACCGAAACGCTAAAGCGTAGCGGCATTAGCGGGCTGTGCGGCATCGTGGCGGAGCTAGGCCAGGTAGATAAGAAGTTTCAGCTCGCGTTAGAAATTGCGGCGGGCGGCAGAATGGGCTTTATGGTTGTAGAAGATGACCGAGTGGCTTCGCAAGGGATTGACCTGCTAAAGCAAAAGCGAGCAGGCCGCGCCACCTTTTTGCCCCTGAACAAAATTCGAGTACCGAACTTCAAACCTGCGGACAAGTGGAACCGGCCCGATGGCTTTATCGACTACGCGGTGAATTTGATTGAGTGCGAAGACAAATACGCCGATGTGTTTGCCTTTGTGTTTGGCAATACGGTGGTGTTTGAGTCGCTGGCCGAAGCGCGGCGAAACATGGGTAAGTTTCGGATGGTGACGCTAGAGGGCGAGATTTTAGAGTCTAGCGGGGCGATGACCGGCGGTAGCTTGCGTCGGGGCGGGCAACTGCACTTTGGCACGGTGGCGGCGGGTGAGTCTGAGGAGGCGAAGGGATTGCGCGATCGCCTAGCCGAAATTAATTCCATTCTCAGCCGCTGCGAGCAAACGGTGAATCAGCTAACGATGCAGGCCAAGGCCAAGTCGCAAGCGCTGATAGAAGCGAGACAAAGCTACCGCGAGGAAGAACTTAAGGCGAGTCAGGCCGCGAGTCAAAAGCAAGCCCTAACGCAGCGACTAAAGCAAACCAAAGATCAGCTCGACCGCTCCGACCGCGAGCAGGCGCAGACGAAAAAGCGGCTAAGTGAGATTGAATCTGCCTTGCCTTCGCAAGAGCGGATATTGACTGACCAGCGGCAGGCACTAGCCGAGATGGAGAAGTCTCAGAGCCACAGCGAGTGGCAGCAGGCACAGGGACAGGTGCGGACGTTTGAAGCGCGCCTGAATGAAGAACAACAAAAACTGCGCGAGGCGGAAAGGCAGCAGCAAGATTTAGCGGCTCAGCAGGAGCGATTGCAGGAGCGAATTCAAAGAGATCTCTCGCAGATTGCGGCTTTGCGCGAGCAGCAGCAGACTCAGATTAATCAGCAGAGCGAGCTGATGAAGCAGCAGCAGGGTTTGAAGGAGACTAGCGAACAGACTAGAGGGGCGATCGCCATCCTAGACGAAAAGCTAAAGCAAGAGAAAAACCAGCGCGACGCCAAAGAGCGCCAATATAAAGAAGAACAGAACCAGCAGCAGAACAACCAGTGGCAATTGCAAAAGCTACAAGAGACCCAGGCACTGCGACGACAACAACTGGAAGATCTGCAAGCCACCATCGCACAGCAGGCCATAGAGCTACCCGAGGCGCTGCCCGAAATTCCCGAAGATCTGACCCTAGAAGAGTTGAACAAGTCTCTAAAATCGCTTCAGCGCCGACTAGAAGCGTTAGAACCAGTCAACATGCTGGCATTAGAAGAGTACGAGCGCACCCTAGAGCGATTAGAAGAACTGACTGAAAAGCTCACCACCTTAGAAGAAGAACGTACAGAGCTGCTGCTACGCATTGAGAACTTTACAACCTTGAGAAAAGAAGCCTTTAAAGAAGCCTTTGACGCGGTAAACGAGAACTTTGTCTCTATCTTCGAAGAGCTTTCCGACGGCGACGGATACCTTCAGCTAGAGGACACCCAGGATCCTTTTAACGGTGGCTTAACGCTAGTCGCGCATCCCAAAGGCAAGCAGGTACGCCGTCTAGCTTCAATGTCCGGTGGTGAAAAATCACTCACTGCGCTGAGCTTTATCTTTGCCCTTCAGCGCTATCGCCCTTCTCCGTTCTACGCCTTCGATGAGGTAGACATGTTTCTAGATGGTGCGAACGTAGAACGACTCTCTAAGATGATTCAGCAGCAGGCAAAGCTGGCGCAGTTTATTGTGGTAAGTCTGCGCCGTCCAATGATTGAGGCCGCAGAGCGCACGATTGGGGTAACGCAGGCGAGAGGCGCTTATACGCAAGTGCTAGGAATTAACTTGGCGAAAGCAACCTAGCGATCTAATGAGAGAGATTAGATTTGAGCTGATGAACGACTACAATTCTATATCATGTAGCTTTTGCCGCCTCTATTTTAACAAAATTGCGAATAGAGCTTTCATCAGTGCACTTCGATGGGCCTCTATTACTTCTGCTGTTGCTGGCTGCGAAGAGGTTGACGGATGGTTTTTGAGGAGGGCCGCACCCCCCCCAAATCTCAAGGTGGCCATTGTAGCGATTCTGCCGTCGTAGCAAAACTTTAAGCGGTCGATTCTTCTCTAATCTGTATTCACCGTGAAGCATTCCAAACAGGTTGTTGATGTCTTGGAAATCGCTGTTACCGTTCGTGAACTAGATCCTACTTATGGTGAACTCAATTGCAAACCTCGTAAACTCAATAGCGCTGCGCTTAAACCTGCCCGTATTTTCAGTGGGCAGATTCTACGTGCGCAGATTCTACGCCGTAGGAAACCTACAAATCATGGTTCGGCATTCCTCCTCGCGTAGGCGGCTCGTCATTCGATACAATGAACCTTTAATTTGAGGTATAGTCCCTCAAGCCCTGCCGTAACCAAAATTCCATCGTTATGGCTTCCCCCTTGCATTGCTGCGCCGTTTCTTAGGCCCTTTTGAACTAGCCATGTCTTTCGAACAAAGCCGACTCCGCTCCGATATTGTAGGCACTCAGGTGATTACCCGTAGCAATGGCCGCCGATTAGGTATGGTGAGTCAGCTTTGGGTCGATTTAGACCGGCTAGAAGTAGTGGCCGTCGGTCTTCAAGAAAACCTACTCTCTAAAGTAATTGCCAGTAACGAAAAGACTATGCTGCTGACCGATATTCGGCAGATGGGCGATGTGATTCTGGTTGACGACGATATGGTGCTCGACGGCGATGTCAGTACCGCACCGTTTAATAGCCTGGTCAATAGCGAGGTGATTACCGAGTCGGGTGAGGTGCTGGGCAAGGTGCGCGGCTTTAAGTTCGATGTAATTAGTGGCAAGCTGGAAACGATTGTGGTTGCTTCCTTTGGTCTGCCACAGATTCCCGATCAGGTGGTGAGTACTTACGAGCTGCCGGTGGAAGAAATTGTTAGCACTGGGCCAGATCGAATTATTGTGTTTGAGGGCAGTGAGGAAAAGCTGGTGCAGTTGAGCGTGGGTCTGCTGGAGCGACTGGGCCTGGGCAGTGCGCCCTGGGATCGGGGCTTGAGTGATGGCTATGTGATGCCAGTGTCTACGTCGAATCAGCTTCCGTCTGGCATTCGTAATGAGGGGCGGCGAGAGCAGGAACGTCCGATGGCGGACGAGCGACAAAGACCGCAGGAAAGACCACAGGAGCGATCGCAGCCAAGACCAGAAGCCGCTCCCCCGCGAGAACAGGACAGAGAGCCGCAGCGATCGCAAGAAAGGCCAGAACCGCAGCGATCGCCCATTGTCGAACCCGTCAGTGACGTGGATGTAGAGGGCGACATCTGGGGCGAACCCGCCAAAGAAGAGGAACTGATTGAGCGCCAGAAGCCGTTGAATATCCCGAAGAAAAAGGTGATGGAGTACGAAGAAGAAACGGACTATTAGACTTTGCGAGATATAACTTCAGGCTGTGAATGAGAAAGAAGACTTGAAAACGCTAACGGTGATGGGACTGCCTGTTCATCAAAGCCCGGATTATGTCGGCTGGCTGCGTCGTCGGGCGGAGCAGCGCGAAAGTACGCATGTAGTGACGCTAAACGCTGAGATGTGTATGCAGGCTCAGGAAAATGCGCAGCTACGGCAGTTTATTCAGTCGGCAGATTTGGTTGCGCCGGACGGCTCTGGGATTGAGCTGTACTTTAAGCTTTTTAAGGGACTGCCGGTAAAGCGGTATCCAGGGATTGAGCTAGCGGCAGATTTGCTCAGTAGCCTGGGGCCAGCGCAGAAGGTGGCTTTTTATGGTGGTAAGCCTGAGGTGGTGACCGCAGCGGCTAAGCATTGGCAGGGGCGATCGCCTCAACTCAACCTGGCTTTAGTGCAACATGGCTATATCAAAGGCGTAGAATTCGACGACTTTATCAACCGACTCGTTGAGGTGCAGCCGGACGTAATTTTTGTGGGGCTGGGCGTACCGCGTCAAGAATTTTGGATTGCTGAGCATCGCCATTTGTGCCCCAACGCGGTGTGGATTGGGGTGGGCGGCAGCTACGATATTTGGTCGGGGATGAAGGCCCGCGCCCCCAAATGGATGTGCAATGCTCACCTAGAATGGCTGTATCGACTTTATCAAGAACCCTGGCGCTGGCGTAGAATGCTGGCGCTGCCGCAGTTTGTTTGGGCTTCTTTTTGGTATCGACTACGCAAAGGGTGAAGGAGTTATGAATTATGAGTTATGAGTTGTGAATTACGCGGGGTGCGGGCGTTGAGGGTTGCAGACGGATGAAGCGGCGGCGGTTTTTGGGACGTTTGGCGGTGGGTGGATTGGCGCTGCCAGCGGCGAGTATGGCTTTTGGGAGCTGTGGGGCGTCTAGGTCTTCCCCGAAAGATGATGACTTGGCTGAAGGCGCGGCGACGGTGGTGCGTAATCGTAAAACGCTGGTGGTGGCTACCTCGGCTAACTATCCGCCTTATGAAGCGCTAGCAGCAGGCGCAGGCGCAGAGAGCGAGCAGATTGTCGGCTTTGATATTGACTTAGTCCGGCTGATTGCAGAACGGCTAGGGCGAGAGCTGTCAGTGGTTGATTTGGAGTTTGATGAGCTGATTCCGGCGCTAGAAGCGGATGAGGCGGATCTGGCGATCGCAGCCTTAGAACCCACGCGCAGCCGCAAGCAGCGAGTAGACTTTTCAGACATTTACTATCGCTCCCAACAGGCGCTGGTCTCTTTAGACGGATACTTAGACTCGCGCGATTTGAGCTATCAGACTATTGGGGTGCGAGCGAGCAGCGGGCAGGCGCGATTTGCTAATCGCCTCAGCGAAAACTATCCCAATATCGACGTGGTTCCTTACGATACGCTCGATGAATTGTTCAAGGCGTTAGAAATTGGCGCAGTCGAAGCGGCTATTTTAGAGGCGAATATTGCGGAGACCCGCCTGCAAGACTATCCAGACTTGGGGCTGAGGATTGTGCAAGATGACCAGTCTAAGGGGAGTGCGATCGCCTTGCCCAAAAATTCACCCCTGCGCCAAAGCCTCAACGACGCCATTTCAGAGATTAAATCTAGCGGCGAGATGGATCAGCTCATAGACAAATGGTTCAGCTAGGCCCAACTACATAAAGGACAATGGCCGATAGCGAATAGCGCCAACTTCCCCTACTTTTGCAAAACTCAGCTTTAAATCTCACACTTCTTACTCAGTTCATCATCAACTTGAGCTGATGAACGGGAATATTAAGTCCAGCGCATCAAAATCGGATCATCCTCCCCTCGTCACCCCTCTATGATCTCCATCCTTTCGCCCAAGGCTCACGCAAAATCTGCCCCTGCCGCCTTCAGGATGCCGTTTCAATTTAGACCTAAGGCCGCTGCCGGGCTAGAAGCCCCCGTTTCGGCGGTTCCTCAGCAACTATTAGACGACGCTGCTGGGCAGTCGAGCCAGTTGCCTGCGGCCCCAGAGATCGCCCTTAGCCACGTCAGCAAAGCCTACGCCAACGGCGCACCGGCACTACTAGACATCAACCTGACGCTCAAAAAAGGCGACTTTCTCTTCATCACTGGGCCTTCAGGCGCGGGCAAGTCTACGTTACTAAAGCTGCTCTACGGTCAGGAAAAAGCCACCGAAGGCAATATCTTTATCAACGGTCAGGACATTGCGAACCTGCGCGGCAATCGGCTGGCCATGCTGCGCCGTCGCATTGGCGTGGTATTTCAAGACTATAAGCTGATTCCCACCCGCACCGTCGCCGAAAATGTGGCCTTTGTCCTCCATGCGCAGGGCTTCAGCCGCAAAGAAATCAATCGCCGCCTGCCGGTTACGCTCAAAATGGTGGGCTTGCAAAACAAGGCCGACCGCTTTCCGTCTCAGCTTTCGGGTGGCGAGCAGCAAAGGGCGAGTATTGCCCGCGCCGTAGTCGGTACGCCGCCGTTACTCTTGGCAGACGAGCCGACTGGAAACCTAGATGGCGACAATGCCCGTCAGGTGATCAATATTTTGCGCAAGCTCAACAGCATTGGAATTACGGTGGTGGTGACGACGCATGATGAGCCGATGGTGCGATCGCTCAGCTATCCCGTCTTGCAAATTCGCGGTAGCCGCTTGTACAACTTCCGATAGGTTTAAGTCCGCCAGCGATGTTGCTATTACTCGTAATATCTATGGCTGGCGTCCAATCCCTAAGCTAAAGTAAAAAAGACTTTGGCAGTAGGACGCAAATATGGACAGAGTAATCGTTGAAGCGACCCTCTCGAAAGATGGCGCTGTTGTCTTAAACGAGCTGCCATTTGAGCCAGGAGATACTGTTCAAATTACAGTTGTGAAACAGGTTTGCGATCGCGAGCCTTTTCTATCCGCAGACAAACCGCTCGACTGGAAAAATGCCAATCCCCGGTACTGGATTCGAGAGGCAACCGAAAGAATCGTAGAAAAGTTTCAGCCGAAAAAGCTGATTTTGTTTGGCTCTCATGCCACTGGAACGGCTACAATTCATAGCGACATTGACCTGCTAGTTGTATTCGAGACGATAGAGAACAAACGCAAACGGATATCGGATATTCGCAAGCTGCTTTCTGATTTCCCAATAGCCAAAGACATTATCGTCGCAACTCCAGAAGATATTGAAAAGTACAGTCAGCTTTTAGGAACTGTTATCAGACCTGCTATTCAAGAGGGAAGGACGTTGTATGAGCAACGCTAGCGACTTCTCTAATCAGACATTGAAATGGCTCGCTTATGCACAAAGCGATCTCCGCGCTGCTAAGGCACTCCTAAAAACGAACAAAGACCTTACCAATCAAGTATGCTATCACTCGCAGCAAGCGGCAGAAAAAGCAATAAAAGCAGGATTGATTTTTCTACGAATCGATTTTCCTTTCGTTCACGATTTAGATGAGCTGAGAGACCGACTGCCTAAAGAATGGAAATGCGTTCAAGACTATCCAGACCTAGACACTTTGACAGGTTGGGCTGTCAATGGTCGATATCCAGACAGCGCAGAAGATCCTTCTGAGGCGGAAGCCAGTCGGTCGATTCAGCAAGCTAGTGGAATACTGATCTCTATCAAGCAGGATTTAGAGGAACGGGGACTATCGCTCGAAGAATAGCAAAATCTCTAAATGTTTGAGATCGCCAGATCGCCGATAAAATACTATTAGCGTTTGTTTTGATGGAGTTTTAATCCGTGGCCGAGGTTATTAATCTAGCGCAAAAGTTCTCGAAGTTTTCTGATCGCTGGTCACCTAAAGTAGTCGCTGAGCTAAATGACTATCAAATTAAGGAACGCTCAATCAATAACTGTCAAGTTTTCAGGAATAGCTCTGTAATTCCATT
>QBMC01000096.1 GCA_003242035.1 Nodosilinea foveolarum | reverse complement strand
GCTATCCGTTGTCGTCAATGCGATACAGCCGATAGCAACACTTTTTTGTCAGTCAACCAGATAGTATAGTTAGCAGGTCGTCGTAAGTGTTAGCCTTACTTCCGATCAAGAGCGCTTCGTTCAGACCAAACTTCAGGTTGGGAAATATCGCTCTGCTAAAGAGGTACTGGAGCTTGCCCTTTGCCTGTTAGATGAGTACGAGCGGTCTGAAGCTAACTGGGTAGAGAAGGTTCGAGGAAAAGTTGATGCCGCGATTGAGGCATCTAAGCGCACACCTCCTATAGATGGTGAAACCTTTGTGAATAAAACGCTAGAGCGATTACAGTAGGCGAAGCAGACATAAGCTGCTACGTCATCCGCGTTTTTGACAGCCAAGATCTGAGCGACATTACCGACTATTTTGCTGATGACCCCTTTCTACGTTCTCTCGGAGCGCTAGGCTAAAGAAATTAAGAGTACATCTGACTGCATATTAGGGTTAGCGTCGATTAAATGAAGTTTGAGTGGGATGCCCAGAAGAACCAATCGAATATTGCAAAACATGGGTTGGACTTATCTGATGCTTCTAAAGCTTTTAGATATCCTGTTCGCATCTCGCTAGACGAAAGACAAGATTATGGAGAGGAACGATGGATAGGGCTAGGTATGCTAGATGGGCGTACCGTGGCTATAGTATTTAACGTCAGTTCGGGATAAGGAAAGCGCAAAAAAAGAAGGACAGGTACGCTGGAGATTACCAAAATCAATCAGCCCTGTCCTCGATTATGTCTAGCTTAGAAGAACTCTTTTGCCACGTCGATGATTTTTGCCAAGCTTTTGAACCCGTCTGGCACCGCCAGCTACTCACGCACAACCTAAAAACGCGTCGGCGCAAACGATCGCTCTCACTGAGTGAAATTATGACTATCCTCATCGGATTCCATCAAAGCCACTATCGAAACTTCAAAGCCTATTACACTCATCACGTCTGTAAGTATTGGCAACAGGCGTTTCCAGACCTCGTAAGCTACAACCGTTTCGTCGAATGGATACCCTCGTGTCTGTTCCCACTATGCTGCTACTTGAAGACCTGTTTTGGCACTTGTACCGGCATCAGTTTCATTTATGCCACCCGCTTGAAAGTTTGTCACAACCGCCGCATTTGGCAGCACAAGGTGTGCAAAGACACCGCCGCCCGAGGCAAAACATCCGTCGGTTGGTTCTATGGTTACAAGCTTCATCTAGTGGTCAGCGAACAAGGCGACTTGCTCAACATCACGCTCACACCGGGCAATACTGACGACCGTAAGCCCGTGGTTGATTTGCTCAGTGTCTTAAGTGGAAAAGTCTTTGCCGACAGAGGTTACGTCTCGAAGAAGCTCGCTAAAAAGCTACTTGAAACGTTCAACGTTGAGTTTTTTGCGAAACCTCGACGCAACATGAAAAACAAACTGATGCGCCTGACGGACAAGCTACTCACTCGCAAGCGTTCCATCGTTGAGACGGTGATTGACCAGCTTAAGAACATTTCGCAGATAGAGCATTCTCGGCACCGCAGCCCAGTCAACTGCTGGGTCAACATCATTTGTGGTTTAATTGCCTACTGCCATCAGCCTAAAAAGCCTGGACTCCATCTAGAGTGGGCGTTGCCGTCCGCTGCTTAACCCGAACTGACGTTATTTACAGAACCAGACGAAGAAACGATTCGCATTATTTCACTTCGCAAAGCTCTACCTTTTGAGAGTCCGAGGGGATAGTAGGCTGGAGACCTTGGTCTATAAGGGTTTATGTCATAGCTTCTGGGCCTAAACGAATCGCACACGAACTATACCTCAAAGACAGACTGGGACAGGGTTGATGCAATGACAGCGGAAGAGATTGATACGTCTGATATTCCTCCCCCTGACTGATGAGCTTTTCGACAACTCGCGTTGGTGGAAGCCTAAGAATCCTTTGAGTGTTCTCGTTGAAGTAGATCCCAGCACTTTGTCCTGGTTTCAATCGCAAGGTGAGGATTACGAACGAAAAATGGCTGCGGCGCTGCGAATTTATGCAGAAGCTCATCAAGTTGAGTTGAACTCAGTAAAATCATCTGCTGTATAGAACTTGGTTTCAAGGCATCTATCCACCGATCTGAGACATGGTGCGGCTATAGGCTCCGGTGATACCAGATTCGCGCATCTTAAAGTTTATTTCGGGCTTTTCTCCAACTAAAATGCCAACTTGCTCGCGTATTTTCGAAAGTGAAACGCCAGCTCGCAAACTACTACGTAAATCAATTTGACTGCTTTCGTTGAGTAGGCAGGGACGGAGGAGTCCGTCGGCAGAGAGGCGCATTCGGTTGCAGCGATCGCAAAAACATTCCGACATCTGACTAATAAATCCCAGCGTCCCCTTTGCACCTGGAATCTGAAAGACATCAGCAGGACCATTGCCCGCCACCTGCCCTTCGGTGAGACCCCAACGTTCTGTGACCTGAGCACGGATGGCAGCGCTGTCTATCCAGCCTTTGTGTTCAAACAAATCGTCGTTGCCAATGGGCATAAACTCGATGAAGCGGACGTGCCATTCTTGATTGAGGGTGAGTGCTGCGAGGTCTAGGACTTCGTTGTCATTGATGCCGGGAATGACGACCACGTTGAGCTTTAGGGGGGAGAAGCCAACGCGATGAGCGGCTTGAATGCCTTGCCAAACGTCTTGCCAGCGAGATTTGCCTTTGCCACCAATAATTTTTTGAAAAGTCTCAGCGTTCAGCGAGTCTAGGCTAATGTTGATGCGTCGTAAGCCTGCGTCGTAAAGGGGCTGAGCGAGTTTTTCTAGGAGGAAGCCGTTGGTGGTGATGGCGAGATCCTGGGTTTGGGGGAGATGGGCGATCGCCTCCACCAATTCCACAATCCCAGGCCGCAACAACGGCTCCCCGCCCGTCAGTCGAAAGCGCGTAAACCCCAGCGGAATGAAAACCTCGCTCAGTAGCTGGAGAATTTCATCATGGGTTAGCCAATGTTCGCGCAGGGCGTACTGGAGGTCTGCGCCTTCTGGCATACAATACACGCACTGAAAGTTGCAGCGGTCGATCAGGCTGACGCGTAAGTAGTCGATGCGATTGGGGGCGGTCATCGGAAGGCTCATAAGGGGCGTTTTTTTTAACTCCTGTCTCCATACTCTGCTATTCGCTGAAGATTGACAGGTCGCTGAGCGCTGATATCGTGATGTTTTTTATAAAAGGGTTGAATTTGTATGGCGGTTGAGCAACCGAGAAGTGGATATACGCTGCCGGTGTTTGCCTGTGCGGGGGCGATCGCCGCCCTCCAACATCTCCTTCAATCTTCTCAACTTCCTCAGAGGCAGTCTGCGCCAAATGCCATCCAACTTAACTTAATCAATCCTGACGAAACCGTAAACATTCCCATCGAGCAAATCGCCCGACTATCTGAGCAGTCTGCCTTAGCCATCACTCGCAGCGATCCCGGCGACAATCTGGATTTAACTCGCCATACGCCGATCTGGTCGGTTGTGCAGTGGGCAAAGGCTGACCAGTCCGAACAGATTACTTTGCTGGGGGGAGAAGGGATCGGTCGTCATGCCAAGGGCGCAGCGATCTACGCTTATGCGGAGCAACTGCTGAGGGCAAATCTAGCTAAGCAACTAGAGGCGACCCAAAAAATTCAGGTCACGATTATTTTGCCAGAAGGTGAGCGACTGGCGCTGCGAACGTCCAATGCAGCGTTCGGGGTGGTGGATGGACTTTCTTTGCTAGGAACTAGTGGGATCGCTCAGCCGCTCAGCGCACCTGGGCAGCTAGAGATTTATCGAGAAGTGCTGAAAGAGAGAGCGGCTGAGTATCGCGATCTGGTTTTTTGTTTGGGCGAGAACGGTCTGGATCTAGCGCTGAAGGCGGGCATTGAACCCAATCGGCGACTGAAAACGGCTAACTGGATTGGGCCGATGCTGGTAGAGGCTGGACTGCTCGGGGTTCGTTCAGTTTTGCTGTTTGGCTATCATGGCAAATTGGTGAAGCTGGCGGGCGGCATCTTTCACACGCATCACCACGTGGCAGATGGGCGGCAGGAAATTTTGGCGGCTTGCTGCGTAGAGGCTGGGTTAGATATTCAAACGACGCAGATGGTTCTAGCGAGTCTGACGACGGAAGCGGGGCTGGGGATCTTGAGAAATTTGGATCTTACGGTAGGTAGTGATTGGGTGAGTCGGGTATATGGCGCGATGGCTGAGCGGGTGGATAGGCGATCGCAAGCATACATCCAAACCCACGCGGAGCGGTCTGTCCAGGTCGGTAGTGTCCTATTCGACCGACAGCGTAAAATTATCTGCAAGAGTAAAACCGGTGAAACTTCGCTGCCTTAGGTTTGCTACTGTAGTTAAAAAGAATTTTAATAATGCACATTTAGCTCCATTTTCTAACGTTATATAGGTTCATTCTGGCTTGGGCTGATCGGCTGAAACGCTCGCTGCTGCCTACGTGGGTTCTCAGTTAAAATTCACTACTCGCCATCTATTCATCGCTCAATTCAGCATAGCCTGTAGCGACTTGCTATTTGAGCAACGGTATCTGTATCGAAAGGCTTTGCCTGTAAAGATCTGGTCGAATGGAACCTACTCAAAAACTCGACGGCTCAACATATTCAGTGAGTAACAACATCTCAAAAGATTTAGCCACTTCACTGCTTATCTTCAGCATCTGGTCAGTTTGCAAATTTTGAACCAAGGGATTGACCGTGACTTCTCAAACTCAAA
Organism: Nodosilinea foveolarum; assembly: GCA_003242035.1. GTDB lineage: Bacteria > Cyanobacteriota > Cyanobacteriia > Phormidesmidales > Phormidesmidaceae > Phormidesmis > Phormidesmis foveolarum. The sequence continues at coordinate 12,340 of QBMC01000096.1, read as the reverse complement.
CCTCCCAAGCCCCAAACGAAAGCGCTGCGGCGACTGACAATCCAGCGCTTAATCGCCAAATGCTGGCGATTCTGGACTTTGGCTCGCAGTACTCCGAGCTGATAGCCCGACGTATTCGCGAAACCGAAGTGTACTCAGAGGTGCTGTCTTATCGCACCACAGCCGAGCAGCTTCGTCAGCTTAATCCCAAAGGAATTATTTTGTCTGGTGGGCCTAGTTCGGTCTACGACGAGGGTGCCCCTGCTTGCGATCCCGAGATTTGGAATCTAGGAATTCCGGTGCTGGGCGTGTGCTACGGTATGCAGCTAATGGTGAAGCAGCTTGGTGGACAGGTAGAGCGGGCTGAGCGGCGCGAGTACGGCAAAGCAGCGCTGCAAATCGATCAACCGGCTGACTTGCTCAAGACCGTGAGTGATGCCTCGACGATGTGGATGAGTCATGGCGACTCGGTAGTCAATCTGCCCGATGGGTTTGAGGTGTTAGCTCATACTCAGAATACGCCTTGTGCGGCGATCGCCCACCCCCAAAAGCATTTCTACGGCGTCCAGTTCCACCCCGAAGTTGTCCATTCCACCGAAGGCAGCTCGCTCATTCGCAATTTCGTCTACGATATCTGCCAATGCGAACCCACCTGGACAACTGAAGCCTTTGTAGAAGAAGCGATCTGCGAAGTTCGCGCTCGAGTTGGGGATCAAAAAGTTCTCTTGGCGCTCTCCGGTGGCGTTGACTCCTCCACGCTGGCATTTTTACTCCATCAAGCGATTGGCGATCAGCTCACCTGCATGTTTATCGACCAGGGATTTATGCGCAAGCGAGAGCCAGAGCGCCTGATTGAGATTTTTGACAAGCAATTCCATATCAATGTGGAATATATTGATGCGGGCGATCGCTTTCTCGCAAAAATGAAAGGCATTACCGATCCTGAAGAGAAACGTAAGATTATCGGCAACGAGTTTATTCAGGTATTTGAGTCAGAATCGGCTCGGCTTGGCCCTTTCGACTATTTGGCTCAAGGTACGCTCTATCCAGACGTGATCGAGTCGGCAGATACCAACGTTGACCCGAAGACAGGCGAGCGCGTTGCGGTAAAAATTAAGAGCCACCACAACGTCGGTGGATTGCCGAAAGATCTCCGATTCAAGCTAATCGAACCCTTGCGTAAGCTGTTCAAGGACGAAGTGCGAAAGGTCGGTCAGGCCGTGAATCTGCCAGAGGAGATCGTTCGTCGCCATCCTTTTCCGGGACCGGGTTTAGCGATTCGCATCCTGGGTGAAGTGACCCCAGAACGGCTGCATATTTTGCGCGAAGCAGACTATATTATTCGTCAAGAAGTTCGCCGTAGCGACAGCTATCACGATTTTTGGCAAGCGTTTGGCGTTTTGCTGCCGGTTCGCAGCGTTGGCGTCATGGGCGATCAGCGTACCTATGCCTACCCGATTGTTTTGCGCCTGGTAAGTAGTGAAGACGGTATGACCGCAGACTGGTCGCGCGCGCCTTACGAGCTGCTGGAGAGCATTTCTAATCGCGTAGTGAATGAGGTAGAGGGCGTGAACCGAGTGGTGTATGACATTACTTCCAAGCCGCCTGGAACGATTGAGTGGGAGTAGGGGGCGATCCTATTTTCTGTCTATAGTTCAAGGCGGTTATATTTGCTTTGCGGCACAATAATAGTGCAGCATGAGCCAATGGCATCAGTGTCGTATGCTTTTGCTTAGCAATCTATTATTTAGAGACAACCTCGTAGCACCCATGAACACCGATACTTTGCTCGAACTATTTCAAAAAGGCTATCGCGTCACTTTGGGAGCGGCTTCTTCTGCGGTGGAAGCCGTACAAGATCCTCAGCGCACAGCAGATGAGTTCTCTGCGATTGGTACAGATTGGGCACGATTGGCAGAGAAGCTAGAAGTGCGTGGAGCGCTGACTGAGAAAGAAGCGCGTGATTTTGTCGAGGGCGTGTCTAGCCAACTCCCTGAGCCTTTGCGCAACATGTCTTCTAGTCTCCATTCTCCGGTTGTCCAGTCGGAGCCTCGAACGGTAACGACTGTGGCTACGCCAGTGGTGGATACTGAGCTGAAAGCTGAAGTAGAGTCTTTAACCACTGAGCTGATTGCCATGCGAGCGGAGATTGAATCGCTAAAGCAGCAGAAAGACTAGTTTCCCGATTAAGCCTAATCAGAGAAGAGCCATCAACAATCATTTGTTGATGGCTTTTTTCATAGCGATCGCCAGCCAGTTACTTAAGCTAGCGCCGAAGCACCGCCCCCTTCAGGTGGCACATCCTGCCAACGGCCCTGCCCAACGGCCCGAATTGCCTGCTTCAAAGAAACATCGCCGGTATAGAGCGCCTTACCGACAATAACGCCCGAAACGCCAGCGGGGACTAACCCCAATAGGCTTAGCAAATCCGAGATAGCGCTAACGCCACCTGAGGCAATCACAGGCGTGTCAATGGCTTCTGCCAGTTCTCTAAGCGCTTCTAAGTTCGGCCCTTTCATTGTGCCGTCGCGCTTGATATCGGTGTAGATGATCGCGGCCACGCCCATATCGCCCATGCGTTTTGCCAAATCTGTCGCCATCACTTCAGAGGTCTCTAACCACCCTCGGGTCGCTACTTTCCCTTCTCTAGCGTCAATGCCAACGACAATTCTGCCTGGAAATGTTTCACAAAGCTGGCCAACCAGTTCTGGCTTCTCTACGGCAACGGTGCCGAGGATCGCGTACTGTACGCCCAAATCGAACAAGGCGCTCACCCTATCGGCGTCACGCAGTCCGCCGCCCACCTGAATCGGCAGATCCACAGCTTTAGTAATCGCCTCAATCGCTTTCCAGTTTTCTGGCTTTCCGGCCTTTGCGCCGTCCAGATCAACTAGATGCAGCCGGGTTGCGCCTTCGGCCTCCCACTGTCTAGCCACCTCTACAGGATTTTCGTTGTAGATCTGAGATTGATCGTAGTCGCCTTGAAAAAGTCGTACGCAGCGGCCTTCTAGCAGGTCGATTGCGGGGATGACGTCCATGTTTTAGTCCGTTGCGTGTGGGCAGTCACGATTGTATCAAGGCTTATGACGCTTTGATGGCGTTCAGAATTTGCTGAATTTTTCGACCGTCTGGGGCTTGAGGCTGCGATCGCAAATATCCCTCCAAATCCTGCTTTGCCAAATCGTAATTTTGCAGCTCGTAATGTAAAAGACCGCGATCGCGCACCTGCTGAGGCTGCTCTGGCATCAATACCAGCAGCTTGTCCAACGTCGCCACCGCCTTATCAAAATCTTCCATCTGAAGATAAATCATCTTCAAGTTCATCAGCATCCGAGCTAAATAGTGCTTCGGCAGCACACCGTTCAAAAAGCCGGTTTGCCACTCCGCCGTAGGGTATATCTGGCTAAACTTCTCCTTACAATCCGCCACGAATAGCACCTCGCCCTGATTGAACGGATCGACGAAAATTTCCATTTCGTCAATCACGGGTCGCACTAAAAAATGACCGGGCATTCCGACGCCCACCATCGGAAACTGAAGGCGATTGGCCACTTCTAAGTAAACCAAAGACAAACTAATCGGAATACCTAGCCGTCGGTCAATCACTCGATTTAGGCAGCTATTGTCTGGGTCGTAATAATCAATTTTGTTGCCGGAATAGCCTTTCTCTTCAAACAGATATTGATTGATAGTTTGGATGACTTTGAGCGGGTAGCGGTTTTTGGGAAGGCGCGATCGCACCTCAGCCGCCATCGAATCCAAAGCTTCCAGATAAAGGCTTGCGTCCATATCCCAATAGTCTTCCTGGGCGATATAGAGCGCTGCCGTCGCCAAACTCAGTCTCCCGTCGGATTTCTGAACTTCCTGATAGAAGCGCTGACCGGCGGGAGTAAGTCTCATAGCGAATGAAAGAATGGGGCAGTAGCTTTTATTGTACGCAGATTTTAGCTATCAGCGCGGCTATCCAAAGCATTAACTGCTGAGCTATTTTCAGACAGACTTACTGCGCTGCCATTCGCCGTAGGATTTACCTGTTGCTGCGTGAAACCATTAATAGCACCCGCGACATCTAGGCCGGAGGTTTGCTTAAGCTGAGTCATAAAAGCCGCTGCCTGAGCTGCTAGGTTGCCAGAATTTGTATCAATGATGGTGACGTTTTGTACATCCACCTCCGGAACAGTAGCGCTGAGCGTCTTGAGCAAGCCTTCTAACTTTTGTAATAGGAAAATGTCTCTGGCGCTATCACCTGCAGTTACCCAAGATTCGGCGAGGCGTTTTGTCCCTTCGGCTTGCGCTTTACCCTGTTCTAGAATTTTGGAGGCGTTACCTTGGGCTTGAGCGATCGCCCGCTTACATCTGGCCTCAGCCGGGGCAATCACATCCGCCTGTAGCTGCTGCTCTACCTGCTTAATCCGCTCCTCCTGCACCGGCACATCCGCCTGAATGCGAGCTAGCTCAGCCGCAATATCAGACTCAGCTTCAGCCACTAAAGCCGCCTTCATCGTCAGCGCGTCCTGCGTTCTCTGCTCAGCCGCCGCTTCAGAAATACCAATGTCTCGCTCCAGGCGACGCACCGCCGTAATCTTCTGGTTCTCGGCAGACTGCACTTCGGACTCGGCTTTAGCTTCGGCCTCAGCAATTCGAGCGTCCCGCTGAAGGTCGGCCTGCTGCTTGCGACCGATAGAGTCGAGGTAGCGAACGTCGTCAGAAATGTTTTGAATTTGTAACGTGTCTAGGACGAGTCCTAGCTTTTCTAAATCTTCCTCAGCCTCGTCTAGCAGGCTTTTAGCAAACGCGATCTTGTCTTCGTTTACCTGTTCGGGCGTCAGGCTTGCTAAAACGCCGCGCAGATTACCTTCCAGCGTTTCCTTAGCAATTTTCTCAATTTCCTGACGGGGCTTGCCTAGCAGTCGCTCAATGGCGTTGTGAATAGTGGGTTCCTCGCCCGCAATTTTGATGTTAGCCACACCGTCTACCTGAAGCGGAATGCCGCCTTTAGAGTAGGCGTTCGATACCTTTAGCTCAATGATCATATTGGTGAGGTTCATCCGCATGACTTTTTCGAGCAAGGGGGCTTTAAGGCTGCTGCCGCCTTTTACGAGTCGGTATCCTAAGGTGCGATCGCCCGACTTCCGACTGCTCCCCGCAAAAATCAGCACCTCATTCGGCTGGCAAATGTAGTAAAGGTTCTTAATCATCAAAGAACCCAAACCCGAGGCTAAGGCCGCGATGATAAAAATAGTAGCGCCCATAATGCGTTTCTCCTTTTGACGTAATTTGGTTGGCGTAGATTTTTTGAATGGTTCGTTATGTTTTGGCTACGACTTACTCACCGCAGATTTCAAATTACGCTTGGTCAACGTACCGGCCACATCAATTCCCAGCGTCTGCTCCACCTGCTCCAAAAACTGCTTCACGATTTCTGGATACACGTTGGCTAAGCTCGCAATTGACTTGCCATCGCCATTGTCAATTACGTTGATATTTTTCAGCTTTACCCGATGCGGAATAGACGCGGCTTCCTTCAAAATCATGTCCACCTGCTGAAGCAAAAAGATCTCAGTCGCATCCACACCCGTCTCTTTCCATACTTCGGCCAGCATTTCGTTCACCAGCGCCGCCGCCTTAGCATTCTCCGCTAGCTCAGCCGCGTCTCCCCTCGCATGTAAGATCTGAGCTTCTCTGCGGGCTTCGGCGGGCAACACTTCATCCGCCTGCAACCGCAGCCGCTCTAGCTTGGCTCGAACCGTTTGCAACTGCTGCTCAGCCCTAGCGCGCGCTTCTTTAGCCGCCGCTGTCGTCCGCTCTTCCGCAGATTTAGATCGCTGGTCGAGTTCGGCTTTAATCTTGCGCAGCTCGTTTTGCTTTTGCTGAATAATTGTCAGTGCCTGCGACTTAAACATTTCGGCCCGCTTCTGGCAGTCGGCCTCTATGCGCTCGGCTTCTCCAAGGGCGATCGCCTCCGCAATTTCAGCATCGCGCACAATTTTGGCAATCTGCCGCCGCCCAATAGAGCTGAGATAGCCCACATCATCGGTGACGCTTTGAATTTTCAATGTATCCAGGTGTAATCCCAGCTTGTTCAGGTCACGATCTACGTCATCAGCAATTCGCTCGGCAAAATTGAGCCGGTCTTCGTTTACCTGTTCGGGGGTTAGTAACGCTACGACGCCGCGCAGATTACCTTCCAATGTTTCACGGACAACCCGGCGAATTTCAGACTGGTTTCGGCCTAAAAATCGCTCAATGGCGTTACCCGCAACGCCGGGTTGATTGGATACTTTTACGTTGGCGATCGCCTGAATATTCAAAGGCGTTCCTCCTCTGGCGTAGGAATTATTCACCTCTACCGGAATGGGCATGGTGGTCATGTCCATTTTTTCCACCCGCTCCAGAATCGGAATGACGAAGGCGCGTCCTCCGAAAACCACTCGATAGCCGACTGATTTGCCGCCTACCTGCTTATGTTGGCGGCCCGAAATTATCAGTATTTCGTTGGGTTTGCAGATTTTGAGGCTGGCTTTGACGAGGGCGATCGCCGCTGCCAACCCAATCAAGGTCAGTACAATAACCGTGCCTCCGGCGATCGCGCCCACTCCAATTTCTCGTTCTTGAGGGCTATTAATTTGAGCTAGCGGTGCGACTTGAGCCTGTAAATATTCTGGCGAGACCTCCTGAGTAAACGCTAGGTTCAGATCTTTTTGAAAAAATGATTGACGCATCATGCAGCTCCGTAAAATCAGAGAAATAATCAATAAATAAATGAGGTGAATTTACCCCTTAACCCGGCAACTTATGATCGCCAGAAACCACCCAAAGCCTATTTTCAGTCCGGCCTACCACCAACACCGAATCACCCGGCTGAAATTCAATCTTTTCATCAGTCTGTGCCACCAAATGCAGCGTACTGCCGCCCACTTCCAAAAACACCTTGCCCTTACTCGTCGAATTAAAAGGCAGCTCCACAGTGCCCATCAGTCCAGCAAAGTCTTCATTGCGCACCAGACTATCAACCTGCCGGTGCTGTAATCCCCGAAGTGCGCTTACTAAAGCCACGCCACAGGTAACGCCAGTAACCAGCGCGAAAATCAGCACCGTAAGGCCAGATAATTCCGGTTGAGTTGCGCTCAGCAATACGCCTGCGAGACCAAAGAAACAGCCGCCAAACGTCCAGAACTTAAAGCTCAGTAAAATAGATAGCCATCTAGGTAACCGCCGCTTGCGTCTATTTCTAAGCAGATCAACGTCAGTATCTACCTGAAAATCAGTGTCCGCATCTACGTCCGCGTCCAAATCGGCGTCTAAGTCAAAGTCCGCATCTACATCTAAATCGGCATCAACGTCTGCCCCTTCAAAGAGGTCTCCTCCGATCGTCGAGAGCACGACAAAGGCACCGCCAATCACTAGACAAAACCAATAAATTGACTGCACAACTCACGCTTATAAAGGACGGTAAACCGAAAAATGCCTCGTTTTATATTGATTATAGATACTCTGCGTTCTAGCGAGATTCCTGAAAGTCACTTCAGAAGAATCCAAAAAAGCGGGAACACCTCCGAAGAAGCATTCCCGCTCTAATCAATCAAAACTGATTGCTAAACGATTTGTACACTAACCCGGTGCTTTTTCTGGCATGAGGCACTTGTCAGAATCACAGCCCGCAGGCCCCGCTTCTATTAGCTCACCGGCATCGTGCTTCTCAAGCGCTGAATGGAAGTCTTCGGTCACGCGCCGCGCCTTTACTTCCTCCAGCATCTCCTCGTACCGAGCCTTTGTGATCGGCTCAAACGGCAGTCGAGGGAACGTCTGCACGTCATCAAATCGAGCTAGTAGCGCAGCGGAGATGTAGCCCTCGTCATTTTCAATGGCTTGATAAATGCGATCGCCCAACCCCTCAATCTCATGCTCTCTCAGCTCAATCGTGGCCGAAGTATTATGCGCCGTATAGTACTTTTGTACCTGCATGTAGAAGTCAAACTGCGCCAGCGCTGAGAAGTTCTCAATCGGCACCTCATCAGCACCCGGCATGTTAGCCCAATCTACTTCTACCGGCAGCTCTACTAGCCACTCGGTACAGCGCGAATCAAATGGATCGTTCAGTAGGTTTCCATTTTCGTCCTTATCAGACTGAGAAGGAATCACAGAATAGCCATAGTCGATGCAAGCCAACGCCACCGGATCGTCCTTGCGGAACGTGATCCGACGAATAAAGCGCTGAGCTTTGGGTGGATGCCAGCCAGAAGACGCGCCCGTCAGCAGGCTTTTTGTTCCGGCAGGTTGTACGGTTGTACAGCGGTTAGGTTTGGGGATGTTGTGGCGATCGCAATACTCCCCAACCGTCTCATGCACCACCTGTTTCCATCGGCTCAAATACGCCTGTTCTTGAGCCTTAAACTCAACGCCCTTCATCGTATCTGGGCGACCTTCGGTGAACCATTCTAGCCACTCTACGCCAAACGCCTTCACGCAGAAGTCGAAGAAGCCGGTGAAGGAAACGCCCACTATTGGGTCTTCCTCGCGCGACTTCTGATATCGAGACTCCATAAACTCATGATTGAGTAGCGCCGCAACCGCCAAAGCCCCGGCTCTAAAGGCATCATCTTGAGCCTGCGTATCTCTAGCACTAATCTGATTGAGATGAATCTCAGCTAAGTTGCAGTGAAAATCTTGTCCGATTATTTCTCCACAATTGTGAGCCACAATTCCATTTGCATCAAAGCAGGCAGGCCCCGGCACGGTACAGTCATAAACCTTCTCGATACCATCATATTCAACCGCCTGAACAGTCACTGCAAACCGTTCTCTGTTTAGATTTCGCTTGTAGCCACTCAATAGTTCGCTTAATTTGGCGGCTTTTTGAGGTTCTTGAAAGCCCACAATTTCCTGGAAGCAAGACAGATTATCTTTGCTGATAACGAGTTCGTGCTGAGCTTGGCAAAAATACTCAGCGGGCTGTCTTTGCGCATCAGGCAGCATCCGATAGCCTGCCGGTCGGCGCTCTTGATAGAGCGTAGAAACAATACCGAGCCGAGCCAACATCCTCTGAACGGCCTTTAGGTTAGACAGGTTGCTTTGCGCCAGTCGGACGCTGATGCCTTTCATCTGAGTTCCTTGTACGCTGCCATCGGCGTCAAAGAGTCCTTTCAAAAAGCCACAGTAGAACTCGTAACTAGCCTGCTCTACGGCATGAGTGATGTTTTTATTGCCCTGCTTAATGCCAAACTCAGCCGCTAGTTTAGCTAGCCCGGTCGAATTGATTACACGATGCTTGAGCTGCTTGTGATAATGCACCTCTGGCGTTCTTTGCTTGTAACCTACAGCCGTCTCTAATAGCTGAACAGCATATTGACTCATCTTGTCTGAAGACGATTCCCAATAGCGCAGCAAGCCAATATCATTCCACTGAGTCGTCGCTAGGCTGCCATCTCCAATCAGACTTCCTAACAGCCAGCCTTCGTCATGGCTGCCCGAACCGTCCCAGCTTTGAAGGTCACGGTGATCGTGCAATAAAATGCGATCGCCCGACTGAAGCTCACCTGCCTCTGTCCACTCGGTATACTGTTTTTTCTGAGTCTGAGCAGTTACTTTAAGAACTCTGTGGTTCGCAGTCAGTCGTAGCCCAAAACCTTCTTTAGTTTCTAGCTTTACAACAGACTTCTCACCCGAGAGAAAGAATCCATCAGCCGTCGTGCTAAATAATTCTCCATTTACGTATGTGCTGTGCTGCTGACCAATCAGCGCCTTAACCTGACGTGGCCCATCGCCCGTATGCACCCAGGTATCATCTGTCACACAAGGATTCAGGCCATAGCGACCTTTGCCCTGCGATCGCTTTTCCGCTTCCCCAGCCCACTGAATAGCGCCCTCTCCTGACTGGAACTGCTTACGAACGGCCTCTAAAACCTCTTCCTTCGAAGGCTTTTCGTGAAACACCCGCGTGTGATTAGCCATCCGTAACGCATCACGCGTGGGGTCAATCCGCCAGTTACCGGCCTCGTCCTGCTGCCATAGATTCTCCTTCGCGCCAGTGGCCACGCTGTCGTTGCTATCAAACTGGCGCATCCCGGCACTGTTGTGAGTCAGGTAGCCGTCGCAGTAGAAGCAGTGAGCGTCCTCAACTTCTATATCGTAGGTTTGTACATGGTCGTAGCTGCCTAGTCCTTTAACCGTGACTGGAACATCCAGGTCAAGATCAGCCTCTGCAATATATCGCTCGTAATTGGAGTCTACGCTGCGGCTACCCTGAAAGCCCATTCCTCTCATTTCGCTATAGGAATAGGCTTCGAGCATCATGGCACCGCTCAAGGTATAGCCATACATCTTTAGCCCCACTTTGAGTGTTCCTTTGGCGGAATGAGGCGCAATGAGTGAGTTATATCGCTGCTTTAATGCCGGTATCGTGAGGTTGTACTTTACCTGCCAGCGGTCGTTATCTGGCACTGTCGTCGAAAGCCTACCCGCTATGCCAAGGCTAGAGAATACAGCAGATACCTGACGGACGAAGTTGCGATAGACACTCGTGACTAAGTGCGGAGGACGGTTATTTACAGCACCGTCGCTGTCCATGAGACCCGCCAGATAAGCCGCTCTAACGTCTATGGAACCTTGCAGGATAAAGCTTGGCACTTCAAGAGAGATGTTTGGTTGCTTGATATAGGTGTGAAAGTACTCTGCTAGTCGAATGCTAGAGCAAACCGACTTAGCCGTATTTTCGCCTTTGACGCTGCCATGGGTTGCCCCTAGCCCGAAGGCAAGTAGGGCCGTATCTATTTTTTCTCGTAACCGCTCCAGTAGCTGTGGATCGTTGTCGCGCTCATTCATAGCCCATTCGACCCGGCCATACGGCTTATCGTGCTTGTTTCTACCGAGCGCAACGTAGCCGTCTCCATGCGTAAATCCAATTAGCCATGCGATGTCCGGTGTTAGCGCTGGAATTTGAATAGGTTTTGCGTTCTGGCTTTTCTCTGGGCGTTTTACAGTCGTATCAGCGGGCAATTGCGTTTGTGTACCTGAAAGAATTTGGTGGCTATGCATGAGGCGATCGCCCGCCGACAGCTCAGACAACTGCTTCCATTCGACTCGGCCATTGGCATCTTTAAAGACGGCAATTCTATGGTTTAGCGTTGCTCGCGGGTAGGTGCCGTTAGTCTCTATCTCATAGACATCTTGATGCCCTTGATCGAACTTATCAACGACTTTTCGATAGCCTACCGGTGTCTGAACACTATCGCCCACCTGCACATCTTTAATAGGAACTAACCCTTTCTTTGTATGCACCAGCGCATCTGCTGGCAAACACCGTCTAATATTGCCAGCTACCACGCAGGCTGCGGCCTCGTCAATTAGCAGACAGCATTCAATAGAATTAAGCTGACGACCTAATGCATTATTCAGAATTTTCGTGCATCGCTCGTACAGCTCAGGCAGCTTCACCGGGTTCGCCATCCCGCCAAATCCCTTAAGCTGCTCGCCCGCCGGACGCACATCGCTCAGGTCTACAATCGCTTCTACTTCGCCATCAAACCGCTCATCTGTCGAAAGCTCCAGCAGCGTCTGATAAGTTTTTACCCAACCCTGACGGCTATCTCCCGCAATAATCTCAACGCGGTTGTTCGCTTCGTCTACCTTAATTTCGGCTTCTTCTCGACGCTGATCAGCGGGCGTTTGTCCTACTCCACCGCGCATCGTAACCGTAATCTTATTGCGAATTTTAGGGAGCTGATTGATGTACTTCGGCTCTAAGACTGCGCCAGTGCCGCAGCCCATCATGGCCAAATCCATCATCAGGCCAAACGCTCGCCAGTCAACGACGTTGGTACTCGTGCAGTTATACGCGCCCGAGAAGTTTTTAGGATTTTTACTCCATTCGGTGCCGCCTACCCATAGCCAGCGTCCCGAAGGCATGGCCTTAAGGTTGCGCTGCATTTTGGAGATCAGCGCGTGTTCTTCTTCGGTTAGTTTGCCGAGTTCTATTAGGCCGGTTAGGGTGCGATCGCACACCTCGCTCCAAGCTTCTCGACGCCCCCCGTCAAACCGACGGCTATAGGTGCGATAAAACACAGGATAAGCCGCAGGAGCCGTCAGGGGAAAAGGACTTTTAGACCGAGTGCGTTCGAGTTCTTGAACCATAGTTAGCAGCGCTGTAAGAACGTAGTAATTTTTCTGGTCGTAGTGTCTATAGGTCGAAATTTGTTTCAACGAACGCTACATGCAGATTCTAGCAGTGATAGAGCCTATCACTGCTAGCTAGCGTTTTCTATCTTCTGTAATGGTTTGGCTGTAGTGGCTTGAAAATATAGATAACGCGTAATTGCTCAACTCCCCCCAAAAAGGTATGCGAAGAAGGAAGAAAGGTCTTAGT
>QBMC01000095.1 GCA_003242035.1 Nodosilinea foveolarum | reverse complement strand
GCTAATGGTCAAAAGGCTTGCAGCCAATATCTAAAGATCCCAAATAGGTTCTATAGGCTTCACCGTCTTTAAAGACTTCGACAATTGCATCAGGACAGACTTCAGGTGCAGTACCGCCATCCTCTACAGGAATCTCTTCCTTTAGCTTCACCGAAGCGAAAAGATTGAACTGGCCCACGTTTTACTACCTCCATGATCTTCTTAAGAACTGCGGTAACAAATCGAGTGATGGTTTCTCCTGTTAAGACTATCCAGACAGTTCTTAGGCAATAAGATTTTCCAGACGGCCCCATAATAATGACGACCGCTTGGTAACGTTGGCCATATCTATTGGGTGCGATCGCCTCCAACTCATCTACATAGCTCAAGTAGCCATTCTCCCCTCGCACCGACTCTGCGCTATCAAATCCCAAAAATCCGTGCCAAAACTTCTGCGTATCATTACCTTCGCCAGGAACAGTGAAGGGGGTAGCGAAAATGTTCAGCTTCGGTCAGCAGTATTTTCAGTCTATCAACTACGATTACAAGGCATCGGGACAGTCGCTCACGAGGTTTCAGCTCAAAGGATTTAAGGTAAATTACAACGTTTTGCAATCGGAGGTGCAGTGCAATATCGGCGCTCAAGCCATGATTAAGGTCAGCGTAGACAATCAGGATGTGTTGGAAGTGGCTGAATGTGCGGGGCCGGTGTCTGCTTTAGACAAGGCTTTGCGAAAAGCGCTGGTTCAGTTTTATCCGGTCATTGACTCTTTTTATTTGACTGATTACAAGGTGCGAATTCTCAACGGTGAGGCGGGGACATCTGCCAGGATTCGCGTTTTGGTCGAGTCGAGTGATGACCATCAACGCTGGTCAACGATTGGCGTGTCGGCCAATATTTTGGAAGCGTCTTATCAGGCGGTTGCGTCTGGAATAGAATACGGTCTTTGCCGAGTAGTCCCGGCGGTCGCACTCATCTAGATATTCTTTGCTGCGATCGCGATGCCTTTACCTTCAATAATCCTCTCAGCTTGCACTCAGCTTTGCGGATAAAATGCTCATTCTTTCGGTATCGAAAGGACACAACTGCTCTAATTCTAATAATCAGCGTTTCTAGCGTCTCGCGGGCCACTTCGACATTTCAGAGTCGCAAGATGTAGGTAAAACGCTTAACGAAAGACCAAAAAAAGAGGCCAAATGGCCCCTTTTAGCTATCTCAAAAACTATCTCAAAGCTGAACAAAAATAGCGGCGAACTAGTCCAAGTAGCCCATCAAAGAAGAGGGGTCTTCGCCGGAATCATTATCAGCAATTGGGCGATGGCCGGGAAGCATATCGACGTTGGAAAAATCGTGAGTGTCCACTGCAATCGGGCGATGACCCGGCAGCGTATCCGTCTTCGATATCTCGAAAGAGTTAGACATAATCGGACGACGACCGGCGCTAGTTAGCGAATCTACCACCTCAATTTCGCTGAGCGAAATGGGCCGGTTATTGGGCAAAGAGTCCGATTCTACAACGCGCGTATGGTCGGGCAGCTCCATAATTTCGTTTTTGGGCGCTCTGACAAGTCCGCCTTTCTTCGCCGTCTCTTTTTTATCCGCTGCCTTAGCGTCTGCAGTCGAACTAGCCGCTTTTTTGCGCGTACTAGCGCTAGCGTCGCTCTTATTATTGTTTCCTTCGGTGCTGCTCATCTACATTAACCTGTTTGCTATTAGCGGAACCCTTACCGAGCTGACTGCCAAACTGATTACAAAGCCACTGCTAGGCCATAATCGAAGGCTTAAACTCTCAAATACCTTAAGAAAATATTATAGATGAAAACACCACCCATTCAGTTTACGAAAGGTAATGGCCGCTATCGCTATAGGCTTCGTTTCGGCTAAAAGCATTGTCGTGCAAGGCTATCTAGATTTGTATTGATCTATACGGTTGGCCAGCCAAAGCAGGGAGTAAATACACTACTCATTGAATCTGGCCATTTTTTAAGCGATGGCTCTATAATAGAAAAACCACACGGGGCTGTAACGGTTTCGACGTTTTAACGAAAGTCGTGTTGTGATTCAGGTCGAGAGTGAGCCTTCTCTCGTAAATCAAAGACTCAAACTTAAATTAGATGCAAATAACATTGTACCTTTTGCTCGTAAGCAAGCTCTTGTAGCTGTTGCCTAAAAACCTCCTGTAGGTTCGAGCGTCTAAGCTGTGACTCCGTTAATCAGCCTGGACTAAACCCCCAACGGATGCGCTAACAAACTTTCTTCGATGGGTGCGTTGGCTAAGACTTTCATCGAAGCATCCTGTTTCCGGGACAATGGATAACTCCCGCCTTGAGGATTAGAGAGGCTATACCTGTGAACGAACGATACGTGATTACTTAGGGCGGACACGGGTTCGACTCCCGTCAGCTCCATTAGCTCAATTCAACTCTGAAAGGTCTGGCTCTGCTGGGCCTTTTTTTTGCCTGAATGAACTTTGTCTAAATGAGCGCTGAATGGTTGTTTAAGAGCAAACAGGATTGAAGCCAAAAAGGAACGACTCGTAAGCCGTTCCTTTCCGGGTGTATCAGTAATGTGAAGAAAATCTCAAACTAGCTGGCGATCAGTGTGCTGACAGCGACCGTTGCGAGCAGAGCGCTAATTATGTAAAACACGCTAACTACCTGTAGCTCGCTCCAGCCGGATAGCTCGAAGTGGTGGTGCAAGGGGGCCATTTTGAAGAGGCGCTTGCCTTTGCCATCTGGTCCTTTGGTGGCTTTGTAGTAGCCCACCTGAAGAATGACGGAAAGGGTTTCTGCGAAAAATAGCAGCGTGACAATCAGCAGACCAAAAAGATGGCCACTGAGGATGCCAACGGCTGCAAGCGCACCGCCTAAGGCGAGCGAGCCGGTGTCGCCCATGAAGATGTTGGCGGGGTTGCGGTTGTGTACCAAAAATCCCAGGCAGCCGCCGCTGAGAGCAGCGCAGAAAACCATAAGTTCCGGGTTGCTAGGGGCAATGATTGCACCCAGGCCAAATAGCGCGATCGCACCCGCCCCACCCATCAAACCATCTACACCATCCGTAAGGTTGGTCGCATTACTTTCGGCGACGAGTACAAAGCCTGCCAGCGGCCAAAAGAGAATGCCTAGTGGCAAAGTGAGTCCTAGCGGCAGGGAAATAATGGTGAGGCTGGTAGATTGAGATGCGATCGCCCATCCGCAAAACACAGCCGCAAAGCCAATTTGCAACATCAGCTTCAGCTTCGGAGAAATGCCCTTATTAGAACGCTGACGCATCACCTGCCAGTCGTCTATCCAGCCGATGAAGGCATAAGAGAGTGTGAGCGCGCTAACGGCTAGTACGGCAGTGGAAAATCCGGTGAGGAGGAGGGCAACCAGGAGCGCCGCTGGAATAAAAAAGACGCCGCCCATCGTTGGCGTACCGGCTTTTTTAAGGTGCGCTCGGGGGCCGTCTTCTCGGATGAACTGAGCGGCTTTTAGTCGTCGCAAAATCGGGAGGGCTATGTAACCGGCGATCGCTGAAGTCGCAGCCCCTAGCAGCAGGGGTAACGTCATACTCGCTTCAAACCCAAAAGCGCGTTCAGCAGCGGCATCTAAGCCGATAGCTGAGGCGAGTAATGCAATTCCTAAAATAGATGAGAGCATGACTCCCGTAAGGCCACCCGACTTGGTTGAAAACCTGGCATCCACGATTAAATTTCCTTCACTTACCACACACCTTTCCCAGATTTCACCAAAACTTTACGCTGCGTTGGCGGTTTCTCATTAACTGCTGAGAATAACGCTACGAATGTTTGATGACAGCCGTTTGGCAAACTGAGAATCTCTGCCGAACGGGGTTATCTATCCTGCCTTTGAGTGCTTTTCTCGCACTCAAAGGCAGCTTTGCTGAAGCTTATCAGTATTTACGCTGATTGCCTGACTCGTTACGTTGCCTTGTGCGCAGACAGGAGAGCGCCCGCGCGTACCCAAGGTTCTCCAGCAAGAACGCTATTGACGCACAGGCACTGCTCAGCGACCTAGTCGTCGTCAAGAGACATATCTTCGTCTTCAGGGTCGTCTTTCTCGTCGCCCATCAAATCGGCCAGCTCTTCAGGCTCGGGTTCGTCACCGACACTGTCGATAGGCTCACGGGGGATGAGTCTACCGGTGCCTTCGAGCCATCCTAGAATGGAGGTGTTGCGTTGAAGTGGAATAATGCCAGCAGGCTGATCGCGAGGAATTTGGCGAACGGAGGGATTGTACTTAGTCATTAAGCAAATAACCGTAAAAGTGAAAACTGAATTGACTGAATTAGCGGGGCGCACTGGGTGCAGAGCACCGGCTGACGAGCAAGGGTTGCTATTTAGGACTGCGTAAGCTGAACCAGCTTATCCGTATATCTCGTTGATTTTAGGTCAAAAAATATACCGTCTTGTAGTAGCTGAGGCTAGCGACTTTTCAATAAAGCGTGAACAGACACTCGCTCGTTGTGGAAGATGAGGATATCACAGACATCACGTCGGCGGGTCTCGTTTCCTTACAGTGCTTAACTTACATTACCACCGCATTATTTACATCGAATATCGGTTTGTGTCAATCTCTGAACTATATTTCTTATGATATGAGTTGGATTAGAGGCTTATGATTGATGCTGAGTAAAGATGACTTGAGGACTGTGATCGCGCCAACCAACCGAGGCATTGCAGCGAGTGCGACGGATAAACAGGCGATCGCCAGCATCGTTGCTCAGATCGAAGATCGCAATCCAACCCCCGATCCGCTTGCGGCTACTCATTTGCTAGAAGGCGACTGGCGATTGCTATACACCACCAGTCAGGAGCTACTGGGCATCAACCGATTGCCGTTAGCGCAGTTGGGCGATATCTATCAGTGCGTACGAACTTCGCGATCGCGCATTTACAATATTGCTGAAGTAAAGGGCCTGCCCTATTTAGAAAGCCTGGTATCGGTGGTGGCTAGCTTTGCACCCGCTGCGGCGGCGGACGACGAGGTCTCTGCTAGACAGCTCAAGCGACGAGTAAATGTGAAGTTTAACCGGGCGGTGCTGGGCTTACAGCGATCGCTCGGATACCAATCACCTGCGCAGTACATTCAGCAATTGGAAGAAACTGAAAAAATGAGTTGGCTCAAGGGCATTGACTTTGCGATTAAGGCTGAAAGGCAGCAGGGATGGCTAGAGATTACTTATTTGGACGAAGATCTCCGGATTGGGCGGGGAAATCGAGGCAGCTTGTTTGTGCTCACTAAATAGTCTGTATTAATAAGTAATCTGTATTAATTAGTCAGTAGAAAAGGATGCTTTTGTGACTATAACGCCGCTTTCTCAGGCTCATTTGACACTGTTGGAGACGTGCGATCGCAAATATCAATACGTTTTTTTTGATGCGTTATCAGCGCCCGCTACGTACGATCAGCAGCTCACGACTCAGTGGGGCAACCAGTTTCACTTATTGATGCAGCAGCAGTCTCTAGATTTACCGGTAGCCGCGATCGCTGGGGCCAATAAAGATATGGCAGCTAGCATGGCAGCCCTAGCGGTAGCCGCACCAGAAGTATTCCAGGATGCTTTTAAACCATTGACTGATTCTGAGGATTCTGAGGATATCAAGCGGTTTAGACAGAGCGAACACCGGCGAACTTTGGCATTTAATAACTATTTGCTGACGGTGATTTACGACCAGCTAGTAATGACGCCTGAGCAAGGGCAAATCTTCGATTGGAAGACGCACCAAAAGCCTCCCAGACAAAACTGGTTGCAAAAGGATTGGCAAACGCGGCTATATCTATACGTGCTGTGCGAAACGACCGAGCTAAGACCAGAGCAAATCTCCATGACCTATTGGTTTGTGCGTTTGGGCAATCAGAAGCAAGCGCGGCCTAGCTCTTATCAATTTAGCTATAGTTTGGTTCAGCACCAGCAGACCGAGCAGGCTTTGCAAGCCCTCACATTGCGATTAACTCAGATGAGCGAGCGGCTTGAGTTTCCTAAAGTCCCCGTTGGGAGCGAACTGTGCGAGACTTGCGTGTTTAATGTGCGGTGCGATCGCGTTTCCGGTGGAACGTCCGTATTTGACTCAGCTCAGATGCTGCGCGAGGCCACTGGCATCTCACTCGAAAGCGTAGAAGAGATTCCACTCTGAAGCGCTATGCTTGATGATCTCTCTTGAAGCGCAATAGTTTAAACCGGTTCTCTAACCCTATGGAAGCGCCTTTCGAAATTACGCTGCAAATTATTCTGACCGTACTGGCTGGGATTACCGCTCAAGTCGTCGCCGCCTATCTGAAATTACCTAGCATTATTTTGCTGCTGGTGTTTGGGATTGCGCTGGGCGCCGATGGGTTGCACTGGATACGACCGCAAACCATCGGCGTCGGGTTAGAAGTCATTGTGTCGCTCTGCGTAGCACTGATCTTGTTCGAAGGCGGACTAAACCTAGAGCTAAAAGAAGTCGGCAAGGTCTCGACTAGTCTGCGGAACCTGATCACCATTGGCACCCTCATTACGCTAGTAGGGGGCGGTTTAGCAGCGCATTGGCTAGGCGAATTTCCGTGGTCTATTGCTTTCTTGTACGCTTCGCTAGTGGTGGTCACAGGGCCGACAGTAGTTACGCCCTTGCTAAAGCAGGTAGGCGTAGAGCGAAAAATAGCCATCCTGCTAGAAGGCGAAGGCGTGCTGATTGATCCTATCGGCGCAATCCTGGCCGTAGTGGTGTTCGACATTATCCTCAACGGTGATACCAATCCGAGCTTTGTGGTGGGTGGCCTGCTAGCTCGACTAAGTATTGGGGCGGCGATTGGCGGCGGTGGCGGGGCACTGATGGCGCTGTTTTTAAGAAAAGCTGATTTTCTATCGGAGGAACTGCGCAATCTGGTCGTACTCGCTGGCGTTTGGGGCCTGTTTGGATTAGCGCAGAGCGTTCGCGATGAGTCTGGCCTGATGGCTACGGTCGCAGCAGGCATTGTCGTTCGCGCCATTTCGGTGCCAGATGAGCGGTTGCTGCGGCGATTTAAGGGCCAGCTCACCATTTTCTCGGTGTCAGTGCTGTTTATTTTGCTAGCAGCGGATCTGTCGATTGCCAGCGTATTTGAGCTAGGGCCAGGATCGGTGCTAACCGTGCTGGCGCTGATGTTTTTAGTGCGCCCTCTAAACGTGGTGGTTTGCACCTGGAATAGCGATCTCAACTGGCGTCAGAAAGCCTTCATGAGCTGGATTTCGCCTCGGGGAATTGTGTCGGCATCGATCGCCTCCCTATTCGCTATTTTGCTGACCGAGCGCGGGCTAAACGGGGGCGACTCGATTAAGGCGCTGGTATTTTTAACCATCATTATGACGGTATTTGCCCAGGGCCTGACGGCTCGGAGCGTTGCGCAGTTTTTAGGCGTAACCTCTGACAGGGCAACGGGCGTTACGATTGTGGGCTGTAACGGACTGGGTCTGACTATCGGGCGATTGTTTAAAGATCGCGGTGAATCGGTAGTAATTATTGATACCGATACTCAAGCAATTGAGAAAGCCGAGGCGGAAGGGTTTGAGGTATTTGTCGGGTCGGCTCTCAACGGAGAGATTTTAGAGGAGGCCGGACTGAGTTCGATGGGGACGTTTCTAGCGGTAACTAACAATGGCGAGGTGAACTCTGTGATTGCCGAGCGAGCGCAGGAGGAGTTTGCGCCGCCACGAGTGCTAGCGGTACTCCCCCGATTGGAGGAGGATGACCCAGCCGCTAAGTCAGTCACAAATCGAGGAGACTTGCGCACACCCAGACTGCCCGTGAAGCAGTGGAATACGTATATTGCCGACAATGCGGTGGATGTTGGCGTCTATGCGTTTACCGAAGAGACCATTGAGGCGCAGCGCGAACAGGTGAATAAGCTGATTGATGCGGGCGATATGGTGCCGCTGGTGATAGAAGTAGGCGACAAGATAGAAGTGGCCATGAGCGAGCGAAGCTGGATGGCGGGGAGCAAGCTGACGTACCTACTGCACGACCCAACGCCTCAGCTCATTAAGCGGCTTTCGGGAGGAGGACGCAAGCCCTCTCGTCAGATTGTGAAGCCGACTGAAGAAATTGAGCCAAGTGACAAAAAAGCGACAAGAAAGAAAAAACCAGGTAAAAAGAAGGCGGCGAATCAGGAGTTGGAGAGTCAGGCACTAGAAAGCAAAATTAGCCAGAAGGCGACAGAGAGGCAGGCTGCGGAGAAAGCGGCTGAGGCGTCTGCGAAGCGATTGCCCGAGAGATCTCAAGCAGCTACGTCAGACGAAGGAGACGGGCCTGCCTAACTAGATAGCTAATCGAGAAAATTGAACATTTATTTATGCCAGCCACCGGCTCCAGCTTTCTACCACCACTTTGGAGCCATACCAGAGCCGCCTTGGGCGAGGCGAATGAAAAACATCCGGCAGCGTCAGGTTGCGCGCCCCCGCTAAATGAGCCGCTGAGATCGGAACGATGCCATCACCCCAGACGAAGCCATCGCCGCCCGTCATTTTGTAACTATTGAAGGTGAACCAGCCGCCTTTTGCACCTTCAATCGCCTTACCCACCAGGCAGCTATAGTCAATATCGGCGTAAAAAGCGCCCGGATAAGTTTGATTGACAAAGTCTAGATTTTTGCGCGTCCAGCGCTCTTGGCTCACACGGGGGGTGCCTAGCGTCAGCAGACTGCTGACATGCGATCTGGCGGATCGTGGGATAGTTCTTTGGCGATCGCTCTGATGAATATCATAATTTTCTTCGCCAATGTAGATGCGAGCAATCCAGCCGCCCGCCGAATGGCCCACGAGATTAATCTGGTTGCAATTGTGGTCGCGCATCGCTTGCTGGGCAGTGGCGTCGAGCACCTTGATAATGTTCATAACAGAGCGTCCGCCCACCGTTGGGAGCCAATCGCGGCGGCGTAAAGGCACCGTTACGGCTGGAAATCCCTGGCGGCGCAGCGCTTGTTCCATTTCCTGATAGGGCAAATTGCTTGCCAGATATCCCGGCAAGATTACCGTGGGCAGAGTCATGGACAATGATCGCAATTGCGAAGGACAGCGGTATATACGCAATAGTATTACCTTAATCCCCTACTCATGCACCGACTTGTACATTCAGCATAGACCCAGTTTGAACCGCTCATTAGGCACGCTTTATGGCATTGGGGTAGGCCCTGGCGACCCAGAACTAATTACGCTCAAGGCGCTGAAGCGGCTGCAATCGACTTCTGTAGTCGCTTTCCCAGCCGGTCTCGAAGGTCGCCCCGGTGTAGCTGAGCGAATTATTGAGCCGTGGCTTTCTGAGCAGCAGACGCGGCTTCCTCTATCTTTTCCTTACGTGCTAGATGCGCAGACACTAGAAACCGCTTGGCAGCAAGCAGCCGCCACCGTTTGGCCCTATCTTCAGACGACCGATGTGGTATTTGCCTGCGAGGGTGACGTTAGTTTCTATGGCACGTTTACTTACCTAGCGCAGTATTTGCAGCGACAGCATCCTGAGGTGATTGTGGAGGCGATCGCAGGCGTTTCGTCACCTATGGCGGCGGCGGCCATGTTAGGCATCCCGCTCACCTGTCAGGCTGAGCGGCTAGCGGTTTTACCCGCGCTGTATAGCCTCAAAGATTTAGAAGAGACGCTAAGCTGGGCCGAGGTCGTGGTGCTAATGAAGGTAAGTCGCGTTTATGCCAAGGTTTGGCAAGTACTAGCGCGTCACCGGCTGCTGGCGCAAAGCTACGTGGTAGAGAATGCAACTAGAGCCAATCAGAAGCTATATGTCGGTCTGCAAGATCATCCAGACTTAACGCTGCCCTATTTTTCGCTGCTCATTGTGCAGTGCAATCCACAGCGAATTACGATGCCGTCCGGAAAGACTAGTTTGTAGATTGAAGGAGAAGGCGATCGCTCTGAACCCCAGCAGGCCGCTAGCAAGCCTCCAGACATTTCGCCAAGGTGTCTGCGGCCTGCCTGTAAGTGGCATAGAGCCGCCCCCACGCCATCGCTTTAATGGCTTATTCTTAGAGCATATGCTTTTACCCATCCGCCAGGGTTAACCTTATTCGAATTGCTATGGCCCTTCCTGCCCGTCTAAAATCTACCCTTCGACCGCTTGGAGCGGTTGGTAAATCTATCGGCCCTACTGGAATTGGCGTGCTGCTATCAGTAGGAGCGCATGTCCTACTCATTGCCGCCAGCGCTCAGGGCAGCAGTGGCGGCAATGGCGGCGGCCTATTTAGCGCTTTCGACGAGGCCGCAGAAGAAAAAATTGTCCCCATCGTGCAGCTTACGCCAGCCGAGCGCAGTCGCTTACCCGCCTTTGCCCAACCCCAACGCGACCCCTTAAGTTCGTCGAGCCTAAGCAGCTTAGACTTGCCCCCAGGACTGCTAGCACCCAACGCATCGTTAGGGCAAGGGCGACCCTTTGTCCCGGCGGGTCGAATGCCCTCGACGACCACACCTCGACAGTTTGCGGCCACCCCACCGATTGACGATGTGTTAGAACAGATCAAGGCCCGCGTAGCCGCAGTGCCACCTCGACCACAGACACCCGTTAGCATCAATATTCCGCGTCCCACCCCTCCTTCCGCTTACATCCGACCCGAACCCTCTGTGATCGTACCGCCACCCCCACCAGGAGGAGCAAACGGGCGTACTACGGTTCTCCCTGGAAGTGCTTCAGACTTGGGTCAGCTTGACAGCTCTGGGCTGCCTCAGCTCGAGTCGCAGTCTACTCAAGATATTCTTGCTCGGCTACAGGCCATTCAGGGTCAGCCCGTCCCTACGCCTGATAAAACACCGACGACTGACGAAGGCAACGGTGCCCCTGTAGAGGCACCCTCAGAGGCGATCGCTGATGAGAGGACAGAAGGAGTTGAAATTCCAATCGAAAACAGTGGATCAGACAAAGTAACGACACTGGCATTAGATCCCGCTGATGGAGATGCAGTAGAGCTACAAGACAATCTGGCTTACGACAGTCGGCTGACCTCTGATGAAGCGGTGATTAAAAAGGTAAAAGCTTGGTCTGATACTGTGGTGGCAGATCTGGGAGCGCTGCCACAGGCTGAGGCCGAAGTCACGATTAACGCTGCGTTCAAAGCCTGTAGAACAAATCCACCAATCAATGGACTGATGGGCGTAATCGTCAATCCGGGTGGAGCAATAGAAACTTTCGACGTATTGAAAAGCACCGGCTACGGAACTCTAAACTTAAGAGCGCAAGAAAAGATTAGAAACTACGACTTTAGTGACGTGAACGAGATGACTGATTATAGAGTCATCGTTAAAGTTAATTACGACGCTGATGGCTGCGTAGATGTCGAAGGTCTGAGAGAGCGGCTGGCTAACTAAGATGCCGAATCTTGGCGCGATCGCACAAACTCTTCTTCTCATATTCTTTAAGTATCGTTACTTTTGCTTTCTATTTATTCAGAAAAAGACGTACTTAGTAAAAACCTCATTAGTATTTATACATACAGCTCATAAAGGCTCAATAGCCTGTATACGTTATGAAAGTTGCTCGTAGATCTGGTTTAGGTCAATCGTTAGGACTCGGATTGCTGTTGGTTGCTGGCTGCGTCGGGCTAATCTTTTTGATGTCGAACGCGCCTGTATAGCCTTAAATGCAAATATTTAAACAAAACCCACTGGGCGATCGCTCGGTGGGTTTCTCTTTAAATAAGTTTTTCTAGTAGAGGAAATACGTTTATGGGCAGAAGTACTTACGGGTGATATTTCTGCAAATTTACCAGACACTAAAGACGTCGGGTAATGAGTTTTCCGTGCGTGTCTGTGCCGCAGCTACTGAGCAGATTATTAGCGATCGCCAAAGCCGCAACCCGTTCAGTTTTACCTGGACTAGGCTTCCAAACCGCAGGATTGTTGTAAGCATAGTAGGTTTCAACCCCATCTATCCCTAATCTCGCTGCCGCCTTAATCAAAGTAATTTCGTCTGTTCTATAGCGAACAGGGTGTGCCAGTACGGCAATACCGCCAGCCGCCTGGATCGCGCCGATCACCCGGCTAGCCCATCGATCTTCCCCCCTGGGCGCACTGCCCTGTATATAGGGCAGCATTGCGTCAGCCGTAGGCTCAAAGGCATAGCCCAGGATATGAACATCCGTCTCAGCTAACCGAGAGGTAATTTCTATACCTGCCCAAAGCTTCGGCAGCTTTTTCTGAACGTAGTTTTTCTGAATACAGCTAGTAGGTTGCGGCATGTGCTCGCCCACTTTTTGATCCTGGCTATCTTGTTTGCCCTTGGCTCTACGGTTAGTGCCTTTGCCTTTACACCGCTGCCTTTGACCCCAGCTAGAGGGGTTACGCCACCGCCAGTCTTCCATCCACTGACAAGCCTTCCGATAGCCTTTGACGCTGTGATGATCGGTAATAGCCATACCCTGCAAACCAATTTCGACAGCTTGAATCATCAGCTCTGAGGGTTCTAATTTCCCATCGGAGCAGTTGGTGTGCATGTGAAAGTTGTAGGTCGTCGGGCAGCTTTGCGCGTCAATACTCTGGAATACTTTTCTAAGTAGCAAAGAATCCTGCGTCGCTGTCCGACTGGGCGAGTCCCGGTCAGCAGGATTGGCAGACATGGCTATATAGCAATTATCTTACGACCTAACTACTATACCCAAATGGCTAGCAGATGGGGGGAGATCTACTGATTTGATCGGCGCAAATCGTAACTTAATAGGCCAATGCTGTAGTCAGATCCTGACATAACCTCTGTGGTCTTGTCCCTTGGGCGTCGAGCGACATCGCTAGGAGAACCAGTCTTAAGCTCGACTAATACGCTGAGAATGAGCGTTTAACCAGCGCAGTTAAAGAGCGTGTCTAGGTATATCCGTGATGGGGTGCGATCGCCCTCTTTATGGCCATTTTGCAGCAAAAACAACGAGAGCGCAGCAGCATATACGCGGTCTTGATCCCAAGCGGAATGAGTCTCTAGAAACCCCTTGAGAGATTCGTGAAGGTCTTCAGGAATTTCTGCCAGGATACTTACAGATACTTGCATTTAGACAATCTCATAGGTGGCCCTGCAGTTCTTGCAGGCTTAGTGAAGTCATTTTGCGGATGAGCCGAGGGTTTGTCAATGATAAAAGAATGACGGAACTTGTTTTTCAAAAACCTGCCTTGAACGATTTTATTGGCTTTTAGCCTACTTCTTGTTATAAAAGTAAATGATTATTTCACATTTTCTCATTTTTAGGGTGTTGAAAACTCCTGAAGCCACAAAATCCATGAAGCTACTGATTTTGCGTTAAAACCTGTGGAAAACTATCCACAAGCTGTGGAAAACTTCTAGGAGAACGGTGGATAACTTTCGGCAGACAGGCAGCGAAAAATAAAAAAAGGGCTTCATCCTATCCGAATCATTTAGTTCTCCCGAGAGGTTGCTTTAATGACCAATCGCCTGTAAGCGTCATTCCTGAAATCTTTTGTTCGTAAGGCTTTGCCGCTACTCCCTGCCAACAAATCCTAAAAACAGGCGCTGATGCGGACGGTTCTAAGGACGGAGATGAACCTTGTCAGGACAGTTTTTTTGCTTAGCCTTGGTAATTTTTTGACATCAAATCAGGGGCAGTTTTTATTAGCGATCGCCCTGGGGAAAACTTTGCTGTCTGTGGAGAACTGCTGAGCGTACTTCTGTCAATGACAAAGATCGTAAGCAGAAAATTCTCACGACTTCCACAGCAGCCAACAGCCGGTTGATACGACAGGCAAAACAGTGATAATGTCTAAAGCCAAACAATTATGTAAATTCACCAGTTGCTATGCGTTCATTGTTCCGTCGTCGTTCTGTGATTTCTGGCATCTGCGGTCTTTTACTGATGACGGTAATAGGCTGCGCAGGCGGTGATAGCGATGTCGCCTCGAAAGATGCTCAAACCGGTGATCGCAGCACCATTTCGAACGAAGACGTAGAACCACTCTCAGTCGGGGCCATTCCCGACCAGGATCCTGAGAAGCTACAGCGCCTTTACGAAAAGCTAACGAACTACCTCAGCATTGAGCTAGGCGTACCGGTGACCTATCAGCCAGTGACAGACTACGCAGCGGCAGTGACGGCATTTAAGCTGGGTGACTTAGACCTGGTTTGGTTTGGCGGATTAACCGGGGTGCAAGCGCGGTTGCAGGTGCCCGAGGCTCAGGCGATCGCCCAGCGAGACATTGACGAGAACTTCCACAGCATTTTTATTGCTAGTGTCAACAGCGGCCTCACAGAGGTAAAAGACGCCAGCGACCTGAGCGAACTTAAGGGGAAAACGTTTACTTTTGGCTCGGAAACCTCGACTTCGGGGCGTTTGATGCCCCAGTATTTTCTAGAAGAAGCCGGTGTGAAGATCGCTGACTTTAAGGGCGAGCCTGGATTTTCAGCTTCCCATGATGCCACCTTGAAGCTAGTAGAAGCAGGCACTTACGATGCTGGCGCACTGAATGAGCAGGTATGGCTAGACCGGCTTGCCGCAGGCGAAGTAGATGAAAGTCGGGTGAAGGCCATTTGGCAGACACCGGCTTATTACGACTATCACTGGGTGGTAAATAGTCAGAAGCTAGATGGGGTTTACGGCGATGGATTTACCGGTGAGATACAGGCGGCGCTGCTGAAGTTAGACGCTAGCGATCCGGAGCAGGCGGAGATTTTGGAGCTGTTTGGCGCGAAGAAGTTTATTGAAACGAACAACGACAACTACGCTCAAATTGAGGCGGTGGGGCGTGAGATTGGCAAGATTCAGTAGCTCGAAGAGGCCACTTGAATGGATAGCGCCGCTTTATCTTTAGAGGCCGTGAGCTGTCGGTTTGGTCGGGCGGTGGCGTTGCAGTCGGTAAGTTTGACCATAGCAGCGGGCGATCGCGTGGCTTTAGTCGGGCCTAGTGGGGCGGGCAAAAGTACGCTGCTGAGCTTGCTAAACGGGTCTTTGCGTCCAAATGAGGGGACGGTACGGGTGCTGGGGCAATTGCTCTTTTCTCTATCGGCGGGTCATCGTCGTAAGGTACAACGACAAATTGGAACGGTGTATCAGCAGCACAATTTAGTTGGCAACTTGGCAGTTATTCACAATGTGAATGCAGGCTGTCTAGGCCGCTGGCCATTGTGGAAGGCGGTGTGGTCTCTGGTACGGCCTCAGAATGTAGCGGTGGCTCGGCAGGCGCTGGCACAATTAGGCATAGCTGATAAGCTGTACGCTCGAACGGAGCGGCTTTCGGGCGGGCAGCAGCAGCGGGTGGCGCTGGCACGAGTGCTGGTACAAGATCCGGCGATTGTGCTGGCAGATGAGCCGGTGGCGAGCTTAGATCCTGCGCGATCGCACGACATCATGGCGCAGTTAATAGCACTTGGAGAGAATCGGACGCTGGTGGTGAGCCTGCACGATGTGGCTCTGGCTCGGGCGTATTGTGATCGCATCATCGGTCTTCGACAAGGACGCATTCTGTTCGACCTGCCCAGCGCTGAGGTCAGCGACGATTGGCTAGCGGCCCTGTACGATCTATCCACAGCACCCTAAGCATTTTGCTTTTATCAGACTTTTGTCAGACCTCTCAGGCTTAAGAGAATCTATTGTCCAGACAGACGACCCAGAATTAAAGGACAGTCGAGAGAAGCATTTTGGCAGTCAGTCGGTCGGTGATGACGGCTGGCTGAATAAACAGTGGGCCACGCTGATTTGGCTGGCGCTAGTGGTTTGGGCATTGTGGCTGTCGGGGTTGGGGCGATCGCCCATCGTCAATTGGAACGGCTTGCCAGAAGTCGGTCGGTTTTGGCTGGCGATGTTTCATCCCACGCTAACCGTCGAGTTTTTGGGGGTGATGCTGGCGGCGGCGGGCGTGACGCTGGCGTTTGCGGTTTGCGGAACGGCCTGTAGTTTAGTTATTGGCCTGGTGTTTGGGATTGCGAGTTCGCGGGTTTGGTGGCGGGTATTTTGGCCGGGGCGAACCGGATGGCTTTGGTGGACGGGTGTGCGAACGGTGCTGTCGATCCCTCGGGCGATTCATGAGTGGATTTGGGGACTGCTGCTGCTGAGCGTGTTGGGACTCGATCCACTAGTGGGGGTTTTGGCGATCGCGCTGCCATTTGGCGCAATTACGGCTAAGGTTTTCTCAGAAATTTTGGACGAGACACCGACTGCACCCCTAGAGGCATTGATAAACAGTGGCGTAAAACCAGGACGGGCTTTTTTGTACGGGCATTTACCACAGGCGCTGCCAAACCTGATTTCTTATGGGTTCTATCGGTTTGAATGTTCGCTGCGAGCGGCGGCGGTGCTGGGCGTCATTGGGGCAGGAGGACTGGGGTATCAGATTTTTTTAAGCGCACAGTCTTTGCAATATGAGGAGCTGTGGACGGGGTTTTATGCGCTGATCTTTCTGAACGGACTGGTGGATGGCTGGAGCGGATGGTTGAGAAAGCGAATGGGGTTTGTCGGGCGGATGGCGCTGACTGAAACTGCGCCCAGCCGTCAGATCAGTGATTCAGGTTTAGAAAGCGACCCAGTAGCTGAGGGTAGTCGTCGCGTCTTTTCGCAGAGGGGTCAAAGATGGCCTGTATTGCTTTCTTGGGGAGCGATCGCCCTGGCGTTTCCAACTTGTTTGGCGTATTTGGACATTGATTGGGGTCGGTTGTTGAGGGCGCGATCGCTCTTTGCGGACATTATCGTCCAGGTGACGCCAGACAAAGTACTGCCTAATTTCTCATTTGAGCTGCTGCCGATTGCGCTGCAAACCGTCGCTATGTCAGTACTCGCCATTACGCTAGCTGGGCTAGGAGGCGTGTTGTTTTCGTTTCCGGCGGCACAGAATTTCTTTCTACCAGGGGGCGTTTTGCACGGAGAGGGGGAGCGTGAGAAAGGGAGCGCTGGTTATTTAGGGTTGTGGGTTTCGCGATTAGTTTTGTTAGCAGCTAGAGCCATTCCAGCCCCGATTTTGGCGTTTGTGATTTTGCTGGGGATGCTGCCGGGGATGTGGCCGGGAGTGCTGGCGCTGGCATTCCATAATTTCGGGATTTTGGGTCGGCTGATGGCGGAGGTGAATGAGAATTTACCCGAGGGGCCAGTAAGGGGACTGCGATCGCTCGGCGCTTCTGCGGGTGGCGTGGTGTTTTACGGCATTTTGCCAGCAAACCTGGCCCGTTTTTTGGCCTATAGCCTCTATCGGTGGGAGGTATGTCTACGAGAGACCGTGATCGTAGGACTAGT
>QBMC01000094.1 GCA_003242035.1 Nodosilinea foveolarum | reverse complement strand
TTGTTGGCCTTAAACCCTTTGGACGGCGGTACGCTTGAGTTCTCGCTCGTTTTCTTTGGCTTTTCCACTGCCTCTAGACGCTGGCGCAGACCCTGCAACTCTTCCCATAGCGACACTATCAAGGCATCTTTGGCCTCACCAGATAGACTGCTTAAGTTGGGAAGTTTTTCCATCACTCTAAACTAAGACCTTTCTTCCTTCTTCGCATACCTTTTTGGGGGGAGTTGAGCAATTACAATTTCTGTTACTGACCCTCCAAGTATTGCTGTCGTCGGCTGTTCCATTAGCCGGTTCTCTTCATTTGGTCTGGCAGATGAACAATCCGCTGCCGCTCATTTTATACAGCGTCATGAGCGTCCTCACGTTTTGGCTCTATGCCAACGACAAATCTCGTGCCAGACAAGGGCAGTGGAGAACCCCCGAAAAGACGTTGCATCTGTGCGAGTTCGCGGGTGGATGGATAGGTGGATTTATCGCTCAAAAAACGCTGCGACATAAAAGTCGTAAGCCAGATTATCAAATTGCCTTTTGGATGATTGTGATGGTTCACTATGCAGGCTGGTTGGTTTGGCTAATACATTGGCAGGTGGCTTCGAACGCCTGATGATTGCAGCGCATGTCTCCTATCTTGTTCTATTGCTGTCAGCTCTCCTAACGGTCTCAGATCACAAAGTCCATCAAGTAAAGTTCCAAATAATTAGAGAAAACATCCGTAGCGCCGAAACAAAATAGGGTACAACTAAACAACAACGCGCCTCTTAAACGCATTTCCCAGGCCGTAAAGCCATCGAACCGCTTAAGCATCACCCAACTACTGTCATACATCATCAGCTCAGCCGTTAGCGCCAACCGTCACTTGCTATCTGCACGGTTAACCTTGACGAATGTCCCCGATATTGCTCTAATTTGACTACTCAAGCAGCCGCCGCCTTCGAATTTACGATCCCCCTATCCTATGCAGCCTTATCACCCCGCTGATTCCCACTCGGCTCCCACCCGCTACGCACCGTCTGTGCCTATGTCGGTCTATCGAGAGCTAGCCACAGAGTTACGGGCAACCAAAGCCGTTATCGACTCGCTCAACAGCCGCAATCAGCAGCTTCTCCAGCAAAATCAGTTTCTCAAGCAAGAGATTCATAACGTGGTGCAGTCGGCCCTGAGTTTAGGCCAAGCAGCAGGCGTTGCTCGACCAGCGCCTCACCTAACGGGACAAGAAACTGGGCAGGTCGGCGGTATGCCACACAGCGGCGGTCAGAACGGATTTCCTAACGCGTGGGCGGAGCCTCTCTTTCCAAAGAGAATTGCCCCCGATACGCTAGCTCAGCTAGCCCAAGCAGAAGCCAATGCCGCACCTATAGAAAGAGCCTACGAACGCTCGGTGGAGCTGCATTCACCCGAGCGGACAATGCAGCCGCAGGTGGCCCCTCAAAGACAGCCCAGCTCAGCGTCCGAACCCGCGCAAAATCGGATGCCTCGGCCGATTACACCAGCAACCCAAAAATCAGCGCCCAAAGCCAGCGCCAAAGCACCTAGTCAGAAGAGCGCTAGCCAAAAGGTCGCTAACCCTAAAACCAACAAAGCAAAATCGGACAAGGCAGTCACCCAGCCAAAACCCGTAGCGGTCAGGCAGCAGTCTAAGCAGACAGTAGGCAGACGTACGGAGTCAGTAACCGCCAAACAACTCACCTCTCAGGGCAACCCTAAGATATTCACAGAGAAGTCTGGTTCGTTTCGCAGCTCCGCTTTAGACGCTCAGGAGAACAAAGAAATTAGCGGCATTTGGCTCGTCCTTTCGATCATTTTGATTGTAGTCACGGCCTTTGGTGCAGGCTTCTTAATTATGAAGCCGCTGCTGAATAATCGTTAGAAGCTAAAACGCGTCAAGTTCAAAAAAACGCGCTAACTAGTAGTAAGGTATACAGTGCAAGGGGGACGTTCCTCTGGTATATGTATCGCTACACCAGCAAAAATTGGGTACAAGGTCGCATCTAAATTTAGATAGGCCAATATTGGGAGACAGTGGATTTAAGCCATGAAAAGAGTTGAAGCTATCATCCGTCCTTTTAAGCTAGACGAGGTCAAAATCGCGCTAGTGAATGCGGGCATCGTGGGCATGACCGTATCTGAAGTGCGGGGATTTGGTCGACAGAAAGGACAAACCGAACGCTACCGGGGGTCTGAGTACACCGTAGAATTTTTGCAGAAGCTAAAGCTAGAGATTGTGGTGGAAGACACGCAGACCGATATGGTGGTGAGCAAAATTTTAGAAGCGGCTCGTACGGGTGAAATCGGCGATGGCAAAATCTTTATTAGCCCCGTTGATGAAATTGTTCGTATCCGCACGGGTGAAAAGAATCTAGAAGCGGTCTAGTTCGAACGTCATTATTTTTAGATAGTGAAGGGGAGCAGCGATCGCGCAGCTCCTTTTTTATGGCAAAAATATTCCATCGCCTATCACCATGCCGTTCACCCACCCGACGCCTGATCAAACCCTCGCTCAAACCATTGCTCAGACCGTAGAAGCCCAGCTCCAAAGCTACGCTCGATTCGGCGTGGATCTAGGCTTAGACCGCATTGAGCACTTACTCCAATCGCTAGGCAATCCGCACCGTCAAGTCCCCATAATTCACGTTGCCGGAACCAATGGCAAAGGGTCTGTCTGCGCCTATTTGTCTGCGATTTTGACCGCCGCAGGCTATCGCACCGGACGCTACACCTCACCCCATTTGGTGAACTGGACAGAGCGCATCTGCATAGACGCTCAGTCTATTAGCTGGCAAGACTTACAAAACAGCTTAGCCGTCGTAGAAGCGGCCATTCAAGCGGAAGAGGACAATCAGCCCACGCCTACTCAGTTTGAGGTCATTACCGCCGCTGCGTGGCAGTACTTCGCGGATCAGAAAGTGGATGTGGCCATCGTCGAAGTGGGATTAGGCGGCAGACTCGATGCGACCAATGTTTGCCAGCAGCCCCTCGCCACCGTCATCGTTTCTATTAGCCGAGACCACTGGCAGCGATTAGGCGACACCATCGCGGAAATTGCTGGCGAAAAGGCTGGTATCTTGAAGTCGGGCGTTCCCGCGATCGCTGCCCCCCTTCCCTCTGACGCCAGGGCCGTCGTCACCGCCAAAGCCCAAACCCTTCAGGCTCCCCTCACTTGGATCAAACCTGCACAAGAAGTCGCTAAGGGGACAGATCGAGAACCCCCGACGCTGATTTATGAGGGCATTGAATATCCACAGATGCTTTTAGGCGACCATCAAAAAGTAAATTCGGCCTGTGCGATCGCCGCCCTAAAAATCCTGCGTGCCCAGGGCTGGAAAATTTCTGATCGCGCGATCGCCCAGGGCATGTCTCAAGTAAAATGGCCCGGCAGATTACAGCGCGGCCACTGGCAAGGGCATCCCCTCCTAATAGACGGGGCACACAACGTAGACGCCGCCAAGTCGCTCAGAAGCTATCTCGATAAAACTTATCCACATCAGCCGATCACTTGGCTGATGGGTATGTTGCAAACCAAAGATCATCTAGGCGTGTTTCGCGAATTGCTTAGAGCGGGCGATCGCCTGCATCTCACCGCAGTCCCTGGTCATCTGAGCGCCGACCCAGAGGAGCTGAGCGCGATCGCCCAAAAAATCTGTCCGAACTTAGCCACCGTCCAAACCCATCCCTCGTTAGAAGCCGCGCTGATCGCTTCAACACAACCGGCTTCAACACAACCGGCTTCAACGAAGTCCGCAGAGCACAAATGTCCTACCGTCTTCTGCGGCTCTCTGTACCTAATCGGGCACTTCTACGAAAAATGCCAAGCCCGATCTTGGGCCAATCGCGATCAATCATCCAGCGGCGTCAGATAACAACCGGCGATCTTCCAGTCGCCCATCACCTGCTGCTGCATAATATAGGTTGCGCGAACCAGCTCGCCATCCTCACCCATCACCATCACCTGCTGAGCCGGTAGCCCTTCTATATCCAACACCGACTCAAACACCACCGACCGAGGCCGATACACCGGAGGATAAGCATCCTCCACCATGCGCACAAAGTTCTCCGCTGTCCCAAACTGCCGCTGAATACCCGGCGCAGCCTGCGAAAAAGCCGCTACCGCATTGTCCGCTCGAAACGCTGTAATCTGCCGCTCAATCGCGGCTTTGATCGCCTGCAAATCCTCCACCTGAATATCCATAGTTTTCGTTTAATCGCCTTCGTCTAAACTCAGAAATACCAACCGCACTCTCTATCATGACGAAACCACAGATCATAGACAGCGATCTATAGATAGAGAAAACAGACAAAAGTAACCGCACTCATGTCCATTATCAACGTCCAAAACCTCAGTAAAGTCTATCCGGTCGCCAAAAAAGATCCTGGACTCAAAGGCACTTTGCGCCATTTCTTTCGCCGCACCTACCACAACATTGAAGCCGTCAAAGCGGTTTCTTTTCAAATTGAACCCGGCGAAATTGTTGGTTTTCTCGGGCCTAACGGGGCGGGCAAAACCACCACGCTCAAAATGCTTACGGGCCTAATCCATCCCTCTACGGGCAGCGTTTCCGTTTCCGGCCATCGCCCGTTTAACCGAAAAAACGACTTCCTTCGGCAAATCACCCTAATTATGGGCCAAAAGCAGCAGCTAATCTGGGACTTACCGGCGCTAGATTCACTGCGCATTAACGCCGCCATTTATAACCTAACCGACCTGGAATTTCGCGATCGCGTTGGCGAACTCGCTGAAATGCTCGACATTCAAGCCCAGCTCAAGCAGCCCGTTCGCAAACTTTCCCTCGGCGAACGCATGAAAGCCGAAATGCTCGCCGCCCTCATCCACCGCCCCCAGGTGCTCTTTTTAGACGAACCCACCCTCGGCCTCGACGTTAACGCGCAGGTCGCTGTCCGCCAGTTTTTGCAAGACTACAACCGGAAATATGGCGCGACGATTTTACTCACCAGTCATTACATGGCTGATATCACGGCATTGTGCGATCGCGTCTTAGTCATCCACAAAGGCAGCCTCATTTACGACGGCCTGCTAGAACGACTGCTAGACCAATTCGCCCCTTACCGAGAAGTCTCCGTAGAGTTCGAGCGCACCCAAGACATTAACCAGCAAACTCTTCAGCCCTACGGCGAACTGCAAAACCTGGCAGGCTGCAAAGCCACCTTTTTAGTCAGCACCCAAGAACTCACAGGCACCGTATCCGCCCTACTCAACAACTTCACCATCCAAGATCTTACCGTCACCGAACCTCCTATCGAAGACGTTATCGGTCGCGTTTTCCAGTCGGGGATCACGCCTACCTAAAGCGCCGTCTTTGCTCCCCCTTCTCCTTAAATCCCCTCTTTCCCAATGCTTGCGCCAAAACTAAAAGCCTTCCAGCATTCCTGGAAAATCGCTCGCACCCTCATCTCCGTCTACTACGCCTACATGGTGGAGTACCGCGCCGAGCTAATCTTTTGGGTACTGTCTGGCAGCTTCCCACTGATCTTTCTGGGCCTGTGGGATCAGGCAGCACAAAGCACAGACATCGGATTTACCCCCACAGAATTTGCCCGCTACTTTCTAGCTGTTTTCCTAGCTCGACAGCTCACCGTTGTTTGGGTGATCTGGGATTTTGAGAAAGAAGTCGTGCAGGGCAAACTTTCACCGCTACTACTACAGCCCATCGACCCCGTTTGGCGTCACTTCTTTGGTCACCTAGCCGAACGGCTTACGCGCCTGCCCTTCATCATTCTGCTGGTAGGACTTTTCTGTCTGCTCTACCCAGACGCTGTTTGGATACCCACACCCTATGCCTGCTTCTGGGGCGGACTGACGCTCTTTCTATCCTTCTGCCTGCGGTTTCTCATTCAATACACCTTTGCCATGCTCTCTTTTTGGGTAGAGCGAGCCACAGCCATCCAACAATTCTGGTTTCTTTTCTACACCTTTCTCTCCGGCATGATTGCGCCGCTAGAGCTGTTTCCAGCCCCTATCCGTGAGTTCGCGCTGTGGACACCTTTTCCCTACTTGGTTTACTTTCCTGCCAGCTTGCTCATAGGATTACCCGTAGATTTACGTAGGGGGTTAGTAACCATGATGATTTGGGGAGCGATCGCGTTTGTCCTTAATCGAATACTTTGGCGTACGGGTCTTAAAAAGTACTCAGGTATGGGCGCATAAAGAAAAATGCAGTGTTGCTATTAGCACATACATTAATTAAGTCGCTTATACATAATTCTGGCTAAAGCCTTGATTATGGTATTTTTCCGGATTTTTTAATCAATTTAGGTTGATTTCAAAATTATTTCCTTAACACATAAGTAATTATACGACGAAGATTAGGCTATTTAGCTGATGTATAGTCTAAGTAATGTTTACTATGTTGACGAGGACGTAAGGAACATATTGGTTGTAAACGCCTACTTAATATCCGTAATTGCCGATGCTCACCGGCCTTAGAAAAAATCTTGGGCCTCCGTAAAAGCTGTAACCTTTCGAACGCTACAAGGTCGCTATGTCCGACTTTTACGTAGCGCTAAAACAGGAGCGGAAAGTTCCAGATTCTTAACGTCATTGAATAAAATTATTCAACTTTTCCAATTAAAAATTCGGTTTAGAAAGTTCACCCTACCTCCGATTCAGAGTCAGACCGTCTGAAACCAGTCGTCTGAATCTGGGAAATGAAGCTCCACCCCAGCTTCGTATGCGCTTTTAGAAGGAACCTCACCTGAGCCGCTTGCTCCCAAGCAGCTTCCGAACAAGTACAGCCAAATTTATAATCGAGTTCTAAAACTGATGAGCAGTCTAAGCCAGTTAAGCTATTCCAGGTCTTCGTCAAATTTCTCCGCTAAATCTTTCGGCGGAGCGTCTTTGCACGTTGTACCACCTGCTGCTGAGGCCCCGACCAATAGCGCGTCTACCACCTGCGCATCTACCACCTGCGCACTTACGACTCTTTCCAACAACGAACTGATTATCCGCTGCCAGGAGCTAGCTAAAAAAGACCGCCCTGCCTTCGAAGAACTCGTTAGCCGCTATCAGCGCTATGTCGATAAACTGCTTTATCACCTCGCCTCAGATTGGACGGATAGAGCTGATCTAGCGCAGGAGGTTTGGATTCGCGTCTATCGCAGCATTCATCGGCTCAAAGAACCCGTCAAGTTCAAAAGCTGGTTGGGTAGAATTACCACAAATCTGTTCTACGACGAACTGCGTAGACGCAAGCGCTACCAAGGGTTTGTATCTCTCGATGCGCCCCGCTATTCCAGCGACGGACAATACGATTGGGAGCTGCCTTCGGAGGAGCCAACGCCTGCCGATATCATGATGACTCAGGAATTCCACGACCATCTTAAACAGGCCATGCAAGAGCTGCCCGAAGTTTTCCAAAAGACAATCGCCATGCGCGAGCTACAGGGCCTCTCCTACGAGGAAATTGCTAATACTACGGGCGTCTCTTTAGGCACCGTCAAGTCTCGCATTGCCAGAGCGCGTCAGCGTCTCCAAGAAAAACTCAGCGCTTATTTAGTCGCGGGCGAAGCCTCTGCGCGTTGAAAAGGTCACGTGGTAAGCTGTTTGGCCAAAGTCATATGAGCGAAGTCACAGTGGGAAACACTTGCCTAAGCACCCGTCCTATGCCGACGAAGTAGTTAAGTACAGCCGCTTTCAAAAGCTACAGTTGCTCATACATGCGAGTAAAAAAGACATAATCAGGAATAATTGACAAAAATGGGTAAGGACAAAAATCAATGGCGATCGCCCAGTACCTGCGAATACTCAAATTATTTTGGCAAGTTTCATTTGCCGCCGAGCTAGAGTATCGAATTAACTTCATCGTGGCCGTGGTTAGCAGTCTGGGCGGACTCGCGGGCAGTCTATTTGGGCTTTTTTTGTTCTATCAAACGGGCTACACCTTCGAAGGCTGGAGTTGGGAAGAGGCGCTGATAGTTCTGGGTCTGTTCACCATATTACAGGGCGTTTCGGCCACCTTTTTAGCGCCCAACCTCAATAAAATTG
Source organism: Nodosilinea foveolarum (assembly GCA_003242035.1). Lineage (GTDB taxonomy): Bacteria > Cyanobacteriota > Cyanobacteriia > Phormidesmidales > Phormidesmidaceae > Phormidesmis > Phormidesmis foveolarum. The sequence goes on along the minus strand of QBMC01000094.1, from coordinate 9,159 downwards.
TGGGATACGTGCAAGAAGGCACCCTCGACTTTATTTTGCTTAAGCCGGTTAGCTCGCAGTTTTGGCTTAGCACTCATACCCTGTCACCTTGGGGATTTCCCGATTTGCTCTTTGGGTTCATTATTATCTTCTATGCAGGTGGAAAGCTAGGGCTTGCGCCGCTGGCCTATCTGTCTATTTTGCCGCCGCTGGCTTTAGGCGTAGTCAGCCTTTACAGCCTGTGGTTTATTTTGGGCGCAACTAGCATTTGGTTTGTCAAAATTTACAACGTTACAGAAGTGTTGCGATCGCTCCTAGAAGCCGGTCGATTCCCGATTTCAGGCTATCCAGCCGCCTATCGAGTTTTCTTCACCTTTATTATCCCGGTCGCCTTTCTCACCACCGTACCGGCCCAAACCCTGCTATCGCGCAGCGAACCCATCTGGCTGGTGGGATCAGCTATTTTAGCCGCCGTCCTCTTTCAGATTTCTAAAGGATTCTGGCAGTTTGCCCTACGGTTTTACACCAGCGCATCTTCCTAGAGCGCGCAGTTTTACATCGCCATTCGCCCTCTATTTCTGATGAGCAACCTCAATTACCGTATGCACGTTGCCTCTAGGCAAAAAATCGCCTTTAATCGTCACCGAGCGAGGATCGCAAGCCGCCACAAAGTCATCCATAATTAGGTTAATGGATTCTTCGTGCGAGATATGGCGATCGCGATAGCTGTTGATATAGAGCTTAATTGCTTTTAGCTCTACCACCTTTTCGTCCGGCACATAGTGAATATGAATGGTGGCAAAATCGGGATAGCCCGAGAACGGACACTTGCAGGTAAACTCCGGCAGCGTGATGTCGATAGTGTATTCTCGTCCGGGTCTGGGATTGGGAAACGTAATTAAGCTGCCTGCTTCAATCGCCCTTTCGCCGTAAAGAGTAGGGTCATCGGAAGCAGTTTTAGAAATGTCTTGAGTAGTCATGTCGTTGAAATATTCAGAGGCTGATAGATCTCTAGCCTATCAATATTTCCAGGGTTGGTACGCGAATATCCGAGCAAGAGACCGATCGCCATTAACGACAAGTCCCTAACACTTTGTCCTCAGCTCAACTCAGACTTGAAATTCGCCCTCATGCCATATTTTGACTTTGCGTTTAGGCGGATGACGATTTTCTTGCAAAGAGGCTGTGCCAACGCGCAGCAATCGACTCGGAGCCGTTAGCTTCAATATTGGCTCTAGCAGCCAGGGTGAAAAGCGATCGCACCAAACCGCCAAATGCGACTGCCAGCCCACCAACACCTCAGCCGTGTTGTTCTCCAAGCCACGCACACAAGCCCTAGCAACCGCTTCTGCGCTCACCGGGATCACCCCGCGAAACTTTTGCAGATCCTTAGCCATATCCGTATCGGTGAGCGAAGGCAGCAGCGTCATCACGTTTACGTTGTGAGGCGCAAGCTCCATTCGCAGGGCGCGAGTAAACCCGACAATGGCAAACTTAGTCGCCGAGTAAGTCGCCATTGTCGGCGCGGCAATCTTACCCATCAGGCTAGACACGTTTACAATCGTGCCGGAGCGACGAGCCGCCATCCGTCTGGCAATTAGGCTAGTCACGGCGTACATGCCGGTTAAATTAGTCGCAATTTCTGTTTGCACCTGGGATCGGTGCGATCGCAAAAACGGCACCTGATACGCCACTCCCGCACAGTTCACCAGCAGGTCAATATCACCATAATCGCGCCAAGCCTTAGCAATTACGCCGCTCACCTCTCGGGGCCGAGTCAAATCAACCGGTAGCGCCACCGCCTCCACGCCCATTTCTCGAATGTCCGCTGCTACCTCACTCAAAAGCGCAAAGTTACGCGCCACCAAAATAATTCGACGGATGCCGCTTTGAGCGAGTTGGTAGGAGATCGCCCGCCCAATGCCTCTAGAAGCCCCCGTCACCAAAGCTACTTTTCCTTCAATATTCATCGCTAATTCTCTCCTATTTTTTTGTTCTATTTTCCAGGAATGGAAGCAGCCACAGAACACCGTCAGCAGGGGTCAATAGCTACCGCCACCGCTCGAATGCAAACAGTCACTGTCTCGAAAGAGCAAACCCTCTCGATATGTCAAAATCTAAACAGTCGCAAACAGCTAGCTACGAGCAAGCGCGATCGCAGTCCATCAACAGATTCACATTTAGACCGATTTGAGAATCGTCAATCTAGAAAGTGAAAGCTTGATAGTCTGACGCAAGCAGCTAAAGCTGACAATTAAACCTGTAAAAAGCTAATACCAACCCAAACGCACCAATTCTGTAGGATCTGCTTTAAGCATCTCTCGACTGATCGGAAGTATCCCAATCGCTCACAAGCAGATCCTAAGACGTTCGTTCTATTTATTCAGTGGATGTTCCACTGCTAATGATTGCTGTAAGCTGAAAATATACCGACTTAGACCTGTCCTGCTCGACGTGCAGGCGCTGACGAACCGAGCAGAACGCGAACGGTGAAAAGGCATAGCTTAAGCGAAACAGCAACAGCAACCTTCATTACCCAGTGCTGCAAGTAAGAAACGCTGTTGCCCAAAGCCGATTGAAAAGAACGAAATAAGTTCATGATATGTAGCCCTCGTAGATGGTTATCTGAAGTCAGATGGCTTAATGCATCAACTTCGTAAAAATCTCGTAATCAGTCTTTCACTCGACACGCCAACGTTAACAACGGGATCATAAAGGTGCAACCCTTTCTTAGAGAAGCCCCTTTTTGTTACATTAGTTAATATTTATTTTAATTTTGAAACTTTATAGCGTCTAGAGCAGTCTGTGCGATCACGTTTGTCAGACACTTCTGGCGCTTTGTTGAATACGAACACTATGAGAGGCGATCGCCTCACCTGAGAAGTCATCTGAAAGGCTCAATCTTAATGCTGCCTGTTGATCTACCCAAAACTAACAAAAACCCAGTAAAATTCATGGGATTAGACGCAACCGTTTATACCCATAGGTATATCGACAGACTTTGGATTTCTCTTTCCTAAATGCCCTCCTAGACACTTTGATCACAAGCGTCTCCGCAGACTCGCTTGCCCCAGTCAAAATAGTTAAAACGATCGGATGGAATAGCCTAGTATTCTTCATCTTCACGGTTATCGGCTACTTTGCCGCCGCCGGAGGACTCTACGCGTTCTATCGACTGCGTCCATCCTCTCCCTTTGCCCTAAGCGCCGCTGACAGAACGCCCGCTAAAATTTGGAACAGCATTCGCAACGATGTCGTTTTATCCGTACTCTCCTCAGGCATCTTTGCCTTCTGCGCCGCCCTGATGATGAGCGCCTTCGAGCAGGGCTATACCCGACTGTATTTGGAGAGCGATCGCTACAGCTTCTGGTATCTCGGCGTCAGCCTGGTGCTAGTAATTCTCCTACAAGACACCTACTTTTACTTCACCCATCGTCTAGCGCATCATCCCAAATGCTACAAATGGCTGCACCAGGGCCATCACCACTTTAAGAACCCGACGCCCTGGACAGCCTTTTCATTCGATCCCGCAGAAGCGCTAATTCAGGCTATCTATTTAATAGGAGTCGTCTTTATTGTGCCAATGCACTTCTCGGTGCTGTGCGCAGTCGTGCTAGTTATGACACTAGGCGCACTCATCCATCACTTCGGCTTCAGACTGTTCGCAGACTCTGCCTTTGGCAAATGGCTAGGCGGATGGATGGTTGGCCCGTTACATCATTGGATGCACCACCGTAAGTACACCGCGCATTACAGCCTGTACTTTACCTTTTGGGACAAGGTAATGGGCACTCAACAGGACGGCTACGAAGAGATTTTGAGTAGGCCGTCTGTTCGAGAGTTGACTTTGGCGATCGCGACGGACACCGCTAAAACAATAGAGAAGCCATCGCCAGCAACGGTTGTGCCTTTATCCATGTCCATAAAGAAAGCTTCTTAAATTCTCGGCCGGAAGGTAGCCTGCCAACCGCATACAAGTTCTAAACTTTTACAGGACTTAAGCTACGTGCGATTGGGCCATCCCTAGACATAGGGACAATTCGGTCATCTAGATGGCTCTGTCTGTCAGTCACTTTAGCCAACTGGCGCAAGCTGCCGCACATCACTCACCTGACCCGTTACCGCAGCAGAAACCACCATCGCCGGACTCATCAACAGCGTCCGCCCAGAAGCAGACCCTTGGCGTCCTTTGAAGTTGCGATTAGAAGAAGACGCGCTAATTTGGGTGCCCTCTAGCTTGTCTGGATTCATCGCCAAACACATAGAGCATCCCGGCTCGCGCCATTCAAACCCGGCTGCGGTAAATATCCGATCTAGTCCTTCTGCCTCAGCCTGCCTTTTCACCTGCTCCGAACCCGGCACTACAAACGCTTTCACACCTGCCGCCACCTGGCGACCCTGCGCCACCTTAGCTGCCTCACGCAAATCGGTAATGCGACCATTCGTGCAGCTACCAATAAAGCAAACATCCACCTTCGTCCCTTCAATTTGCTGCCCCGGCGAAAGCTGCATGTAGCGATAGGCTTCCTCCGCAATTGGCCTTTCATCCTCCGGCATAACATCTAGAGTAGGCACCCGCTCATTCACCCCAATGCCTTGCCCCGGCGTAATTCCCCAGGTCACCGTTGGCGCGATCGCACCCGCATCAAATTTCACAATGTCATCGTACTCAGCCGCATCATCACTGCGTAGACCATTCCACCAGTCAACGGCCTTGTCCCAGTCATCTCCTTTGGGCGCAAAATTCCGGCCCTCTATATAGTCGTAAGTAATTTGGTCGGGGTTAACGTAGCCACAGCGAGCGCCGCCTTCAATCGACATATTGCACAGCGTCATCCGCCCTTCCATCGACAGGCGATCAATTGCGCTCCCAGCAAACTCGTAGGCATAGCCCACACCACCCTTTACGCCCAGTTTGCGGATGATATGCAGAATAATATCTTTGGCAAAAACGCCGTCGGGCAGTTCGCCGTTCACTTCGACTCGACGAACTTTCAGCTTGGCTAACGCCAGCGTTTGTGAGGCTAGAACGTCGCGAACTTGACTGGTGCCGATGCCGAAGGCGATCGCCCCAAAAGCCCCATGCGTAGACGTATGACTATCCCCACAGGCCACCGTCATCCCCGGCTGCGTCAATCCCTGCTCTGGCGCAATCACATGCACAATCCCCTGATTGCCAGATCCCACGTTAAAAAAGCGAATATCGTGCGCCTGCGTATTCTTCTCCAGCGCCGCCATCATCTTCTCCGCCATCGGGTCAGCAAAAGGCCGCGACTGATCCTCTGTCGGCACAATATGATCCACCGTTGCGATCGTCCGCTCTGGATACATCACCTTTAGTCTGCGTTCGTTCAACATGGCAAAGGCTTGGGGACTGGTCACCTCATGGATCAGGTGCAGGCCAATAAATAGCTGAGTTTGGCCAGAAGGCAACGTGCCCACGGTATGTAAATCCCAAACTTTGTCGAAAAGGGTGCCTTTGCTCATAATTGAAACGGGGTTGCTTGCGCACAACAAATAGAGACGCAGCGCTGAAGAGTGTAAAACAGATAGATTAACTATATTAGATCGCGGATTGATGCAATAGCACTAAAACGCTGGAGCTTTGTAAGGCGCAATGGTTCTCTTGGCTGTACGGCGATGCAGCTCAGGAATGCTAACCTGACAACATCGGCAGTAGGGTTAGCAGCATGACTACTCAGAAAATTGATATACAGAGCGTTTTTCCTACCCTTCAAGAGCTACTGGTTGCTGTCAAAGAAGGAACTGAAGTGCTACTAACTGAAGGCGATATTCCGTTAGCCCGATTAACGCCAGTGGAGCCGCCCTCAACGCGAACGGCTGGTTTGCACCAGGGGGCTATTCAAATGTCAGACGATTTCGATGCTCCGTTGCCTGATAGTTTTTGGCTAGGCGACGAATGAAGCTACTTCTGGACACTCATACGTTTATCTGGTGGGATAGCGCCCCTGATAAACTTTCTGAAACAGCATTGACTCTCATTTATGAAGCGGACAATACAGTAATGCTGAGCGTCGTTAGTGTTTGGGAGATTCAAATCAAATCGCAGATAGGCAAACTGGCGCTCACTTCGCCATTAGCTGATATTGTTCGCACTCAGCAAAGCATCAACGGCATCGAGGTTTTGCCGATTGCGTTGAATCATGTAATGACGCTCGACCAATTACCGCTTCATCACAAAGACCCCTTTGACCGAATGCTGATTGCTCAAGCAATATCAGAAAAGGCTATGCTCATCAGTCGCGACGCTGCGTTGGCTCGGTATTCGGTGTCGGTGAGATGGTGAAAGATGAAATGAGAGAGATCGCCTACAGCCTAGACGCGCTAGTCCCTGGTCTATACATATGGTGCGGGCCGCTAAAAATACGACTGTGGGGTAGCTTGCCTGAAGAAAACTACCCTGGCACCATTCACAGCGCGGTGGGTATAGCCGTAGTGCTACCGGGCTATCGAATCTACAGCACCTATCGCGGTAGCTATGACCCTCAATAAGCACAAGCTGGATGGTATTCCTCAAATCAAATAAAAAACGCTCTCTACAGAACAGTTTGAATCTTTACTGAATGCCGCTGGCTACAAAAGGCTAGGTGCAGCACCTACGCAGGAAAAACGGCTGAAGGTTTGGTAGAGCCAAACCTTCAGCAGCCTAGCTCAACTTGTAGTCTGTGAAGCAGTGAGACGACACAAATGGTATCGACGCCCATTTATGCTGCCGAGGGTCTGAATGAGTAGTATCAACGTTCGTTTGTGTTGCCAGGAGTCTGAACAAACGACATCAGCAACGTAACAAAATCTATTCTGCAACGATAGCTACACCTGCCTTCGCTTCCAAACCTGTTCTTGTCTTGCTCAAAATCAGCTTCACTGCAATGAAGGAGTCGTTAGCTTATTTGAGAAATGATAAGAGGCTTAATGTCTTACTTGAGCTATAGCCATGCCATAAGCCGCCAGCAGTTATCGAGGTTGCTCAAAAAGCCGTTCAATCTTCGATATCAGAAGGAGCGATTGCTAATTTGCCAATGCGTATGAATACCCGATTAGCTTTTTTATAAAAGCTTGACGAAACTTATAAAAATCAATGTACTATTGCTAGACCTGTAAATAATTTTATGAAAAAAATAAAAGTGCTAATCGTAAAATAACTAAAGCGTCTGCCCATCCCCATCCCAAGCTCTCTTTACCAACTTTGGGGTAAGAAGATTAAGGAGACTAGGATGTCAAGTTTTTTTAATTACATGCAGCTCTTCTTGTTTTCGTCACAACCCTATCGAAGAAACGCATCTTTTAATTATGACCATTGAATACGTACTCAACAGTTTCCGACACCGTATTTCTTGGCCGACGATAAGTGCAATCCTGAAAAGATGTGAACTCCCTGTATCTCGTGGTTGGGATGAGACAATCAAAAAACTGATTGAATACGAATCAAAAGAAAAAGACGTAGAGGCTTCTATCAAGCAGTTAGACGATAGCTACCGCGAGTATTTGCTTGTTGGCAATAAGGCTGTTAGAGCATTCAATTTGGATAAAGGTGTATCAAGGCAATTAATAAAAGCATTCAGTACTCACACGCCCCCGGAAACACCCTTCTCAGCTAATTATCCTTTTCCTCTGAAAGAAGAAGATTTAGGCGAGATTGATTCTTCTACTAAATTAGTCGAAGTCAGAGAAGTGGGAAAATGTTGGGCAATTGTTTTTTGTACGAAAAGAGTCTTCACAGAGAGAACTTCGATTAATCCGACTGATTACAATGATGAAGTGAAAGAGGCTTTGGGGGGCTACGATGAAGTTTTCGGAGTGAAAAGCTATCTACGACAGTTATTTGATGTGGTGCTACTGAGACCAGACACTGGCATTTCCGAAGTTAGGCTTGACGTTGGTAGTGGCATCTCAGCACTAGATCGATCCAGATATTTCTCTGAACTCATTATAAACTTCAATAACTTAGCCTTGGATATTGCTGGCGTGAAGGTTCCATTGAAGGAGCCAATTAACTTTTTTCCACTAATAGACAGTTTATACGAATCACATGAAGGGAAAGTTGGAGAAATAGCCTTTACTACTGACGAGGGATCAATAAAATTTGAAAAAATGCGTAAGACTGATGCTGATCTCAGAGAGGAAACTTATCACAAAGCTGGGCGAAAAGCTGTAGATCATATTAATTTGTATAGAGTTGCTCTTCTTTGGAAATACAAGTTTCAAAATCTAGAGGATGTAGAGACTGCTCCTGAATTGCTTTTGCCTGGGAAATCGTTTTTCTTAAATCAGGAGTTTCCTCTGCTTGAAGAGGTTATTATAAGTAAGTGTAGTGGCTTGGAGGATTACGAATTTGTCTTCGAGAAGATAAGTTTTTACCTGGGTAGTCGTGGTTAGCAAACAGTCTGTTATCGATATAGTCCGCAGTGATTTAGGAAACACTCCTAAGTCAGAAGTCTGCGTCGCTATTGTTGAGTACGTTCTCGATCCTGCTAATAAAAACATCAGTCACCTCACCTATAGCAGTCTAAGAAAAGTGGCTAATAGAGAAGCCTCAGATACCGAGTTCTTTGAAGCTATCCAGTATTTATGTGGGGAACATGTCAATCTCTTAGAGTCAAAATTTGAGCTGATTCAAGGAGTCAGCGCTTTTGATGTGCCGAAAGCAGACGTAAAATCGGCCCAACAGAGCGGAATCTTTATTCATCCAGAAACAGGAGAAGCTGTTTCTGATTATAAAAAATGTTTGTTTGTCTATTTTGTCCCAACTCATCTATCTTCTCAGATAGCCTCTTAGATGTCCTCTCAAGAGAAGTTTAGCTGGGAGCAGCTAGAAGCCATTGCCACAGTCGATCCATATGTAGAAAGCTGTTTGACAGGGCTACTTGTCCACGACTATGAATCTTTTTTAGACCATCTATACGCAGAGCTTGACTTGGTGATTCTACGGCTGGAGGAAAACCGCGAGCTTCGGTTGAATGACTCTGAAGATAGACTAACGCTAGATATCGTTGATTGGCTAAAAGGTCGAGGATTCCATGCTGAACATGAGCCCAAGATTGGAGGACACGTCGATTTAGTCGTAAGGGCTTGTAAATTAATAATTTCATGCTATCTGCCATTCTGAGGTACGAGGATGAACCATATAATTCCACTGTGGGCAAATCTTGCGGTGAGTCA
>QBMC01000093.1 GCA_003242035.1 Nodosilinea foveolarum | reverse complement strand
TAGGCTTGCTCACTCCACTTGATGACGCTGCGTGGATCGGGCTTGCCGGTGTTCTGTCGTGGTGCAAATCCCGAGTTGTAACTATCTAACTCAGCCGTGCGATCGCTCATCCATTCCTTAACCTTGCCCGGTTTGACCTTGGTGAGCTGGCGCAATAGCGAACCCGTAATAGAGAACTGCTCGCTCAACTCTAGACCAGCGTTGTATTCCTGTATTGCCTCAATTGAGGCATGGTTCAACCGAAGGTGACACTTTCAAGGCGATTCCCTGAACGATAGGTTGCAGATCACATAGGCTAAAGGCTTGTCGCCAGCTCCCTTTAGTAATCGCTCCCCATGAGTCCCGCCCTCTCCGTCGCCGCCAGCCTATCTCCGGACATTCGCAAAGATATCGGCATTCAGGCGATCGCTCGCACAGAACCAATTAGTCATTTGGCAGCAACGCACCAAGTCAGCCGGAAGTTCGTCTATCAGCCGGGCGACAAAGCTCAGCGCTCGCTCGATGAAACCCTCAAGCGTGTCTTCAGAATGAAATAGCCCTGTATCGAAAGGTATGCGTTTTGAGTAGTTCAAATGAACTATTAGTGATGAGTTCGGCAAGCAGAAAGACGTTCTACTGGAGCAGAGTATCCCACCTATTCTGCGTCAGCAAACTATGGTAAATACCATATGTACTATCGAGACGAAAGATTGGGCAGAGCTTTGAGGGGGCTTTACTCAGGGGCTAACCAACGAGTTTCCAGGATTTCCCACACTTTTTGTCGCTCTCATCGGTGGTTGATGGTCTGAAAAATCATCAACCACCGATTTAAGGTCTAATAAATTTATCTTCAATGCATGAGCTGCTCCAAATACCTCTCAGGTTGAAAAAGGGTAAGGCCCTGGATAATCGCCTACATAGACAGTATGAGAAACTAATGTCTGAGTATCGTTATTCCACTGATGAAGCTGGTAAGCAGGTGGCTCCATCACAAATTCTCCTGGAACTTCCGAGCGCAGATTTAGCGCTACCTGGTGAACTAAGCTCGGCGCGGTGCTAGCAACTGTTCCTGCCCATTGAGTGAAAATAGGTCGATGTAGGTGACCAGCAGCAATTCGTTTGACGGACGGATATTGAGAGACCAGTTCGCCTAACCTTTCGCGCCCTTTTAATCCAATGCAGTCCATCGTAGGAATACCCGTATCAAAAGGGGGATGATGTAGAAAGAGAAAGGTGGGCACATTAGGAGAAATCGCTAGCTGTTCGCCGAGCCAATTCAAGCGCGGCTCGTCAATCATGCCGCCGTCTTCATCTCCTAACAGCGTATCTAGCATAATTAGCCGAACAGGATAATCGTCTACTACATACTGTAGATATTGCCCGCTAGCTGGCACCCAAGGCAAGTCTCCTAGCGTCTCTCTAATCGCTTCTCTGCGGTCATGATTACCGAGCAAAAGATAGAGCGGAATTTCGAGTTTGGCTAAGAGCTGTCGCAACACTCCGTATTCTGGGATCTCTCCATGATGGGTCAGATCTCCAGTAGCCACCACTACGTCTGGGCGCGGGTTGAGACGGTTAATATGCTCAATAGCCTTATCAACCATCGGCAAGGTGTTGACTACGCCATAAGCATAATTTCCCTCTGTATGTACGTGAAGATCGGAGATTTGCGCAATAAGCATCGCTGTTTCAGAGATTAGGTTATGTGAGCTGCGAGCGGATCGATCCTCTCAGGATAAAGCAGCTCGACGCCGTTTAATCAGCGCAAAACCTTCCAGTCACTTTTAACGTTACCTTGACCGGTTCTTAAGAATAGAAGACCACATTATTAATGTATCCACTTATTTACAGGTGGCTAAACGTTACTGTTTGAGGTTCAAACAATGCATTCGCGTAGGTTAATACCAGGTTTGCTAACCGTAATCGCTTTCTCTTTAGCAAGCTGTGGAAACACAGATAGTCAGACCGCCGAAGAAGGCAATAACACCGCGACTGCGACAGGTGAGAAGGCTGCCGCCGCCGCAGACGCTGTCGTTTCTTACAACTCGCCGGAGGAATGGGCTAACTGGGGCGCTGTTCTAAAGGCATTCACTCAGAAAACTGGCATTGAAGCGCCCTCCGATCCTAAAAACTCGGGTCAGACACTAGCTGCGTTACAGGCAGAATCGGCCTCGCCACAGGCGGATACGGCTTACTACGGCATTGTCTTTGGCATAGAAGCAAAGGAAGCGGGGTTAGTAGAAGCCTATCAACCGCCTGGGTTTGATGAGATTCCCGCTACGCTAAAGGATCCGGACGGCGAGTGGATGACGGTTCATCAAGGGGCGATCGCCTTCTTAGTAAACACCGACGAGCTAGGCGATACGCCAGTCCCGCAGTGCTGGGAAGACCTAACCGGAGATGAGTATGCAGGTAAAGTCGGATTCCTCGATCCGACCCAGTCAGCAGTTGGCTATTCAGTTTCTACTGCTGCTAATCTGGCGCTAGGTGGCACGCTCGACAACTGGAATCCAGGGATTGAGTATCTTGCAGCGCTGCAAAAGAATGGACTGATTCTACCGGCTCAAACGGCGACTGCAATGGTGCAGCAGGGTGAAATTCCTATCTTGATCGACGCTGACTTTAACGGCTATAAGCTCAAGAATATAGACCAAGCGCCGATTGAGGTTGTGCTTCCCTGTGAAGGCACTATTTCTGTTCCTTACGTCATGTCTCTTGTTAAAAACGCGCCTCGCCGAGCGGCAGGCACTGAACTTATGGACTTTGTACTGTCTGACGAAGGTCAGCAGCTTTTTGCCGAGAGCTATTTGCGTCCGATTCGCAGCGTAGAGATAGACGAAAAGATTGCAGCGCAGATGCTGCCCGAAAGCGAATATGAACGAGTAACGGTTCCTGATTTTGCTGAGATGAGGGATGTTCAAGATACGTTTGTTGGCCGCTGGCAGTCTGAGGTTGTTCAATAAATGCTTTACGCGGCGAAAGATCTGGCAAAAAAGATTATGAATAAGGGGATGTGGCGCAGGCGAGGGTTATGGGCAGGGTTGCTAGCAATGCCTCAAGTTGGACTGCTGCTAGTGCTGCTGGTCTATCCTATGGGCGTTTTATTGTTGCAGAGCATAGGGACAGAAGGCGAGCGATCGCTAGGTAACTACCTTTCAATTCTTCGCAGCGAGCGCTATCTACAGGCTTTTAGCAACACTGCTTTAATTGCGATCACCTCCACACTGTTAGCGCTGATTATCTGCGTCCCCGCTGCTATTTATATTGAGCGCGGGCGAGGACATGGGCGAAAAGTAATAGCTGTTTTGCTCACGATTCCCTTGAGTTTGCCAGGTATTGTGGTGGGGTTTTTTATTATTCTCAACTTTGGTCTAACGGGTGTCGTGCCGCAAGCCATAGAAGCGGTTACGGGCGATCGCCACTTCACCTTTGCCTATACCTTTTGGGGAATGCTACTAGGCTACCTTTACTTTCAAATTCCCAGAGTGGTTTTAGTCGTTCGAGGCGCAGCGGCTGGGATCTCAGAAGATGCGGTTGAGGTGGCGCGGACGCTGGGCGCACCCACTTGGCGAATCTACAGCGATGTCATTTTACCCACGCTGCGTCCGGCTTTAGTAAGCGCAGCGAGCTTGAGTCTAGCGACTGCGTTTGGCGCGTATGGCACAGCCGCAACGCTGAGTCGTGGCTATCGGGTTGTTCCGCTAGAGATTGCCGCTGCTTTTACCGAGCGCTTCCGGCCAGAACTTGCGGCTAGCTTAAGCCTGTTGCTAGCGGTGGTGACGACGACGCTGCTGATAGGAATGGGCCAGTTAACGAGCCATTCTGCTCAAAACTCTCCAAGTCGATCTTAAGATTAGTATGTTGAAAGTCTCTAATTCGTCTAACGCTCAAAAGGTTCCAAATCAGCGCGATCCAATTCAACAAGTTGGCCAAGTGTTTGCGCTAGCCAGCGCTTTTGTGTGCCTAGCGCCAATCCTATTGCTGCTAGCGGTGGCAACTACTAGCGTATGGCAGCAGGGTTGGTGGAGCGGCGGCTTTACGCTGAAGTGGCTGCAAGGCGGATGGGAAACCCTGCGTCCCTACCTTGGGTTTAGCCTGAAGCTGGCTTTGCAAGTTGTCCTCATTGATATCTTTGTGGGATTCCCGGTCGCCTGGGTGCTAAGCCGCTGCGAGTTTAAAGGGCGACAGATATTGCTCTCGCTGACAATGCTGCCTATTGCCATTCCCGGTATTGCGATCGCCCTCGCCTTAATATTGGCTTACCCCACTTGGAAATCCAGCGGCTGGCTACTAGTAGGTGGACATATCCTCTACACGCTTCCGTTTTTGATTGGTGCGTTGGTGCCAGCGCTCAGCCGCCCTCAATTAACGGAGCTAGAATCGGTCGCAGCCACCCTCGGTGCTAGCCGACTGCGGCAAATTTTATTTGTCACGCTGCCGCAAGTTCGCGGCGCACTCCTGGCAGCTACGATTATGGTTATTACCTTGTCTATGGGCGAGTTTAATATTTCCTTCTTTTTGTTTACGCCGCTAGATAAGACACTCCCAGTTGAGCTATACGCCTCTTATATCACTGGACGGCTGGAGGTGGCTGCTGCAAATACTGTCTGGTTTCTAATCTTTGTCATTCCTGCTTCTATTGGCATCGAAAGCTTAGGTGGCGCTAGTGTGGGGCAGGCATAATGACATTGAGTCAGTCTGGAGCGCTTCGATTTGAGTCGGTGACTTACGCCTACGAAGGCGCAAAAACGCCAGCGATTAGCAACGTTAGTTTCTCCGTGGACTCCGGCGAGCTAGTTGTCTTAGTAGGGCCATCTGGCTGTGGTAAATCGACCCTACTCAGGCTAGTTGCTGGACTGATAGATCCCAGGCAAGGGAAGCTATTGATTAACCATAAGAACGTCGTCGGCCAGTTGCCGCAGCAGCGTAAAGTGGGCTGGGTGCCTCAGAGCTACGGACTGTTCGACCATCTGACGGTTGCTGAGAATATTTCGTTTGGACTGCGGATGCAGGGACTTCCTAAAGCCAAGCGAAAAAGCCAAGTTCAGTCACTGCTAGCGCTTTGTCAAATTCAAGCACTAGCCGCCCGCTCTGTTCGCGATTTGTCGGGCGGGCAGCGGCAACGAGTTGCCATTGCTAGGGCCTTAGCCGTTCAACCCGACGTTCTGCTGCTAGACGAACCGCTTGCGGCCTTAGATCCTCAGTTGCGCTCAACGCTGCGAGCCGGTTTAGTGAGTTTAATTCGCAAGAGCGGCGCGACGACGCTGTTTGTAACGCACGATCAGGCGGAAGCTTTGGCGATCGCTGATCGTATTGTTGTTTTACAAGACGGTTGCCTAGAGCAGTACGGCACGCCCGAAACGCTGTGGAATCGGCCTGCTAACAGTTTTGTTGCGCAGTTTTTAAGCAACGCAGCGGTGGTTCAAGCTCGCCGGGTGGGTAGGGGCGTCGTGGAAATTGTGCCAGGGTTAATGGCCAACGTTGACCTTAACTGCACCAGCAGCGATAGGGTTCAAGTTGCGTTGCGAGCTAGCGACGTGATAATTAGTTTAGCTGAACCGTCTTCTGCGATTCGAGCAATGGTTCTAGCGTCTGAGTATACAGGCGGACAGTATCTGATTCAGGGGCAAATTCCAGACGGCCCTCAGGTTTCATTCTTCTCGCCGCAGTCGATCAATCGAGGTACAACGGTTCCTATTCAGATACAGCCTGACGCTCAAGTGGCTGTCGTTGGCTCTTCAGAAAGTTAAGCAACTATGTCTGATTCTCAAAAAGGCGATCGCGGTGGCCCTGGCAGGCGCTGGCCAGTCGGGTCAGTTGCTAGTTGGCCTAAAATCCTGATGGAGTTAGAGAGTCAGTCTGTTCATGACTGGGTCTACGCTTCGCTGCGACATATGATTTTGTACAACATAATTAAGCCAGGGGAATGGCTAAGACAGAAGGACGTATCAGCGCAGTTTCAGGTCAGCCGTACGCCCGTACGCGAAGCTTTTCGCACGCTCAAGCAAGAAGGTCTAGTAACAATCGTCCCCAACTACGGCGCACGGGTGAGCCAGCTTTCTAAGGAAGAGTTTGAGGAGATTTATGCACTGAGAATAGGCATTGAAGGTTTGGCAGCGCGAATTACGGCTCAAAGGGCAACACCTGAACAGTTGCGATCCCTGCGAGCGCAGCTAGCTAGCTTAGAACAACTGGTTGAAGGCTCTGACCTTTTCCAATACTTAAAGCAAGAATGGCAGTTTCGAATAGACTGCTACCAGCTAACCGGCAGAGCGCGACTGATTGAAAGAGTTATATTCTTACGCGAACATTCCGAACGCTATATCTACTTGGCTTACAATGCAAAAACAAAAGTGTCAGAGTCTTTTAATTTTCATTGCAGGCTGCTAGCAGCCTTTGAAGAACATGAAGCCGCACAAGCTGAAGCTATCATTCAAGAAGCCCTACGCTGGACTTTGAAAAACGCTGGGACAGCCGTTTCCTCTATCTTGACTTGATTATGCCAGCAGTGGTTCACCAACGTGGATACAACGGGGCTGGATGCCAGCAGCTTTATTAATCCGGCAATTAAACAGGCTGCGTCGCTATGCCGCATAGGAAATAATGGGATGGCAAAAGTAGTGGCTCACTCGGACAGGTAGCTTTTGTAGTTTTCTCAGACTAGAGATAGCTCTCTGTTTGAGTTGCTCTAAACGGGGTATGAGTAGTTTTGGCGAACTCAATTGCGGTTAGAGACCGTCCATAGATGAGGAATCTCAAGGTAAAAACTGAGCGTTATCAACGTCTTTCCGTCTGCGCTAAAGCGTACTTTTTCAACCTCATCAGGAACGCGAGCGTACTCAAACGGTAAAACAAATCCTTCGGGCCGCACGCCATCAAACCAGGACTGAGGCTGTATCTTAAAAACAGAGTAGAGATTCTCTATAGAACCTATTTGACATCTTAAGCAGTGGCTGCAAGCCTCTTCACCATTAGCCTAACGAAGCAAAGGTCGATTTTGGCATTTGCATTTGGCAGCGTTCGCTCAAAGTTCTTCACCAAGATCTTACAGCGCTCCATCCAAGCATTAGAGCGTTCAACGACCCATCTAGCCGCGACAGGCACAAACCCCGTTTTCCCTGCCGCCGCTTTCTCTACTTTCGACGGCTTGGGCGACAACTCAAACTTGATCTTTTTCATAATCTTTGGATAGACCTGCTCTAAAGCGTCAGTCAATGTATCGGGGTGATAGCCGTGGTCTAACAAGATAGTGATTTTCGGAATATTCATCGGTTTTGACTTGAAGTAATCGATCTTCTCGGTCAACATTTCTATCAATCCTGCGTCATCTGAAACGTTCGCACTCGTGCAATGAGTAAAGAACGGAAAGCCCAGCGTATCAACTGCTAGATGCCGCTTGATGCCATTCGTCGCTTTGTAGAAACAAAAGCCTTTGGAGTCCACACTCGCATTGCAAGTATTCTTCACCGCTTGGGAGTCAATCATGATCAACCTCGTCCATTTTGGCTTTTTTTTTACCTGTGCTCGCACCTGCTAATGAAGCACCTCCATCAGTGCTTCAAACACCCCTGCTTCGCGCCACTGTTTGTAATGCCAATACACCGTTGAGTAAGGCGGCAGATCCTTGGGTAAGTCTTGCCAATTACAACCATTCTTCAGTTGATACAGAATACCGTCTACAATTTCTCACTTCGTCCAGGCGGGCGGGCGGGTTTGTTTCTTGGGCGGCAGTATCTCAAGCAACCGAGGCTCAAAAACTTCCCATTCTTTATCACTGAGGCTGCTGGTATATCCTGTCGTCATTGAGCTAAAGGCTTGGAATTCAACTGTTCATTATTATAATAGATCTCAAATGGACTCTATAGAGGCTTGAAATTTCAAATGCTTAGATTTTATACTCTGCGCGATTATTCCTTGTGAGACAGAATCATCGGCATTAAAAATTACAAGCTTTTGATTGCCAAATTCCTTCTTTAGCGCGGCTGCTTTGATTTTGTGTTCGCCGGTCAGCTTATTTTGACCACCACACAGACAGCATGTACGGGCGTTGAAACTTCTGAAAAATAATCCCATAAGCCAATAAATAAGGAGATCAGCATCTCCAATTGTACTTGGCCTAAACGTATACTCGTATTGGCGTAAGCTCCTCCGAAAACTCCTACTTGCTATCACTTCCTGTAAGCGGTTAGAATCGTCGCATCATGTGGGGATGGCAGGTGCCCTCCCGAAAGCTTGAGCGGAACGGTACTTCTAAAAGTTCTTATTGGTTGCTCAGCAGTGCCGGAGGCGTCTTCGTTGTTAACTAACATGGAGGGTTTGCTTATGATTGCACCTGTTGTCTTTTCGATTGTCGGTTCATGCGGGGTCGCGTTGCTGCGGAGGTCTGGTGACTACCCAAATGTGCTGGGAGCAATGCTGAGAACGTATTAGATGTGTCTTAGCTCATGAGCGACGCTGGGGGTTCGATTCCCCCGCCCCGCATCTTTTCCCGTATTGCCGAGAGGCTACATCTGCCCCCGTCTTGATCAGTACTACAGTTATTGGGCTGCTCTGAGGATATCTATCTCACGCTTACCGGATAATTGTCGATAACTATCTTTTTTTGCGCGAACCGTGAGTCATCAATGCTTTAAAACCACTCAATGGGTGATTGTAATTGGTGAGCGGCACATGGTCATATCAATCAGTAGACCACAGTAAACCACAGTAGACCACGCTCGATATGTTTAGCTGCTACCCAGCACATTGACAGATAGGAGGTGAAGCATCGTAGCGCTCAACCGACGAAGCCTGAACATACTGCTGTCACAAGCATCTAGAGCAGGCAATACAGTTTTGCTAACTCTGAGTCTCAATCGTCTTGGAGTAGACTATCCCTTTTTGAGGGTTAGTGCAAAAAGCCCCTATAAGGAGATTCAACAGTGTACGAAGGCGATTATTTTCAGCTAATGGCGCAATACAACTGCTGGATGAACCGAAAGCTCTACGCTGTATGTGCCGAGATACCCGATGCTGAGCGAAAAAAAGACTTAGGTGCATTTTTTAAATCTATTCATGGCACCTTGAATCACTTGCTTTACGGTGACAAAGCTTGGCTGGCAAGGTTTATGGGTGAGCCAATGGACTTGACTATTGGGAAAGAACTCTTCGCCGATTATGAAGAGCTAAAGAAAGTGAGAGAGAAAACAGACCAAGACATACTAACTTGGTCAAAAAGCATTAGTCCAGATTGGCTGAAACAGCCTTTCGAGTACACCAGTCAAGTCGATGGAGAAACAAGAATATTACCTACTTGGATACTGGTTACTCATTTGTTCAACCATCAAACACACCACAGAGGTCAAGTAGCCACTCTAATAAAGCAGTTAGGCTATGAACCTGGCATTACCGATATTCCGTGGCTTCCAGAACTAAACGTCGTAGCGTAACAGAGAGAGCCTTGGTCATGACTTTTTGAGTTTCGCCTATGCCTAGAAGCTGAGGAAATTCTAGTCGTTAGGCTTACCCTCTTGAACTTTTTCGACGAGTTTTCAGTAGTCTTAGGCATCGTTAAGCTCTGATATGAGTTTCTAGTAAGCGAAAATGTTTAAAGATAAGACCATTGTCAGCAAAGCGTTTCAGCCCTATCTACCAGTTCCAGCATAAAACACTGGGTCAGCTAGTTCGTATTGTCTTGCAGGATGATTCTAATGGGTTATGCCAAATCTCTAGTGAGGTGGCGAGCGATCTGAATGACCCCATGACCCAAACCCGAGCGCAGATTTTTGAACCGCTCAGTCAGCAGCTCTCCGCAGCTTTAGAAGCAGCTATAGGCAAAGGACGACAGGCAGGCACCGGCCAGCCAAACACAAAAGTTTCGCCATTCTTACCGAAGGAAACAATAGCTAGCAAACAACTGGTTGCGGGTTTTCCCTGCTGGGTGAATTTGTCTGGAAGCCTTTAGATACTTGCCTTTCCATCGATCAAACCAAAAAGACCTTAGTCTTATTAGTTTGACAGTCTATAGGCGTTTCGATGGCTCAATCTCAGTCCTGGCAATGGATTCCCACTCATTTGACCTTAGAGCAGTTTGAGAAATTTGTCTTACCCCACCTGCACATTGGCAGTCGGGGTCCACAACCGAAACTCGCGCTGCATGTGATTTTCAACTATATTTTGAAGCTGCTGTATCTGGGTTGTCAGTGGAAAGAGCTGCCTATCGAAAAGGACAAAGAGGGGCGACCGGAAATCCACTACAGCAGAATCTACGGTGCCTTTAGACGCTATGAAACCCAGGGATGCTTTGACCTGATTTTTGCGGGGTCAGTGTCGATTCTTTCTCTAAAAGGTCAACTCGACATCAGCGTTATCCACGGCGATGGGACGACGACAGCGGCCAAGAAAGGCGGCGATAATCTCGGATTCAGCGGACACAAACACATGAAAGGCGATAAAGTGGTGGCCTTCTGCGATCGCAACTGCAATGTGATCGCTCCTTTTGTATCAGCTCCTGGAAATCGAAACGAGTCGCCGCTGTTGAAGGAAGCACTGCCGCAAGTGACCCGCATCGCCAAGCAAGTCGGTCTCGATTTGAACAAGACGATTGTCAGCTTGGATGGGGTCTACGACAGTCGGGCGAACCGGAAAGCCATTTTCAATCGCGGGATGGTTCCGAATATTCCCGAAAATCGGCGCGGCAGAAAGACTCCCAAGCGTGGACGCAAGCCTATTTTCAACCCGGCTATTTTTCAGGAACGGTTTTACACAATCGAGCGAGTGTTCGCTTGGGAAGATAAGTTTCGGCGCTTACTGAGGCGTTTCGAGCGCATCAGTAAGTTGCATTATGCTTTGAAAAGCTTGGCTTATACGATGATCAATCTCCGGCATTTCTGCTAGATCTGACCCCTTCCTCATCCATTCTCTTTGAGGTCTCGGCGAGAGAGACCTAGAATTGTCGTGCCTTGAAATCGGGAATATAGGGAAAAGGGACTGTGGAACTATCAAAAATACTTTCTTCTACCTTGTCGAGTGCTCAACTGGATCCTACCGTCGAAAATTCCGCATCAAATTTACACAAAACCCGCAACCAGTTGTATGTGATCTGCAACCTATCGTTCAGGGAATCGCCTTGAAAGTGTCACCTTCGGTTGAACCATGCCCATCCGCATTGGCTAGAGCTGCTGGGTTTTAAGCGCTTCCATAGAGCGTAGGCACTGACGAAATCAGCCAGATGGATCATCGCCGATGATGGTCTACTTTGTGCTGCGAGTGTTACCCTAAACTGGCCTTTTTTGAACCGTGCCCTTTTATCTATCCGACGCGCCTACCTACAACATTGTTGCCTGCCCTAACTTTTATCCTTGACGCTGCACTAGGCTATCAAATAATCAACAAATATATGGAGCGAGTGCACGCGGTGGCCTCCGCTGACCCGGCAGTTTGCAGAAACTTCTTTGACGTGCTCAACCTATTCTCATCCCCCGCTTCTTTAATGTCGCCCGGTAACCTCTGGCGAGTGTTCATGAGTCCACTCCCGAAAGGAGAAGGTTCTCCGTTTAGACCTGCTGCTGATCGCGTAGATCAACAGCAAGCTGTTTAAAGACAGTCTCCTTAATCGTTAAACTCAGCAGGGCAGTCACCCACCCTGCTGAGTTTAACCTTCCTCTGCCCTTTACTAAAATGGGCGTGGTTCACCACAGGGTTACACTTTTCGATGCAATCAAGTGGTTCAGCGGAGCAATCGCACTTAGGCTAAAGCGAGTCGTCAGCCCCGTTCAGTGATCGCCCCCTCATGAGTCCAGATCTCTCCATCGCCGCCAGCCTATCTCCGGACATTCGCCAAGACATCGGCATCCAAGTGCTTTCACGCTCGCAGCCCATCAGTCACCTAGCAGACAATCACCAGGTGAGCCGGAAGTTCGTTTACCAGCAGGGCGACAAAGCTCAGCAAGCCTTGGATGAGTCATTTTCGCCGTCTCAGGGGGATGACGATGTTCTGTTTAATCTGCCCGTGACCAAGAGCTGGCTGTACCAGCTAATACTGGGCTTGGTGCTAATCTGCCACAGCTCCTATCGCGGCGTGGTGGAACTATTGCGCGATCTTTTCGATACACCGATTAGCGTGGGTACTGTTCACAACCGGCTCGAAGCGGCAGATGCGACTGCTGTTGAGCTGAATCAAAGCCAAGACCTTTCTGGCATTGAGGTGGGATTACTAGATGAAATCTTTCAGGCCGATAAACCTGTGCTGGTCGGCGTCGATGCCGCTTCCACCTACTGCTACCTGTTGAAATTGGTTGACCATCGAGACGAAGACACCTGGGGCTGTCATCTCCTGGATGTGATGAAACAAGGCTTCGAGCCAGACTATACGATTGCCGATGGTGGCAGCGGGTTGAGAGCAGGGCAGAAAGCAGTGATGCCGGAAACGCCCTGCTATGGCGATGTCTTCCATATTCAGCAGCAGTTTGAGCAGGTGGCCAATGGACTGGCCCGCCAAGCCCAAGGCGCGATCACCCATCGAATCAAGTTGGAGCAGACGATTGCGAAGGCTCGGCGAACGAACAGCATGACTCAGAAGCTGACCATTCAACAGGTGAAAGCGAACCGCCGAGAGGCAGGGCTGATCGCCCGCGCTCAGGATGTCAAAACGCTAGTGCAGTGGTTCTCCCATGATGTCCTCGCCTTAGCTGGCCCGTCTTTAGCGGTACGTCAGGAACTGTTTGACTTCATTATGACAGAAATCCAACAGCGAGAAGGAAAGCAATATCCGACCATTCGTAAGCTCAGAAAAGCCCTGCACAATCAGCGTGATCAACTGCTCTCCTTTGCCGGTGTCCTTGACCAGAAACTAGCAGTCATCGCCGAATCGTTTGAGCTACCGTTACAGGCAGTGCGGGAGGTCTGCCTGCTACACCGCAAGCACAAGACATCCAATGCCTACTGGGAACGCTGGAATCAGCTACACGCTCAGCTTTCAAGAAAGTTTTACGAGGTCATGGAAGCTGTCGGTGAAGCATTCAAAACGACCCCGAGGGCCAGTTCGATGGTCGAAAATCTCAATTCTCGCTTACGCAATTACTTTTTCCTGCGACGAAGCCTAGGTGACGACTATCTGAGCCTCCTACAGTTTTTTCTCAATCACCGGCAGTTCCTGCGCTCTCGGCGGCCTGAGCGGGTAGGCAAGAGTCCCACAGAGTTGCTGACTGGCCAGCCTCACCCGCATTGGCTAGAACTGCTGGGGTCTAAGCGGTTCCAGAGAGTCTAAGCCGGACTGACTGAACTCACTAGGTCATGCCCATGCATGGCCTAATTTAGGCTGCGAGTGTTACCCTGAATTGACCTTTTTTGAACCACCCCGCTTTCTCATACTGAGTCTTGCAAGACTGGGATACACTCGAATAGAACTCTATTCTATCCGTAGCTTATCAATGTCAAAGTCGTATAACACCTAATCATGGGGCTTTGATCTCGTACCTAAACCTGGACACTGCTGAGTGTGTTTCTTAGGCGATAAACCCTTCATAAGCCAACCTTTACCTAGACCTTGTACTCTCATTGATGCATTTACCGCTTTAACGCGTTGCAAAGGTAACCCGCCCTTGCGATGGAATCATGTGCGCCGTAAAACCTGATTCTATGTATAGCACCTATCCCTTCGGCTAGGAGAAAGCAGCTTCATAGTTGTTTAGCTCTCTTCATTCCATATTCCTCTCCTTTATCCACTCAGGACAATCGAGAGGGATAACTGTTCATTTCTCTTCAATAACAATTTTTTAAGGTAATCATGGCGTCTGTTTTTATCAACGAGTTTCATTACGACAATACAGGTACGGATGTGGGCGAATTCATCGAAATCGCTGGCCCTGCTGGCACCGACCTCACAGGCTGGAGTTTGGTGCTTTATAACGGAAATGGCGGTGCGGCGTACAATACCGTTGCGCTTAGCAGCACCCTTTCAGACCAAAGCAATGGCTATGGCACGGTCGTCATTACCTTTCCTAGTAACGGTCTGCAAAATGGCTCCCCAGACGGTTTTGCCCTGGTGAATAACTTGGGTGAAGTCGTGCAGTTCCTCAGCTACGAAGGCGTATTTACGGCTGTCGGCGGTGCTGCCAATGGGATGACCAGTACAGATATTGGCCTCGGCCAAGCGGGCAGCGAACCTGTAGGCGCTGCTTTGCAGCTCATAGGCACCGGCTCTATCTACGAAGATTTCACCTGGAGTGCGACCGATACCAATACGAGCGGTGCGCTTAACGCCGGCCAGACCTTTAGTGCCACCAATCCAACTGATCCGACTGATCCGCCTAGCCCCACCGTGTTTATCAGCGAAATTCACTACGATAACGCCGGGGCTGATATGGGCGAGTTTGTTGAAGTGACAGCTACCGCTGGCACCGATCTCACTGGCTACAGTCTGGTTCTTTACAACGGCAATGGCGGCGGGCCCTACAGTCCCACTGCCCTGGGTGGTACAGTTCCTAATGAAGTCAATGGACAAGGCGCGATCGCCTTTGACATCGGAGGCATTCAAAACGGGTCGCCGGATGGGGTAGCGCTAGTTGCACCTGATGGCAGTGTGATCGAGTTCCTGAGCTATGAAGGCTCGTTTACTGCTGTCGGTGGCCCGGCTGATGGCCTCACTAGCACCGACATTGGCGTTGCTGAAGCTGGCTCAGAGCCAGCGGGTCAATCACTACAGCTAGTCAACGGTACTTGGACTGGCCCTGCTGCGCAAACGAAGGGCACGGTTAATGTTAGTGGTAATGGCGGCGGTGATGGCGGCGGTGATGGCGGCGGTGATACGACTACATTCATCCACGATATTCAAGGCAGCGGCAGTGCTAGCCCACTGGTTGGCTCAACCGTAACAATTGAAGCCATCGTTGTCGGCGACTTTCAAGATGGTAGCAGCGGTACTAACGGCGATCTAAACGGCTTTTTTGTACAAGAAGAAGATGCTGATGCCGATGCTAATGCGACAACTTCTGAAGGTCTGTTCATTTTCGATGGCAATGCGCCTGCGGTGAATGTCAACATCGGCGACAAAGTACGGGTAACCGGCACGGTTACTGAGTTCAATGGCCTAACCGAACTGGCCGGTGTAACCGTTAGCACAGTTAGCACGGGTAACGCGCTGCCAACTGCTGCCATCGTTAACCTGCCGGTAAACAACGTAGCCGATCTCGAAGCGTTCGAAGGAATGCAGGTGACGATTCCAGATACGCTTTTTGTCACGGAGTATTTCAACCTGGATCGCTTTGGTGAAATCGTGCTCTCTGCTAACGGCGCGACTAATGCACCAGGAACGGATGGCCGGTTAGATCAGTACACGCAGTTCAACGATCCAGATGCAGCCGGATTCGCGGCCTACCAGGCAGAAATTGCTAAGCGCCGTATCCTGGTCGACGATGGCCAAACGACTCAGAACCCTAACCCGATCATTTTGGGCAGAGGCGGTGAACCGCTCAGTGCGACCAATACGCTGCGCGGCGGCGATACCATTGCTGGACTCACCGGTGTATTGAGCTACGGCTTCGATGAGTACCGCATTCAGCCGGTCGCCCCAGTTGATTTTCAGCCGACCAACCCTCGACCAGCTACACCTGAAGATGTGGGCGGTGATCTCAAAGTTGTCAGCCTCAACGTGCTTAACTTTTTCACTACGCTAGATGTGTCGGGTAACCCTGGTAGCGGCCATAATGGTTTAGAGCCGCGAGGTGCCGACAGCCAAGCAGAATTTGATCGTCAGATCACCAAGCTCATAACGACCCTAGAAACTGCTAATGCAGACATTTATGGACTCGTTGAGCTGGAAAATGAGTTTAATACGGATCAAAACGGAGACGGCAAGGTTGCCCTTGAGACGATTGTAGATGCACTGAATGACCGAGTCGGTGCGGGCACCTATGCCTTTGTCAATCCAGGTGTGCCTTTTGTGGATACGGGAGATGCCATTTCCGTCGGGGCGATTTATAAAACCTCCACAGTGAAGATTGCCGAGGGTACTTCGGTCGAGATTTTGTCAGATGCTGATTTGCCTGCGTTGGGCTTAAGCGCACCTGTGTTCGATGGCAACAACACGAACCGGGCTGCGCTAGCTGTGACCTTTGAAGAGATTGCCACGGGCGAAGCACTCACCGTCGCTGTTAACCACTTCAAATCTAAAGGGGGAACAGGCATGGGCGATGATGCCGACGCGGGCGATGGTCAAGGTAGCTTCAACGGCACTCGCCTGCGCGCGGCCACTGCACTCAATGCCTGGCTAGAAACTGACCCCACAGGCAGCGGCGATGCCGACTTCCTGCTGATTGGCGATCTCAATTCGTATGCGCAAGAAGATCCCATCACCTACTTAGAAAGCCAAGGCTATACCAATGTAATCAACAATCCTGAGTCGGCTTACTCCTATGTATTTGACGGGCAGCTTGGCACCTTAGACTATGGCTTGGCGAGTACCACGCTGATCTCTCAGGTGACGGGGGCAACAGATTGGCATATCAACGCTGATGAGCCTGATGCCTTAGATTACAACCTAGACTTTGGTCGCGACCCGGCGCTGTTTGATGGGCAAACGCCTTTCCGCACGTCTGACCATGATCCGCTAATTGTAGGACTCGATCTGTTGACGCTCGGTGTGGTGATTAATGGCGGTAATGGCAAAGATCCGATTACTGGCAGCAACGGCAACGATATTCTTACCGGCGGCAACGGCAAGGATACGATTTTGGGTGGCAATGGCCGCGATACTTTGAATGGCGGCAATGGCAAAGATCTTCTAGTTGGCGGGCGGGGTGACGATTTGCTTACTGGGGGCGATGGCAACGACACGTTTGTGCTTGCTCTGAATAACGGCATGGATACCATTACAGACTTTGCAGTTGGTAAAGACTTGATTGGGTTGTCGGGTGGCCTCACCCTCGGTAGTTTGTCAATTTCTACTCTGGATGGCAATACGCTTATCTCAGATGGAGATGAGACGCTTGCTCAGTTGCTAGGCGTCAACGGCCTTTCTCAGAGTGCATTTGTGATTGTCTAATCGCAATAAGGAAGCGTGGCAGGGTAGTTCAAAGTAGTTCAAAACTTTGCACATTAAGGTAACAATCTACGCAATGGTGGCGTGGTTCAAGCGAGGGTAACACTTTTGATTGGGAATTAAACCCTAAAAGTCCGGCCAAAAAGACTTCTGAAGGATCTATCCCTGACTCAGAGTGTTACCGTGGCGGAACCTGGGTTGAACCATGCCATAGCGCAAAGCATTCTTTAGAGGAGACGCGAACGAATGAGAACTAAGCTCAGTAAGCTATTAGATTTACTACACTCTAGCTTCTGGTTTGTTCCCACTCTGATGGTAGTGCTAGCGATCGGGCTGTCGTTTTTAACCATTCACATTGA
>QBMC01000092.1 GCA_003242035.1 Nodosilinea foveolarum | reverse complement strand
TTTCTCGACAAACGCCTCTAACGAGTCTGCTGGTTTGAGGGCTTGATGGAGAACAATATAAGCGGCGAGTCTCTTTTGCCCAGGCGAGTCTTCTCGCAGCATCACGACCGCATTTTGAACGGTGGGATGTTGTTGTAACACTGCCTCAATCTCACCGAGTTCAACCCGATAGCCCCGAATTTTGACCTGGTCATCAAGCCGTCCTAAGAACTCTAAGTTCCCATCGGCTCGATACCGCACGCGATCGCCTGTGCGATAAAGATAATCGCCTTCCGCCACCTGTAAATCAGACAACACTTCGATCACAGGATTGCGTATAAAGCGTTCTGCACTCAGATTCGGACGATTGAGGTACCCCCTTGCGAGTCCCTTGCCCCCAATATAAAGTTCGCCGGGAATGCCGATGGGGACTGGCTTTTGCGCAGCATCCAGGACATAGCTCTGGACATTAGGCAAAGGCCGACCAATGGCAACTGGTGCTGTTGACGACACCTGCAAATCATGGCTTAGGTCACGGCTTAGGTCATGGACCATCGCCACCACCGTTGTTTCAGTCGGACCATAGCTATTCACCAACCGCACCCCTGCACCTATCTGCTGCCAATCCGCTACAGCTTGGGGTGAGACAGCTTCTCCGCCGATAATAATCAGCCTCAGAGCCATCGGCAAACTTGCCCGCTTAGCGGTGAGTTCTATGACCATCTGTTGCCAGAACGCCGTCGGCAGATCCAACACCGTAATCTCTGCCACCTGGCACGCCGCTAGGAATTCGCTAAAAGAATGCAGCATCGCCTCGGTTCTCAACACCAGCGTGGAACCTTGCGTTAACGCTGGGAAAATCTCCTCAGCAGCCGTATCGAAGCTAATAGAGGCAAACTGCAAGATGCGATCGCTAGCCTCTATCTCATACACCTCCGTAGCGGCTAGCGTGAAATTCATCAGCGCGCGATGTTCAATCATCACACCTTTAGGTTGGCCTGTAGAGCCAGAGGTGTAAATGACGTAGGCGAGATGATCGGGTGTCACCTCGGTTTTGAGATTGTCCGGAGAATGCTGGGCAATGATGGCTTGATCGCGCTCTAGGATAATCACGTTTGGCGTCGAGATAGGGGGCTCAACCGCCAAGTGCTGCTGCGTCACCAACACTTCAATCTGACTATCTTGGAGCATAAACCTCAGTCGCTCGACTGGATAGCTCGGGTCGAGGGGCACATAGGCTCCACCCGCTTTGAGAATCGCCAGCAGAGAAATCAACATTGCGGGCGATCGCTCCAGGCAGAACCCGACGAGAGTGCCTGATTCAACGCCCAACGTTTGCAAGTAATGGGCCAGCTGATTCGCCTGCTGATTCAGGTCTTGATAGGTGAGCTGCTGATCTTCAAACACCAGTGCGATCGCTCTAGGACTTTTCTTGACCTGCTGCTCGAACAAATGATGAAAACAGCCGACTTGCGCGTAATTTCGCTGCGTCTTATTCCATTCGACGAGTACTTGATGCTGCTCGGTGGCTGGGAGCAAAGGTAATTCAGAAAGCGGTTGTTCGGGGTGGGCTACAATCCCGGTTAGCAGCGTTTGCCAGTGTTCAAACCAACGCCCGATCGTCGGTGCATCAAATAAGTCAAGATCGTACTCGATAGCAACCGTGAGGGTTTCGGGCGATTCCATCACCTCCAGGCTCAGGTCAAACTGCACGGTATCGGGCTGTAACGATAGGGGCTCAAGGGTGAGCGGCCCCATATTAAGATCGGGTAGGGGGGCGTTGTGCAGCGCGAACCAAACCTGAAACAAAGGCGGTTGATGCAGACTACGATCAGGGTGAAGTGCTTCTACGAGCTTTTCAAATGGCAAGTCTTGATGCTCATAGGCCTCTAGGGTTGTTTCTCGAATTTGGCTGAGCAGGTTGAGAAAGGTAAGATCGGGTTGAAGGTGCGATCGTAACACCAGCGTGTTGACAAAGAACCCAATCAGAGTCTGAATTTCAGGTTGATTGCGATTGGCAATGGGAGAGCCTACCACCACATCAGGGCACCCGGTATAACGGTACAACAACGTCTTAAAAGCTCCCAGCAGCAACATAAAGAGCGTCACGTCTGTTTTTTGGCTAAGGTGGCGGAGTGCGGTTGTTAGCTGCGGCGATAATGTCCAGGTTTGTTTTGCGCCCTGTCGGCTAGGGGGGTTAGGGCGAGCGCGAGCGCTCGGTAATTGAAGCGGCGTCAAGTCAGCGAGCTGTTGAGTCCAATAGTCCAACTGAGGCTGAAGCTGACCCGATTGAAGCTGTTGCTGTTGCCAAACGGCAAAATCAGCATACTGAATGGGCAAGTCTGGCAGTGTAATAGGTTGATTCGCCGCTAGCGCCGGATAGAGGGTTGCCAACTCTTGCACCAACACCCCCATAGACCAGTCATCGGCAATGATGTGGTGCATCACCAGCAGCAGTATATGCTCGTTGTCGTGGCGTTGAATGAGTGTGCCGCGTAAAAGATGATCAGAACTGAGATCGAAAGGTTGACGAATAGCTTTGGATAAAACGGCCTGTAAACGGGGATCGGTATCAGTGTCTTTTGGGGTGTCTCCTCTGGGCTCTCCTCTGAGATCAAGAACGGTGAGGTGAAAGGCGCTAGAGGCACGCTTGTCATGCACGACCTGCACAGGCTGTTGATTTTGGAGTGTTAGGGTCGAGCGCAAAATCTCATGGCGCTGGATGAGTCCCTGAAAGCTTTTTTCTAGGGCTGTAACATTCAGGGGCCCAATCAGCCGTACCGCCACTGGCAAATTGTAAGCAGGATTGCCGGGATCAAGCTGATCTAAGAACCACAGTCGCTGTTGCGCCGAAGACACTGGCAGCACAAAAACGTCAGGTTCTGTGATGGTTGAGTGCCTTGAGGGACACTCTGATGCAGAGCTAAGGAATGAATTGGGGGAGTATACAGTAGACGTCATGATGCACTTTATGGATGGATTGTGGTGGCTGCTTGCGATCTAGCGGCTTATTCGGCGGCTTATTCGGCGGCTTATTCGGTGGTCGAGCGGTGACGATACGGTTGGCGGGCCACGCGGGTAATTTTTGAGAGCGGCGTCGGCGAACCCAAGCTTTGCTCGCTGAGTTTGTGGGTTTCAATCTGCTGTGCCAAGTCCGCAATGGTCGAAAAATCAAACAGAATGCGGAGCGGCAATTCCACTTGAAACTCTTCACGAATTTGAGCCATTAACTGGGTCGCGAGTAGCGAATGTCCGCCTAGGTCAAAGAAGCTCTGATCAGTGCTAATGTCAGAGGCTTGTTGCACAGAAGCCTTTAAAACAGAAGCCCATAGATGGATTAGCTGTCTTTCCACGGGTGTTTTAGGCGCTGCAAAGGCGGCTATTGGCTCAGGCTGATAGTCTGGTCTTGGTAAAGCCTTGCGATCTACTTTGCCGTTGGGCGTGAGGGGCAAGCGCTCTAGTCTGACAACGGCTGCAGGCACCATGTACTCTGGTAAGTAAGATCGCAGCACGCTTCGTAATGCGGCTGATGTTGTGTTTTCATCAAAGACCGCGTAAGCCACCAGATGCTGGTCTCCCGGCTCATCTTCTCGCGCGATCACGATGGCAGCTGTCACAGTCTGTTGTTTTCTCAAAATCGCTTCAATCTCACCGAGTTCAATTCTATGTCCCCGTAGCTTCACCTGATGGTCGAGCCGTCCGAGATGCTCTAGCATGCCACAAGGCAGCTGCCTCGCCTCGTGGACAGTTTGATTGACGGTCTGATGCACGGTCTGATAGCGCACCAGATCTCCGGTTTTGTAGAGGCGATCGCCCTTTTTAAAGGGATTTTCAATAAACCTTGCTGCGGTTAAATCCGGCTGTTGCCAATAGCCCCGAGCCAGTCCGGCCCCACCGATGTAAAGCTCTCCCGGTCCCCCCATCGGTACGGGTTGTAGACGTTCATCTAGAAGATAAATCTGGGTGTTGGCGATGGGGCGACCAATGGGGATCGTTTCTGTTGCTGTCGTGACCCGGTGAACTGTAGACCAAATGGTGGTTTCTGTTGGGCCATAGAGATTCCAGACAGCAGCACCCTTGCTCAGGAGCTGCTCGGCTAGATCACGAGAGAGGGCCTCACCGCCCGACAGTATCGTCAGATCGGCTTTGCCGCGCCAGCCCGCACTCAGCAGCATTTGCCATGTGGAAGGCGTCGCCTGCATGACGGTGGATTGAGACTGTTCTAGTGCCGCAATCATCTGAATGGCGTCTTTCGTCATGGCTTGAGAGGCAATCGTAACGCTAGCGCCCACACTCAGGGGTAACAGCAGTTCTAGGACTGAAATATCAAACGATAGCGTGGTGACTGCCAGTAGGTGATCGGCCGGGGTCAGGGCTAGCTGTTGTTGTAAGGACTGTAAAAAATTAACGACCGAGCGATGCTCAATCATGACGCCTTTAGGCCTGCCGGTAGAACCAGAGGTATAGATGAGGTAGGCCAGACTTTGTGGGGTCACTGGCGTTTTAAGATTATCTTGGGGCTGTTGCGTAATCAGAGGGCGATCGCGCTCTAAGTCAACGATCTGCGCTGTGGGGGCTGTTTGCGTTAAGCTCTGGGCTAAATTCTGGGCCAAAGGTTGATCCAGCAGCGGCTGCGATTGCATGACCAATACGGCAATCTGGCTATCTTGAACCATGAACGTCAGGCGCTCGACCAGATAGCTTGGATCGAGGGGGACATAAGCGCCGCCAGCTTTGAGAATGCCCAGTAGCCCAATTAGCATGTCAGGCGATCGCGTCACGCAAAGCCCAACCCGTGTCTCGGACTTTACGCCCAAGGTTTGTAAGTGATGGGCAAGCTGGTTAGCCCGCTGATTGAGTTCTCGATAGGTGAGATGCTGATGATCAGATAGCGAATCTTGAAAAGTGAGTGCGATCGCCTCAGGCGTCTTCTCGACTTGTTTTTCAAAAAGCTGATGAATGGTGCTCTCAGAAATGGGCATCGCCGTCTGGTTCCAGTCTGTCAAAAGCTGCTGACTTTCCTGTGCAGGCAACAAATTTAAGGCTGATAGGGGCCGATCAAGATCGGTCACGATGCTTTGCAGCAAGGTTTGAAACTGTTCTTTCAAGCGAACAATCGCTGTTTGATCAAACCGATCCGAGCGGTACTCCAACGTACCGGTAATCCCTGACGCGCACTCTTCCATGGCCAAGGTCAGATCAAACTTAGCCGTCCCTGAGTGCAGCTCTGTCACGTCTAAGTCCAGATCAGGCAGGTTCAAGGTCGCTTTGGGTACATTCTGTAAGGTAAACATCACCTGAAACAAAGGTGTTGTCTCTCGATCAGGCTGTAGTTCTTCCACCAACTTATCAAAGGGGAAATCTGCATGACTATAGGCCTCTGTTGCTGTCTCTCGCACCTGCCGCAACAGCGTTTTAAAACAAGGATCGCCAGACAAATCACTGCGAACCACCACCGGATTGATAAAGCAGCCAATTAAATCTTCTAGCTGAGCTGTAGCCCGACCAGCGGTAGGTATGCCAATACATAGATCGCTCTGCCCGCTGTAACGATAGAGCAAGATATTAAACGCTGTTAGTAGCGTCATGAACAAAGTCGCACCTTCCTGCTGAGCGATCTGCCTGAGCGACTGGGATAGCTGTGCCGATAGCTCAAAGGTCTCAATCCGCCCCGGATGAGAGTGTATGCCATGGTTGGGGCGGGCAATCGGTAATTCTAGCAGGGGTAAGGAACCGCTGAGTGTCTCCTTCCAGTAAGACGCATGGGCCTGAAAATCTGAACCTGTCTGCTGCTGCTGCTGCCAAACAGAAAAGTCTGTGTATTGAACCAGCAGGTCGGCTAAAGGCGAAGGTTGCTCGGCCAAATAGGCTTGATAGAGCGTTGCCACTTCTTTAATCAGCAGGCCTTTTGACCAACCATCGCTGACGATATGATGCATCCCCACGAGGAGCCGATGGTGATTTTCGGCCAGCCGTAAAAGCACGAAGCGGACGGGTTCATCCTGGCTAAGATCGAAAGCATGCTGAGTGAGTTTGTCCGTGTGATGCTGAATGGCTGAGGCTTGCTCAAGGTCGGATAAATTTTGTAAGTCGACAAGATCCAGTGGTATCAATGCAGCCTCCTGCCACGGCGGAATCACCTGCCGAGGCTGGCCGTTTATGTTGACAAAACGACTGCGGAGAATGGTGTGTCGCCGCCGTACTTCATTCAAGCTGCGCGCCAACAGATCGCGGCGCAGCTGGCCTCGTAAACGAATCGCGGCCGCGAGGTTGTAAAGGGGGCTATGTGGCGTGAGCTGATGCAGAAACCAGAGCCGCCGCTGGGCAAAAGAGAGCGGATAGGACGCGTCAGTCGCTGCGACCGGAATGGTCGATTTAGCGGCGTTTTGCCGCCGCTGTTTCAGCGCTGCTTCTAGCTGCGATCTCTGGGTCTGCGAGAGGGCGGCAATACGTTTAGAGAGATTGTTCATGAGGTTGCCAGTAGTGCTTTAAGATCTTCTGAGGACAGTCCCTCTAAGTCGTCTAAAATAAGCTGAACTTCGTCGAGTCTCTTCGGCTGAGACGATTGTGAGGCTGAAATCGCTGGCGTGGTTGCTGCTATTTCAGCTGCGATCGCTGCGGCTAGGCCTGCAATCGTGGGTTGCTCAATCAACAGAATTCGTAGCGGTAGTTCGACCTGAAAGGCCTCTCGAATCCGAGACATGACCTGCACTGCCAGTAAGGAATGTCCACCGAGTTCAAAGAATGCGTCCTGACGGTCAAAGTGCTCGATACCGAGCAAATCTCGCCAAATCTCAGCCACAGTTTGTTCAATGGCATTTTGGGGCCCGTTTTCCGGGGCGATTGGAGATGGATGATGTTCCCCGAGTGAGTGATTAGACTTAACAAGGTTAGCGGTGTGATCGAGTCGATGGGTCTGCTGTTGAATTCGATCAGTTAAATCTGTTGTAGACACCACCACTTGGGGAATCTGCCAGCGAGGATGACAGAGCATGAGAATCCGCTTGAATGTTTCAACGCCTTCCTCTGGAGACAGGGTTGCTGTGGTGACAGAATCACCTTTTTCCCAAAATCGCCAACCTTCCCAATTAACACTTATCCAAGGCGTTTGCTGGTTTTTGTGGAGCGCGTGAACGAATGCATCCATAGACCAATTGGCCGCCGAGTGGGCGATAAAGCCGCCTAGCTGAGCGCTAATAGAGGACTGCACAAGGCAAAAATCAAGCGACCTGTCTTTGAGAACAGTCGCTAAGACCTGTAAGCCTCTTGCCTTGGGGGAAAACTGCCACTCACAGTCCGTCCGTTCTGTTTGTTGAATAGGACGAAAAGACGCTTCTGCTGTGGTTTCTGCGGTATGTAAGACACCCTGAATAGATCCCCACGTAGATTCAATCTGCTCAATGGCGGATTGCACCTGATCGTGACGATCAACTTGAGCGGTAACAATTAATACGTCAGAACCCAGGCTTTCTAACTGCTGTAGGCTCGAAATTTTGCGGCTGAGGGGATGCGTGTCTGGCTGGATTGAGAGCCATTGAGGCCACTGATCACGAGGGGGAAGAGCTTCGGGCTCTAGAAAAGCCAGTTTCGCTTGAACCGCTTGAGCGAGGTACTGGGCGATCGCCAGACCAATCCCAGTTAAACCGCCCGTAATCAAATAAACGCCGTGAGATCGCAATCGCTGGGGCCGCTGTTCCAAGGCCGGTAACGGCAAGGCATCGAAGGTTTGACGCCAGCGATGGGAACCGCGATAGGCAATCATGAGATCGCCCGGATCACGATTCATCAGGTCGGCCCAGAGGCTATCGATCACTGAATCGAGCGCCTCTGGTGAACGCTTCAATGGTGTGCTCACGTCTGGAAGTGCCACATCCAAGCTGCAACAACGAATCGAAGGACACTCTTGCGAAATCACCGAAGGCATCCCCACCACACTCGCCTGCTCGGGGTGCAATAGTTCGGCTCCAGTAATGTCGTGAACCTGATTGGTGAGCAGCCAAAGGGTTAAGGGGGTAGCGTGCTGTGCGTGTTGTAGCGACTGAGTGAGAAACAACACACTATAAAAACCTAAGTCTTGGGCCGTCTCAAACTCATTTGAATAGACCGTCGCGAGAGACCGCAACGATAGGCTCCAACCGTGAACGATGACATCGGGGTGCTGTCCGGCTGCGTTGAGCGATCGCACTAGCGCCTGATAGTCTGACGGCTGAGATGGGTTTAACCCATAGCCGTTTTCCTGCTGCTGAAACTGAGCACCTGCGTGCACCGAAATCACCCTGTGATGCTCAGCCATCAAGCGTTGTGCCAACCGCTCACCCAGGCCTTGTTCATCGATAAAGATCAGCCAAGTTTGTGGTGCTGAGCCGGTGTTAGCATCAGCGGCATACGGGATGGGCGATTGCTTCCAACTCGGCAGGTAAAACCATTGATCGACTGGCTGGGCGATCGGCGATCTCGAGTCTCGCATGGTCACAGACTGGGCGGCGGCGGGTGCCAGTTCAATCCAATACGGCTGACGCTCAAAGGGATAGGTGGGCAAGCGCACTCGCCGCCGCTGCTCATGGGCATAAAATGCAGTCCAGTTGATGGCAGTACCCGTCTGCCAAAGCTGACCGAGGGTATCGAGGAGAAAGGCCAAATCAGAGACTGAGTCTTTGGGATGACGCAGCGATGTCAGCACCTGCGTATCACCCAGCACCTGCTGTCGGGCTAGGGTTGCTAGGGTTCGTCCTGGACCGACTTCGAGTAATACCGTAGGCAGCTGTTTTAGCAGCTCACCGACCCCCTTGCTAAACTGCACAGGTTGACGTAAATGATCCGCCCAATACTTAGGATCAGTCGCGGCTTCTGGCGTTAGCCAGGTACCCGTGACATTCGATATCAGCGGAATTTGGGGCGGATGAAGTGTTACTTGGCTAACTGCTTTTTGAAAGGGTTCAAGAGCAGCGGTCATTAAGGGAGAGTGAAACGCGTGGGATGTCTTGAGCAGTCGGCAGACAATACTGTCTGCTTCGAGGCGAGTTTGTAGAGCCGCAATCGCGACGACCGTACCAGAGACCACACAGAGCTGAGGGCCGTTGTTGACCGCGAGCCAAAGATCGTTGTTGGACACATCACCGGACGCATCACCTAAGTACGGCTGAAGTTGTTCTTCTGATAGTGCTACTGACAGCATTTGCCCGGCGGGCATCTCTTGCATCAGTTTTCCGCGTGTGGTCACCAGGTAAAGCGCATCTGCAAGCGAAAAGACCCCGGCAAGACAGGCTGCAACATATTCTCCTAGGCTATGGCCGAGAAGCGCCTGGGGCTCAACGCCCCACTGCATCCAGAAACGGGCTAGGGCATATTCGATAACAAATAACGCCGGTTGGGCGATCGCAGTTTGTTGCAGTTGAGCCTGCGCCGTTTCCAGTTGATCGGGTTGGGGATATAGCAGCGATCGCAAATCCCAGTGGGTCTGGTCCTGTGATTGGGCCTGTGATTGCAGATGTTCAGAACACGCATCAATCGTTTGACGAAAATCAGGTTCTGTTTCATAAAGTTCCCGCGCCATTTCAACATACTGCGTACCCTGCCCTGGGAAAAGGAAGGCAACGCTTGGCTGCTGGCCTACTGGCTCAGCGGGCACCGATGGATACGCCTTGAGGTCCGCGATCGCCTCGTCTGGATGCTGGCACACCAGCTTATGCCGATAGGCAAAGTCCTCTCTGCCGACCTGTAGGGTGTAAGCAACATCTGGCAAACTGAGGGGTGTTGTCGTGTGCGTTTCGAGATGCTGAGCCAAATTTTGAGCTGCCCGCGTCAGCGCCTCGGGCGTTTTGGCCGAGAGGAGTAACAGCTGTGAGGGCCGAGAACTTCCCGATCGCTTCAAGGCGGGGGCTTCTTCTAGAACAATATGGGCGTTCGTGCCACCAATGCCCATCGCACTGACCCCTGCACGACGCGGTAATTGACTCTGCCAGTCCTGCAATTGAGTGTTGACATAAAACGGGCTATTGGCAAAATCAATCTGGGGATTCGGTTGTTCAAAATGAAGGCTGGGGGGCAGCTGACGATGATGGAGGGCCAAAGTTGTTTTAATCAGTCCGGCAATCCCTGCTGCTGCATCCAAATGGCCAATGTTTGATTTGACCGATCCCACCGCGCAAAACTGGCGCTTTGAGGTGTTAAATGCCTGGGTCAGGGCCGCAATTTCAATCGGATCGCCTAACGTCGTGCCCGTGCCATGGGTCTCGACATAGGAGAGCGTTTCCGAGGGAACCGCTGCGATCGCCAAGGCTTCTTCAATCGCGTTGGCCTGGCCGGTCACGCTGGGCGCGGTATAGCCCACCTTATCGGCCCCGTCGTTATTCATGGCCGCGCCGCGAATCACGGCATAGATCGGATCGCCCGCTGCGATCGCATCCTCTAAACGCTTCAAGACCACCAAACCCACCCCATTCCCGCCGACCGTGCCTTGGGCTTGAGCATCAAAAGCACGACAATGCCCATCAGGGGAGAGAATACTGCCGGGCTGATAGCGGTAGCCTGCGGTTTGAGGCACGTGAATAGAAACCCCACCGGCTAAAGCCATATCACATTGGTAAGCCAGGAGACTTTGACAGGCCAAATTGGTGGCGACCAAAGCGGTCGAGCAGGCCGTCTGCACGGTCAAACTCGGTCCCTTCAAGTTGAGCTTGTAAGAAATGCGAGTGCTGAGAAAGTCCTTATCGTTGCCTAGCAGGGTTTGGTAGTCGCCTACCGAGGTCGTTAAGTCTGGGCGAGTTTGCAAAATTTGCCAGTAGTCGTTGCTGCTGACGCCCGCATACACCCCCACTCGCCCCGGACACTGAGTGGGTGCGTAGCCTGCCCGCTCCAATGCTTCCCAAGCATATTCAAGAAAGACGCGCTGCTGCGGATCCATCAGAGTCGCTTCCTTCGGACTGTAGCCAAAGAAGGCCGCATCAAAGCAGTCAATATCATCCAGTGGGGCTCCGGCGGTGACATAGTCAGGGTCTTGGAGACAGGCCGGATCAATCCCGGTGGCTAAAACCTCTGCTGAGGTAAACGGTCGAATAGCTTCTACGCCAGCGGCCAGGTTTTGCCAAAACTGTTCCACGTTTTTGGCCCCAGGAAAGCGCCCTGCCAGGCTGATAATGGCAATGTCATCTAGGCGATCAGTCATGCTGTCCTCCGGTTGTTGCTGACGTTCTGTCTTGAGCGTCCTGTCTTGAGCGTTGTTGTCTCTGGTGTCTGCGTCGTTGTAGCGCGATCTTCTGGCGATCGACCTGTGCTTGAATCCTGGATACTAGACCTTCTGACGGCTGGTCGAGGTAAGCCGCAATCGCCTGGATCGTGGGATAGCGGAATAAATCCACCAGTAAAATCTGGCGATCTAATTGTGTTTGGAGCTGGTTTTGCACCTGCACCAGCAATAGTGAATGACCACCGAGATCAAAGAAGTTGTCCTGTAGTCCGACCTGATCCAACCCCAGCAGTGCTTGCCAGATGTGAGCGATCGCCCGTTCTAGATCCGCCTTGGGTGCGACATAGGCATTGCTCAATTCTGGTCGATCGCCCGAGGGTCTCGGCAGCGCCTGGCGATTGACCTTGCCATTGACCGTTAAGGGCAACTCATCTAACTGAACAAATGCGGCAGGGACCATGTAGTCTGGCACCTGACTACGTAGCCACTCTCGGAGATCGGCGATACCTGTTTCGCCCACATCTGCCTCACTCACAACGTAGGCCACCAGCCGCCGCCGTCCTGGGTCATCTTCACGGGCGATCACAACCGCTTCCCGCACGCTAGGGTGTTGGGACAAAGCCGCCTCAATTTCACCGAGCTCTACTCGATAACCGCGAATCTTGACTTGATGATCGATACGACCCAAAAATTCGATCACTCCATCGGGTCGATAGCGGGCGAGATCTCCTGTTTTATAGAGGCGGCTCGTTATTGTCTCAGCCTTTTGATTGGCCGCGAATGGATTGTTGATAAAGCGTTCTGTTGTTAGCTCAGGTCGATTAAAATAGCCCTTGGCAACACCCGCTCCACCGATATACAGTTCGCCGACGACCCCCACCGGAACGGGCTGATGCTGATCATCCAAGATATACATCTGAGTGTTGATGATAGGCCGGCCAATGGGAACCGAGCCTGATCGCAGATCGTCGGACTGTATGGTGTAAACACAGCAGCCCACCACGGTTTCAGTGGGACCATATTCATTAATTAACTGCGTCTGAGAAGCGCGATTTCGCCAGATGTTCACTGTCTTTGCCGACAAATTCTCTCCGCCGATAATAAAGGCATGCGTCCGATCCGCGATCTCGGTAGGCGAAAGCTGATGGCTGAGAAGTTCTAGCTGGGCGGGCGTAATTTTGATCAGGCTGTATGCTGACTGGCTATTTGACTGGTCGCGCAGTCTCATCGCTAAAGCCTCTAATCCGTCTGCCTCAGAGAGAAGTTCGACGGTTTGGCCTGTCAGCAACGGCGAGAACAAACCCGTAATGGTCATGTCGAATGAGACCGAGGAGTGTACCAGCGATCCCTGTCCAGCGGTCAGCGGATAGGCCTGTTGACACCAGATGAGATAGTTCAGCAATCCACGTTGCTCAATCATCACGCCTTTAGGCTTGCCAGTCGAGCCGGAGGTATAGATGATATAAGCGAGCTGATTGAGGGTGACTGCTGCGACTAGATTTGTCGCCGGTTGCTCAGCGATCGCAGTGGCCTCGGTATCTAGCTCGATCACATGCTGGAGAGCATGATCGGCGGTATTATTTTGGCCCAACTCAAGCTGTAATCGGGTTGTTGACTGACTCAGCAGTACCTCAACTTGGCTATCTTGAATCATGAAATCCAGCCGCTCACGAGGATAGCTAGGATCAAGCGGCACATAGGCCCCGCCTGCTTTGAGGATGGCCAGTAGGCTGATCAGTAAGGCGGGCGATCGCGGTAGACAAACCCCTACTAATTGGTCGTTCTTGACCCCTACCCCTTGCAGCTTGTGAGCCAGTTGATTTGCCCGCTGATTCAAGTTGTGATAGGTCAATGACTGCGTTTCGTACCGGAGTGCGATCGCCTCGGGCGTCCGGTCAACTTGAGCTTCAAACAAACGATGAAAAGGTTGTTGGGGGATAGGCACAGCCGTTTGGTTCCAGTCCACCAACAGTTGTTGCCGCTCGTGGGCGCTGAGCAATGGCAATGCGGCCAGTGTTTCCATTGGCGCTGCGGCCACCCCACTTAACAACCGTTGAAAATGGGTCATCATTCGGCAAATAGTGGCGCGAGAAAACAGATCTGTGTTGTATTCCCAATGTCCCTGTATGCCCTCCTCGGTCTCAATCATCGAGAGCGTGAGATCGAACTTGGCAGTCCCCGTTTCAACCTCTGCGAGATCGACGCTCAAATCTGGCCAATCTAGTTGAGTCGGCAGCTGTTGTAAGTCGACCATGACCTGCACAATCGGGCTGTAGCTTGGATCTCGCTCAGGTTGCAGCGTTTCAACCAGCCTCTGGAAGGGAATCTCCCCATGACTGTATGCCTCTAGCGCTACATGCCGCACCTGATGCAAAAAGTCTCGGAACCGGACATGACTAGCAGGGTGAGTGCGAAAAACCAGCGTATTGATGGAACACCCTATGGGTTGCCGTTCGGTCGCTGTGCGCTGTGCTAGAGCTGAACCGACGAGTAAATCAGTTTGGCCGGTATAGCGATAGAGCCAAGCCTTGAAGGCCGCCAGCAGCACCATGAATAGGGTGGCTCGTTCTTGGCGAGCTAAATTGTTGAGTGAATTGACCAGCGTCAACGGCAGTTTAAAAGATTCTCGTGCACCCCGAAACGTTTGAGTAGCCGGGCGAGGATAGTCGGCGGGAAGCTGAAGAATCGGTAAGGTTCCCGCCAGTTGTTGCTGCCAATAGTCAAGCTTTTGACGCCAGCGGGGTGACGTTATCTCAGGTTGTAAATACGCTTTGGGGAGATCCGCGCCTTGCAGCCTACCAGGTGACCGCTGAGTCGATAGCGAAGCGGCCGAACGAGATGTCACGCAAGCCTGGTACTGATCTGTGAGTTCTTGAAAGAAGATTTTGGCAGAACTACCATCAAAGATGAGGTGATGGATCGTAAACAGAAGTTGATGATGGTTTTGACTGAACTGACAAAGCATCATCCTAAACAATGGGCCTTGGGTGAGGGTAAATGCCTGCTGCACAAAAGCTCGCAGCCGCTGCACCTCGGCATCCTGTCGGGCACGATCCCAATGCTGCAAATCGATGTGCGTCCAGGGCAGTTCAATGGTTGGCTCACTTACCAGGGTTGGGTGCCCATCCTGCAATACCACATGACTTCGCAGTGCCGGATGGCGATCAACGATATTTTGTAGGCTTTGTCGTAAAGCCTCGACCTCTAGAGGCCCCTGAAAGTCCAATGAGATTGCAATGTTGTAAGTCGGACTTTCAGGTTGGAGCTGCTGTAGAAAAAAGATTTGAGATTGACTAGCAGTAAGACCGGGAATGTCTGTGCTAGGGAGCGGCTGAGTCGGGTTGGGATGGTCGGGCTCGCTTGCGCTCCGGTCTAGAATTTGCTGCGCGATCTGAGCAGGCGTAATCCCTTCAAAGAAGTCGGTGATCGATATCTCTATCCCCCAGTCAGCGCTAAGCTTGTCTTGTAATGACATAACCCGCAAGGAGTCGAGGCCAAGGCTCGTCAAGGGATGATGGCGTCGAATCTGGTCGGGCGATCGCTTCAGCGATCGCGCAATCGTCTGTTGCAAATAGTCTGCCAACAAAGCCGGCCGTTCTTCAGAGGCTTGAGCCAGCAGATGTTCTAAACTGAGGTCAATCACCTGCTGTTGAGAGGATTGTTTCGGCAATCCCGCCATGGGCGATGCTAAGAGAGGCTCATCCAGGGTCAAAATACTCTCACACAAGAGGGTTAACTCACCGCTCAAATAGTCTTGCCGACAGGCACGACGCTGGATTTTTCCACTGGTTGTTTTCGGAATGCGGCCCGGTTTAACTAGGGCAACCACATACACTTCGACCTCGTAAATTTCAGCGATCGCCTGACGAACAGCGGCGGTCATCGCATCTTGATCAGGCTGTTGGCGAAACTCCAGTTCTTGAACAACAACTAGCCGTTCATTCTCCTCAACCCTATTTTCAATCGGGTCTTCGACGGTGATCGTAAAAGCCGCACTCCCGCCAATTCTGAATGCAGGATGACTGGTTTCAGCGGCCTGCTCCAAATCTTGAGGATAAAGATTTCGCCCCCGCAAGATAATCAAATCTTTCAGTCGGCCTGTGACAAACAGCTCACCGTTGTGCAAAAAGCCCAAATCGCCCGTCCGCAAAAATGAACCGTCGCCGCTATCTTTACCGCTATCGCTAAGATCAGCCTGAAAAGTGTCGGCAGTGGCATGAGGGTTTTTCCAGTACCCCTTGCCCACGCTAGAACCATTGACCCAAATCTCTCCAACGTCAGTTTCTCCACAACGGGTCAAGGTTTCTGGATTAACGATCGCAATCTGCTGTGTCTGAAGCGATCGCCCGCTACTGACAAGCGTTTGGCTAGAGGCCATCGGGGCCGCCCCTATCGGATGTGCCCCAGCCAGCACCGCAGGCGTTGGCATCACGCGATTCTGTTTCAAATCAGCCACTTGAAACGCTTGAATAACGGGGTCTCTGGCCACTTCACAGCCAGAGACCATCAAAGATCCCTCCGCAAGTCCGTAGCAAGGATAGAATGTGTCAGCTCGAAAGCCACAACCAGCAAAGGCATTCGCGAATCGAGTCAGCGTGAGGGCGCGAATCGGTTCAGCGCCATTGAAAGCCACTTTCCAACAGCTCAAATCCAGCGTTTTCCGCTGTTCTGGCGTGATCCTTTCGACACAGAGATCATAGGCAAAGTTGGGGCCGCCGCTTGTGGTGGCCCGATAATCTGAGATTGTTTTGAGCCAGCGGTAGGGACGCTGCAAAAACGAGATAGGCGACATCAAGACACAAGGAAACCCACCATACAGTGGCTGCAAAATGCCGCCAATCAAACCCATGTCATGATATAGCGGTAGCCATGAGGCAAAGCAACTGTCAGGAGAATGGCCCATCATCCGATAGGTTTCAGCCGCGTTATGCAACAGATTTCGGTGGCTCAACATTACTCCTTTGGGGCTGCCTGTAGAACCAGAGGTATATTGCAAAAAAGCTAGGGTATCGCTGTTAATAGTGGGCATCTGCCATTGTTCAGCAAGCCGATGCTCTAAAGTATCGGTGGCTAGCCATTGCAAAGGTTGGTGTTGAAAGCTGTTTCCCATGAGCTTCTGAATCTTGGGTAATTTGGCCTCGGTGGTCAGCGAGATCGCAGCTTCAGCATCATGGGAAATAGCTTGAATTCGCGGTGTTTTGCGAGCATTTTGAGGGGGATATGCCGGAACGGCAACCACACCGGCATAGAGACACCCCAAGAAAGCCGCTATATAGTCTAGTCCGGCAGGGTACAGCAGCAGTGCCCGCTCGCCCGATAGGTTTAAGGATTGAAGTTTGGCTGCGATCGCCCGGCTGCGTCGGTCTAGCTCACCATAGGTCCAGCGGATCGCTTCAATTTCACCCTCCGGGAGAAACGTAAAAGCGGTCTGGTTAGGGTGTACTTGCGAGCGTTGGCGCAACTTACTGACCCAGGTGTGGCCTAGATCAG
The DNA here is from genome assembly GCA_003242035.1 of Nodosilinea foveolarum. Lineage (GTDB taxonomy): Bacteria > Cyanobacteriota > Cyanobacteriia > Phormidesmidales > Phormidesmidaceae > Phormidesmis > Phormidesmis foveolarum. Next base: position 880 of record QBMC01000092.1, on the reverse strand, counting down.
TAAGTTGCGGACAAGGTTGATAAACGTCAATCATGCTGATTATTGACCCGTAAACTTTTTCTTTGAGGACATGACGCTTGAGTTGATCGCCTGTTTAGCAAGGCTTTTCTTTGGAAATCTTCTCTTTGAAAATCTGTTGTGCTAGCAACACTGCCGTGCTAACTGCAATGTGTCGCGCACTTTAAATATTTCAGGCTAGATATTTCAGACTAGATATTTCAGGAAACTGCACACGCCCATTGAAAACATCAGACAAATATTTCAAAGCCTGATTATTAAAAAGGTGGGTGACGATGGGTGCGTGCTCTTAGTGCACGCTCATTGAGGACAAAGTCTATTCAGGAAATCAGGGGCAGGGCTGACCTGTCAATGTGATCAATCTCATGTGATCAATCTCAACAGGTGGACTCTGCCCAATTATCTTATTGAGACTGCTTCTTAATTAAGTTTATACCTAAGCACTCCCAGAATAGCAAGTCGTTAATGATAAATATTTTTAACTTTAAATCGTTTTCATCTGAGGTGAGGGCCTGATGGAACGCATACACCTATGACCCAAAATCTCTAAATTAAGAGAGATCATGGAGTCTTTAAAGGCTTGCCAAGCGATTCATCCCCCGGCTTAATGATGGGTATTCCTACATGCCTTTCCTTTTAATCATTGCATATGTAGGATTGCGTTCCGGCAATTCAAGGTATGCTCTATCCAGTTATTAATAATAATGATTCCTTTTAGATATATTGGATTTATTTATGCTGCTGCGGCAGATGGGTCTAGCTACTAGGGTCATTGAGCTCATGCCATGAGTTCTGAGCCAGCAAGGACGATCTCGGACAGCTTATGAGACACTAATGAGAATGGATCTTATTAATGATAACT
>QBMC01000091.1 GCA_003242035.1 Nodosilinea foveolarum | reverse complement strand
GATCGCTCAGAGAAGGACACTTCTCTCTTCTGTTGATTCACGCAACAAAGCCGATAACAACTACCAAACTATTGAGGAGCCGTGTGAAGGGCTAAACTTTCAAGCATGGTTTTGTAGACTAATAGAGTCGGCGACGGCCCTGCTGAGTTTGACCTAAAAGAAAACAGGATTGTTAATACATTAAACAGTTCGCTTAAGAAAGCCAGCCCGAGCGCTGATTTAGCTGTAGACCTGCTGGTAGGAACAGAGCGCCAGTACTCGACTGAAGCTCTGTTGAGCTAGGGCTGTTCGGAAAGCTATCCGTAGGTAATGAGCTGCGAATATCCAGCAAAATATCGACGACTCGATCTGGATTGGGCGCGGCTGCAAATTCCTCAGATAGTTTATTGACTTCTTCATCTATGATGGCTTGAGCCTGCTGGTCACTGGTGGCCGTATCAAGGCGAGTTAAAGCTGTTTCTAGGCCGTCTTGCAAAAACTCAGCATCTTCAGAATCGGGTAGCTGATCCAAAACTGCCTGAATTTCTTTTTCTACGGCTGCTATGCCCGCAGACTCTTTGTTGGCAGCAAGGGTTATCAGCGCTGAATTATTTACAGCCTGAGGAACATCAGCTACAGGCATATCAGAGACCGGAACAATAAACGTGAAAGTAGAGATTATTAGGCAACCTACACACATAGACTTAAACTCTCGCAAAGAAAAAATAGTGAATTGTAGTGAGCGATAAGGAAAAAAATTCTCCTCAAAGCACCAATATACCCCGTGCCCATAAACATACCAACGGCACTTAATTAATATTGCCCGATCAATCCAGCAATAAAACTGTCTGCATGAAGCACAGCTTGAAGCAAACCTTTGAAAACAACCTCTTACCGATCCGTCTCATCGGCAGGTTCATCGGCGGGTTCATCTAAGTGCTCAGCGGCTTCTCGGTAAAGGTTGAGAATATGGTGATCTTTTAGGCCGTAGAAAACATTGCGGCCTTGCTTGCGATAGCGCACCAGCCGAGAAGTCCGCAAAGCCCGCAGTTGATGAGAAACCGCAGATTCGCTCATGTCAACAGCCGCTGCTAAATCTCGTACTCGCATTTCGTCGATGGCCAGTGCTGACAAAATTCGCCAGCGATTGGGATCGCCTAGAACGCTGAAAAATTCTGCCATTCGCTGCGCTTTTTCGATGGAAAGCAGTTGTGGTTCGATTTTTTGGCTCATAAAGCTGATTTGGGAAGCTGATTCGGCAAGCTGATTTGAAATATTAATGAATGAACAGACATTCATGTGTTAAGGTTAAAAGCATGAACATCTGTTCAAGTAATAAGTAAAGTGTACCTTTAAAAGGAGGTTTTCCATGACAGCCGTAACCCAAATGAAATGCGCTTGTGAGTCTTGTCTTTGCATTGTAGATGTGAGCAAAGCGGTTCAGGCTGAGGAGCAATACTATTGCAGCGAAGGCTGTGCTAGTGGACATGCCGACAACACGAAAGGCTGTGGCCATACCGGGTGCAATTGCCATAGCTCCTGAGCTTGGGAATTTGTGCTGAAGTAACACGCCAGTTATGGTGGGGCTAATTGCAGGCTCCGGCAAATGAGCAAGCATCAAGCTGCTCGTACAAGGCTGGATTTTGTAAGGGCTGGAACGATGCGATCGCACGCTAGTTTCGCCCCAAACAAATTCCTCGCTACCGGCCCCACCTGCAACGCCGCCCAAGGCCCCATCAAAAACAAGTCGCATCCTGGCCATCGCAAATGTTCGTCTAATACGGGCAATCCGTTGACAATCTCAATGGGATATTGCGCTAAAACCTCTTCTAAAATTGGATGAGAAGTAATATCAAGCTGCGTCCCAGTCGCCAGCCAAATCCGATCAATCGGCTGATGCGCAAAACAATCATGACTCGCCAGGTTGTCGCACTGTACCTGCCAATGATCCCCTTGCCATACCGCTTTCGTGACCTGACACTGCTCGTAAAGAGAGACGCGACTTTCTCGGGAGAGCTTTCGCAGCCGCGTTAGCGCCTCGGGGGTCAATGAGCCGCCATCACGGGCCTGCTGAATCATGTGCCAGCGCTTGTGCCAATCCGGTTCTGCGTCAAATCCCTTCAAATATTTTGGCCCTAGCCAACCGGGTTCCGCATCAAAAATCTTTTCCTTGAACGGTCGTCGCCCCATCAGCAGCACCCGTGCGCCACGTTTTAGTGCGCCCATTGCCAAGTGAGCGCTTGTCAGCCCACCGCCGATAATGAGTACCGTTTCTCCAGTCAGCGTAGGCAAGGCTGGAAGATAAACAGATTGAGCATGGCAAAGCCGCTCGGGTGGATAATCACCACATACTTGCCTTGTCCAGTCTGGCATTTTGGCGGTTGCAGCGCCAGTTGCCACTACGACCCGTCGAGCGATCGCCCTTTGCCCATCAGCCAAGGTTAAGCGGAATCGTCCATTTTGAGGCGTTAGCCCCACCACCTGAGCCTTCGTCACCTGATCTCGCAGATGCCAGCGGTCGATCACGGTTTCACAAAAGTCTTGAAACAGCTCTGTCCCCGGTCGATTGTACGGACTGTATAGCTCATCCTGACGCTTATCGGCAAAGGAGAGCAATGTATGGGGGTTGCAGTCGGGGTGGTGGACTGCCGGAGAGCGCAGATGAGGAATCTCTTGGGCGGCAAATTGTCGGTGCCACTGGGCTAGCCAACTGCCGCTTGGGTCAAATACTCGAAAGCCAGGGGCAAGACCGGCGTTGAGGCGATCGCGCATTTTCTTTTTCTTTTGCAGCAGGTGAGTCACTAGCGTCAGCGCCTGCGGCCCCGCGCCAATCACAGCAATATCCGTATAGAAAATGCTCAAACCTAACCTTCCTAATGTTGAAGAAATAAAGAAATGACTAACTTGCGCTAGTGAATACTGCCCAATATAATATGATAATGATTATCGTTTTCATATTATTTCAAATAATTTGCCTATGTTAACCGTCGTAGCAGGGTCTTTGGGGGCGGGGAAAACCCACTGGATTGGGGAGCAAATGACCGTGCAGGAAGGCTCAGAGTCACTGCTCTATATCAATCCGATGACGATTGGGGTAGATGCTTATCGGCTTTTACTCGACGTGCCCTCTCTGCAAATTGAGGCCGATTTATCCAAAGCCGTACAACTAGCCGAAAGCGAGTTGATATATCTAGAGCTGGGTCACCATCTCAGCCTGGATTTGCCTTTACTTGCTCAGGTGCCTCACCGTCGAGTTGCGGTGATTAGCGCCCATTGTCCTACCCACTCAGACTGGGAGCAGTGGGCAGATGAGGTGGTGATTAGCACCGTTATAGGCTCAGATGCAAGCTCAGACATCACAGATACAGAAACCGACCTATGGCAGGCTTCGCTGCAAGGCCAAGTGCTCGATCCTGCTAGTCTGCATACATTTTGGCAAGAGCTGGTGCAGGGAGCCTATGGCCAGATGATGCGGACTAAAGCCGTTTTTGAGCTGGCTGACGGTCAGGCGATTTATATCGATCACTTACCGCAGCAGGAAACCACCTACCAAGATTTACCCCTGACTAAATGGCTAAACGGTCGTCCGCAGCGGTTTAGTGGCATTGAAATGATGGGACAGGGTTTGGCAAAGGAGGCGATCGCCTCCACCTTAAAAGACTGTTGTTTAACCGATGAAACCCTGGCTTCTCATCAGGCCGCGCTCCAGCAATCTCAAGTTTATTCACCTCAGGAAGCCGCATGAAAATAGCTGTTATCTCTTGCATTCACGGCAACTTAGCCGCCCTCGAAGCCGTCCTTGCCGATATCGATCAGCAGGGCGCAGCGCAAACCTTTTGTCTGGGTGATTTAGTCGGCTATGGCCCCTACCCTAACGAAGTCGTGGCAATGATTCGCGATCGCCAAATTCCTAGCTGCCAGGGCTGCTGGGATGAAGACATCATTGACGGCCTCAACGCCTGTGAGTGCAGCTATCCCTCGCTCCTCGCTGAAAAACGGGGTCGCCTCGCCCATGAATGGACAGACGCCGAAGTCACCGCCGAAACCCGCGAATACCTTGCCCAAATGCCGCTAGCTTTGCGCCACGAGAATCTGTACTTTGTCCACGGTAGCCCGCAGAGCCAGCACGAATATCTTCTGCCCGAAACCAGCGCCTTCATTGCCCTAGAGCGCGTATTGGCTACCGGAGCTGACATTCTCTTTTGCGGGCATACCCATGTGCCCTATGTGCGTACGTTGAGCGATGGACAGCTTCAGATTCGAGTAGTGAATGGAGACGAATCAGCGTCAAAAAACACATTGAAAAACCCGCCCGAGCAACACAGCCAAACCCTCACCACGCCTTTAAAGCAGATCATCAACGCCGGTTCTGTCGGCGAGCCGCGCCACGGCAAACATCAAGCCACCTACGTGATTTACGATACCCTCAGCAAGCAAACGAGCTTTCGTGAAGTCGATTACGACTATGCGCAAACCTGCGCTGCCATTATTGATAAAGGGTTACCGCCCATCTTTTCCTGGCGGCTGTCTCAAGGGCTAGAGTTTGCCGAAAAAGCCGACGATCCGACCCACGTTTGCGAACGTTAGTTCTCTCGTTGTTCTTCTTTTAATTCTTTTGCGGAAATACTGGCTATGGTTTGGGCTATTCTCAGCGGCATTGAGGGCAATTTAGCCGCTTATAAAGCGGTGCTAAAAGATATTCAACAACAGCGCGTTAGCGTAGAAGAACTCTATATTTTGGGGGATTTGATTGGCCCTCGTTCAGAGTCGGAAGCGTTGGTGCAGTTTATTCGGCAGCAGCGATCGCTCCCCCCCCAAATCTGTCTGGGCTGGTGGGAAGAACAACTCTTTAACCTCCATGCTTTAAGACACGATCCGGATGCGGTAGCGCTCAAAGAAAAGTATGGCGCTAAAGCCGTCGAACAGCTTTGGAATGCGGTTTCTCGCGATACAACAAACTGGCTACGCGGTTTAGACTTTGGCTTCTTTGAGCTAGATTGCTTGCTCATTCACGGCAGCACCCTCGGCTGTGAGGACGAACTCACCCCAACAACCAACCCGCTCACGCTGCTGGATCGGCTGCTTCGCACCGACGCTAATTCTCTCTTTTGCGGACGCTCTGGGCTAGCCTTTCAATATCAGCTATCTGAGGCTCAAATCACCTCCACGGTTGAAACCCTCGGCGCAGCTCAGAGTCCTGGCATCCCTCAACAGCAAACCCTAAAGCCTCGACAAATTATCGGCGTGGGTAATGTGGGTCGGCTAGCAGGTTATGCCAGCTACACGCTATACAATCCTAATACAGGGACCGTTGAGTTTCAGCAGGTGACCTATCGCGAATTTCTCAACCCGGTTTCAGCCTCTCGGGGGAAGGGATTCGCATAACACCGGAACGACTGATGCCTGAACCTGTTAAGAATAGTGGCTCAACATTGCTAAACTAGCAAAAAACAACTGCCAAAAAGAGGATTATGGGTTTGTGGCATCAACGCTGGCGCAGCAGTGGCTCCTATCTATGGGCTTTTTTATTAGGGTGCCTGTTAGCGTTTGCACCGATGGCCTCTGCCTCGGCGCAAAGCAGGGTTACCTGGGATGATTTGAAAGCCAGCGAAACCCAACTGCACAATCCTTACGAGCACCTTACCACCGATCAAATCTACCGTCTTTCTAGCCTGTATCAGCTAAAGACATGGGTTGAAGAGAATCAGCCTGACGCCGATAGACTGGAAGTTCGAGAAGTTCGACGGCTAGAGCAATCGTTCGTTGACGAGGGACTAGATATCGCAGTGCTGCTCACCCATGCAGAAGCGGCTCAGGCTTACTATCAATCAGAGTCGCAGGTCACAAATCCCGATTTAGAAGGGCAATCTGTTCAGATTTCTGGCTATATTTTACCGCTAACCGAAAACCAGACTCAGCAGGTAAGTGAATTTCTGTTGGTGCCCTATGTCGGCGCTTGCATTCATGTCCCCTCGCCGCCGCCGAATCAAATTGTCTATGTTAAGCCAGCGATCGCAATTGACGATCCGGGTTTATTCTCGCTGGTATCGGTGACCGGGCAAATGCGATCGCAGCTTGGCAGCTATGAGCTGTTTCGAGTCGATGGCTCGCGGTCGGTAGAGGTGAGCTATGCAATGGATTTAGAGGCGATCGCCTCAACGCCAAACGTATTCTCACCCCAAATGAGCGGCCCCTGGTGGCAGAACCTGCCCGCTAAAGTTTCAGGTGTTTTAACCCAGTCTTTAGGCAACTTACAGCGCCAAACGTCGCCGCGTACGCTGGCTTTAGCCATGCTAATGTCGTTTAGCTACGGGGTGCTGCACACGCTAGGGCCAGGGCATGGCAAAGCGGTGATTGTCTCCTACTTTGTCGGTAACGGCGGTAGCCTGCGGCGAGGAATGGCGATGGGCGTAAGGATTGCCATTTTCCATGTGCTCTCTGCCGTGGCGCTTGTCGTACTTACTGATGCGGTCGTACAGCAGGTGGGCGGTAATAGTGCCGGGAGCTACCGGGTGGTGCAGCTCATTAGCTATGGGGCGATCGCGCTGATCGGCGGCTACATGCTCAAGCAGGCACTGCAAAAACAAAACCATCCGCCCGCGCATTTGGATACCAGCGCTGCTGATATTGTGTTGTATCCCAGCTTGAGTCAGCAAATATCAGCGAAAGTTGACCGCCCTACGCTAGCAGCCTGCAATTGTTTTACCTGCGATGATCGTCAGGGTATGGGTGGATGGCTAGCTCTAGCAGTGGGTGCGGTGCCCTGTAGCGGTGCTTTGCTCGTGTTGCTGTACGGGCTTGCGAATGATCTGCTATGGCCGAGCGTGGCGATGGTGGTATCGATTTCGGTGGGGATGGCCTTTACTCTGGGCTGGATTGGGGCGATCGCGATCATCGGCAACCGCTACGGTCATCAGTTCGCCGCCCGCCGCCAAGAAAAAATGCCCTGGAAAAAACAGCTCAAAAAACCACGGTTTTCGCTGATTCAAACAGGGCAAATTATCGGCGCTAGCTGCGTGGCACTACTGGGCATCGGACTATTTTCGCTGACTCTAATGACAGGCAGCTAGCCCTACTGAACCTACATGCCAGTCAGCCCCCAAAAGTGAATAAATCCCTGCCCTGAAAAGACTTCTACCAAGGCTGCCGACACAAAGCCAATCATGGCTAAGCGCCCGTTCCAAATCTCAGCGCTGGGTACAAAGCCGAACTTAAAGTTCGAAGCAGTTACATCGTAGGGCTTGTTCACTTCTGGGGTTGCAGTTGCTTTATTTGTCATGGTTCGACTCTTTCAAAAAAGGTTACGAGACTTAAGTTAATAAAAGTTTACAAAAGCATCCTATACCTAAAGACATAGATCGAAAGGAGTAGTGTCAGGGGATCTCGGCTACGCCACCGTTCGCTATTGGTAACTAGTAGCAGGCTAGGAAGGCATTAAAATTCATGTCGCTATTCATGGTCGCTATCGTACGATAATGATTATCATAATCAAAATGCGAGGATAGCTCTATGCCAAACATGATATTTGCGGATACTGCCCCGGCTACTGTGCCAGTGACTGTGCTGACCGGCTACTTAGGATCGGGCAAAACGACGTTGCTTAACCGCATCCTTACCCATGAACATGGCAAAAAAATAGCGGTGATTGTCAATGAATTTGGGGAAGTGGGCATCGACAATCAGCTTGTGATTGATGCTGATGAAGAAATTTTTGAAATGAATAACGGCTGCATTTGCTGCACTGTGCGCGGCGATCTCATTCGCATCATTAACAACCTGATGAAGCGTCGCGATAAGTTTGATCATCTGGTGATTGAAACTACAGGATTGGCCGATCCAGCTCCGGTGATCCAGACCTTTTTTGTCGATGAAGATATGAAGGAGCAAATCAAACTCGATGCCGTGGTGACGATGGTTGATGCCAAGCACATACATCAGCATTGGGATGCCGAAGAAGCTCAAGAACAAATTGCCTTTGCCGATGTGATTTTGCTCAATAAAACTGACTTGGTGAGCGAGGCAGACCTTGCGGCCCTAGAGCAGCGGATTTTGGGAATGAACGCTATGGCGAAGGTGTATCGCACCCAGGACGCGGCGGTAGAAATGTCTGCGGTGTTGGGGGTAAACGCTTTTGATTTGACTAGGGCGTTGGAGATTGATCCTGATTTTTTGGGTGAAGATGCTCATGAGCATGATGAAACCGTGGGTTCTGTTGCGCTAGTAGAAGCCGGTGAAATTGACGGCCAAAAGCTCAACGGTTGGCTGAGCAACTTGCTGCAAACTCAAGGCCCAGATATTTTTCGGATGAAGGGGATTTTGAATATTCAAGGTGAAGATCAGCGGTTTGTATTTCAGGGTGTGCATATGCTGTTTGATGGACGGCCCGATCGCCAGTGGAAGCCAAACGAAACTCGCAAAAATGAGCTGGTATTTATTGGCCGAAATTTAAACGCTGCCCAGCTAAAGGAGGACTTTCGGGCGTGCCTAGTTTAACAAAATCCCCCCTTTTATCGCTGAGCTGGCAGGGGCAACTGCAAGACTATGTGACCGCGATGGATTGGTCGCCTGATGGGGAGTGGTTGGCGATCGCATCCGGTTCCGGCGAAGTCATATTGTTGAATGTTCTTAACAAGCAAACCATCGCCATTGAGCCATCGGCGGCTGAATCAATTGACTGCTTAGGGTTCTCTTATGACGGTCAGTTTTTGGCGGCGGGCGGACAAAATGGTCAGGTGAAGGTATGGCGAATATCAGCGAATTCGACAGCAAATTCGACGGCAAATTCGACGCTGCCAACGCTTGTAAAAGTGCTAGAACATTCTCGCACCTGGGTAGAGCACTTGGCCTGGAACCCAACTCGGAATGAACTGGCTTTTAGCTTAGGGCGTTATGTTCAGGTGTGGGATATGGCAAGCGAGAAGATGGTAACAACGCTTCCGTTTGAGACCTCCTCTGTGCTAGATCTGGCTTGGCATCCTGCCGGAGAACAGTTAGCGGTAAGTGGCCATTTAGCGGTCAAAATTTGGTCACGCTCAGATTGGGACAATGATCCAAGGGTGCAGGAACTGGCAGCGGCTGGGCTGGCGATCGCCATTTCTCCCGACGGTCAATATCTCGCCTCAGGCAACCTCGACAACACGCTCATGGTGTGGGGCTGGCAAAGCCCTTACCCCTGGCGCATGACTGGCTTTCCAGGCAAAGTCCGTCACCTAGCTTGGGCCAATGCAACTCGACCCTCAGCGCCGATAATTGCAGCGGCTAGCGGCGCAGGCATAATCGTCTGGCGCAAGCTGCCCACCGATGAAGCAGGCTGGGCCTCGCGAGCTTTTGACTCGCACCGTGGAAAGATTGTCGCACTGGCCTTTCAACCCGGCAGCTCTCTGCTGGCTTCTGCGGCTGAAGATGGCCGAGTGATCCTTTGGCCTAAAGCAAAACAGTTAGGCCAAATATTAGACGGCGTTGCTCAAGGCTTTTCGGCCTTGGCCTGGAACCCTCAGGGCAACTTACTCGCAGCAGGCGGGCAGCAAGGAGAATGGATGCTTTGGGCGCAGAGCGATCGCGGCAAAGGCTTTCTCCGTTAAAAAACTGGCTGTTGAGCAATCAGCTACTAGGTAGGCAACAACGCCTGAGCTGCCGCCTTGTCACAGGTGCCCCCCAAGCCCGTGACGATAGTGCAGGTATTGGTTATCAACATCCCTTGATAGCTCGCGGCTGACGTTTCAGCTTCGCCTAGTCCATCGGCATAAATCGGGTCTTCTGAGACCGCAATATCAGTCTCTCTAGAGACCGCCTCAATCAGGCCCGGATTGCTCGTAGATTCCACAAAAATGCTCGGCACACCTGTTTCCTCGACCACCTCTACAAGCGCTCGAATGTCGGCTGCTGAAGGCCGAGCTTCAGTACTAAAGCTATCGAGCGCGGGTTCAATTTTAATGCCATAGGCGTTGGCATAGTAGCCTAGCGCATCGTGGGTGCTAATCAGCGTACGTCCCGTAGCGGGCACGGTGTCTATTTGGGTCTGAATCCAGGTATCGAGCTGTTCTAATTGGGCAATCAGGGCTTCGGCGTTGGTTTCATACAGTGCGGCATTATCCGGAGAGACTTCGCTAAGCTGCTGTTGAATCTCTTTCACCATCGCTACGCCATTTTCAGCATCGTGCCAAACGTGAGGATCTGGCTCCATTTCGCCTTCAGCATGTTCTTCACCTTCAGCATGTTCTTCATCGTGATGTTCGCCTAACAGTGGTTCTGGCACGGCGACTTCTGAAACAGCCACTTTGGGCATAGGGGTGTCCGTTGCTTCCACCATTTTAATAATTTCAGGTTCAAACTCATAGCCGCCGTACAAAACCAGGTCAGCCTCTTCAATCGACCGGCGATCCGCAGGGGTGGCGCTGTACACATGAGGGTCTTGCCCCGCGCCAATCAAGCAGGTCAAATCTACGGTGGTTTGAGCAATTTGCTCAGTCAAATCGCAAAGCACACTATAGGATGCAATTACCTGGGGCTTCCCTTCAGAGGAAATCTCAGTCTGCGGTTGACCACCTGTATCTTGGACTTGGTTATCTTCGGTCTGGGCGCAGCTCACGACAGTCAGCGCAAATGAAAGTGCAGTTAGTTTTGAAAGGAGGCGAAGTGATTTATTCATGGGGCCACAGTTTGATAATGATTATCATTATTGGATATCTTATCTCAAGAAGTGCCCTTTACAACTGTCAGTGGACTGTCAGCCCCAAGCAAAGTTTTTAACGGCGTACTGATGAGACCATCGGTGGAGTGCGGTGACGGCTGACCGCTAGAATTGAGTTGTAAACTTTGCACCTGCCTATTTTTGTGACCCAAGCCAAGCCAAATGACGTTTGCCAAGTTCGGTGCTTTAATCAGGCGTTAGTGACTCAGGTTGGTGAAGCGTTGCCGGACGATAGCCTACTGGACAATGCTCAAATTCTGTTCAGTGCTTTGGCAGATAAATCACGCCTGAAAATTCTCCATGCACTCAGTGAGGGTCAGGAACTCTGCGTCTGCGATGTGGCTTCCCTGCTCGAAGTGAAGGTGGCCGCTGCTTCTCACCATCTGCGAAAGCTGCGCGATCTCAAAATCTTAAAGCATAGAAATGACGGCAAGCTGGCTTACTACTCTCTAAAAGACCGGCGGATCGCTGATATTCTTGGCCATGCTTTGCAGCAACTAGCTGAGTAAAACGCTCTGGTAAGACGTTCTAACCTCCGTTAGAACGTAGGACTTTTTGTGATAACGTTCTAACATTCGTTTGAATATTAGTGCGAAGGGCAAGCTATGAGTGATAATTGCTGTCAGAGCAAGGGTTATGAGTTGACAAAGCTGAAAAAGCATCAGACTAAGGTGCTATGGGCTGTGTTGTTCATTAATCTGGCAATGTTTGTGATTGAATTTGGGGCGGGCGTTCGGGCAGATTCGCTCTCTTTGACTGGAGATTCGCTCGATATGCTGGGCGATGCGTTAGTGTATGCCAGCAGTTTGTATGTGGTGAATAAGGGCCGCAAAGCTCAGGCGGGATCTGCTTTTTTCAAAGGCATCATTATGTTTTTGTTTGCGATCGCCGTCTTCGCCAGGGCCAGCTATCAATTATTTGCCGGGGCTACCCCGGTAGCCACACTCATGGGCACAGTGGGCGTAATGGCCTTGCTCGCTAACCTGGTCTGCTTGCTACTGCTCTCCAGGCACCGCAAGGACAATTTGAATATGTCCTCTGTGTGGCTGTGCTCTAAAAATGACATTATTGCCAACACGTCAGTGCTGGTTGCGGCGGGGCTGGTATTTCTCACGCATTCTGTGCTTCCTGACTTGGCGGTCGGGTTTTTGTTGACGTTCGTTTTTGCGAGGTCGGCAGGAAAAGTGCTGACTCAATCATGGCAAGAGATGCAGTGAGTCTGAATCGCAGGCGTTGGCAAAGCCTCTCTGAAGGAGAATCGCCTCATAAATACTCAAGGCCGTCACTGGCTACTCAAACCCCGCATCTCTCCAAGGCACCGGATCTACGGCAATGCCATTGACATAAAGCCCCCAGTGCAAATGCGGCCCCGTTGAAGCGCCGGTCGAACCCACTCCCCCAATGACCTGACCCGCCGTAACAAAATCACCCTCTTTAACATCTATCCGGCTCAGGTGAATCATAATGCTCAACACGCCCTGCCCGTGATCGATGCCAATCGTATTGCCATGTAGCTCAAAGCCATTGGTCTCTTCGCCGACTAGCCGCACATAACCGGCTGCGGGTGAGACCACCGCAGATCCGGTCGCCGCCGCGTAGTCTACGCCACGGTGGTAATAGTCCTCGGCAAAGACACCGTTGTAATAGCGCTGCACCCCATATTCTGTGCTCACATAGCCCTGACTAGGCCGCAGCAATGGCCCTGCCCAATGGCGCTCGGGCGTCACCAGTCGCTTAAAAGCAGCCACCCGCTCAAATTCCTCGTCTGTGCCCAGATCATTGTCTCCGGGCGGTAGCCAAATCCTTTGCGTGCGAAAGGTGCGATCGCTCAGGTTCACCGTCAAACTGCGCGGCTCTTCTGCGCCGCTTACCTGAATGATGAGCTGCCCCGGCGAATCTAATGGGCTAGTGGGAATCAACGATTGGAAGCGATCGCCCCCAATCGAAAAGCTTTGATAGCTCATGCCATTAGCACTGACTGTCGGTGCACTGGCCGTCGGCGCACTCATGCCAGTCCCGGCACTTGCCGACTGCGCCGACTGCACGACAACCGCAACCGTATCGCCCAACTGCGGACTGCTCGGCGAAAAGGTAACCTCGTAGGCATAAGCCGCCTGCCCAAACAGATCAGCCGCAAGCAAACCAATCGTCCAAGCACTCACCAACTGAGCCAAGCGCATCCTGCGATGAATTTTGGTTATGTAATTGGCCATATATAAATAGACGCTACAAATAGAACTTTATTCACTATGATAGATGATATTGATAATCATTCTCATATTTTCACATACTTCATTTCACCGACTCAGACGTACAGTGCCGAGAATAGTCTAGATGCCAAATCAACTTGCCCAGTCTCCTCTCCTTTCCTCTGAATCTGCTCAGCCTAGCCATTCCAAAGCGCTTACCCAAGGTAATTTGGAGCGGCTACAGCAGATTCGCCATAGCTGCGCTCATATTTTGGCCATGTCAGTACAGCGGCTATTTCCAGAGACCAAGGTCACTATTGGCCCCTGCACTGAGACAGGATTTTACTACAACTTTGATCGCGCCAGTGCGTTTACCCCTGAAGATCTCGGAAAAATAGCAACAGAAATGCGACGAATTATCGCAGCTAACTTGCCCATTATTCGAGAAGCGGTTGATCGCGCTGAAATTGAAGCTGAAATTGGCGCGCTCAACGAACCCTACAAGCTAGAGATTTTGGCCGGTATCGCATCAGGCGAAACCATCACGCGCTACTTTATCGGCAGTCCAGATGCAGGCCGTGCAGAGCATTCAGAAGCAGAACCTTCCTTACTCGACTTGCGACCAACAGCCCCTGACGAATTTTGGTGGGATTTGTGTGCAGGCCCTCATTTGGACGCTACTGGGGAGATCAATCCCGATGCCTTTGCCTTAGAAAGTGTGGCAGGCGCTTATTGGCGGGGTGACGAAAGCAACGCTCAGCTTCAGAGAATCTATGGCACTGCCTGGGAAACGCCTGAGCAGTTACAGGCATATTTGCACCAAAAGGAAGAGGCTAAGCGCCGCGACCACCGACAGCTAGGCAAACTGCTAAAACTGTTTAGTCTTGAAGAAAAGGCGGGTGGCGGGCTGGTTTTCTGGCATCCAAAGGGGGCCAGGATTCGCCGCATAATAGAAGACTATTGGCGAGAAGCCCATACCCAGGCAGGCTATGAACTGTTGTTTACACCCCATATTGCCAATTTAGATCTGTGGAAGACCTCCGGACATTTTGACTTTTACCGCGAGAGTATGTTCGATCAGATGCAGATTGAATCGCAGGCGTACCAAATTAGGCCCATGAACTGCCCCTTTCATGTGCTGACCTACCAGCATGATTTGCACTCTTACCGGGAGCTGCCGCTGCGGTGGGCTGAGCTGGGCACGGTGTATCGCTACGAGCGCTCAGGCACACTGCATGGACTGATGCGGGTACGCGGCTTTACTCAAGATGACGCACATATTTTTTGTTTGCCCGAGCAGGTTGCCGGTGAAATTTTGGCGGTGCTTAATCTGACTGAAGAAATTCTCTCTGATTTTGGTTTCAATAACTACGAGGTCAATCTTTCGACTCGGCCTGATAAATCGGTCGGCAGTGATGAAATCTGGTCGTTGGCCACCGAGTCTTTGCAGCAGGCACTGAGCGAAAAAGGCTGGGCCTATGCGACTGACGAGGGTGGGGGCGCATTTTATGGCCCCAAAATTGATATCAAAATCCGCGATGCCATTGGCCGACTCTGGCAATGTTCGACTATTCAGGTCGATTTTAATTTGCCGGAGCGCTTTGGGATGGAATATGTGGCCGCCGATGGTTCGCGCCAGCGTCCGATTATGATTCATCGCGCTATTTTTGGCTCTTTGGAGCGGTTCTTTGGCATTTTGATTGAAAACTATGCGGGTGATTTTCCGCTGTGGCTAGCCCCGGTGCAAGTGCGGCTGTTGCCGGTGAGTGAGGCTCAGCGGGCCTATGCCAGCGAAGTGGTAAAAACCTTAACCCGTCAGGGCTATCGGGCTGAAGTTGATGTCAGCGGAGATCGCTTAGGCAAGCAAGTTAGAACGGCAGAGCTAGAGAAAATCCCGGTGACGGCTGTAGTTGGCAAACGAGAGGTGGAGAGCCATGCGCTCAGCGTTCGCACCCGGCAGCAGGGTGACTTGGGGACTTTGCCCATTGATGAGCTGATAGCAAAAATGCAAATAGCGATCGCTCAAAAAACAACCCTTTAAAGGAAAAAACCAGCAAAGATAAAACAGCAAAGATAAACCCGGAAAGCCATGATTAAACCCGTCATATTTGTCTGCTCTGCCTGTGCCTTTTCAAAGACTCAACGAGAGTATCAGGGGCAGCGAGGGGGCGCTCATTTGCTCGCTGCTCTCCTGCAAATGCAGTCTCAGCAGCCACATTCTGCCCCCTGCAAAATAGAGCCAGTGGGATGCCTTAGTGCCTGCAATCGTGCTTGCGCCATCGCCCTTTCAGCCCCGCAAAAAAATGCTTTAATGTTTGGCGATTTGCACCCCTTAGAAAGTGCATCGGCTATTTTGCAGCTAGCCGCCCAATACCACAGCAGCCCCGATGGCATAGTGCCTCGACAGCAGCGCCCTAGCTTGCTACAAAAAGGCATTTTAGCTCGAATTCCACCCTTGCCTAGCCGATGATGTCTCAAGGATTTAGCCATGACTCAAACCTTAGCCCGAGAACAGCCTCCTGAATGCCCGGTTGTAGCATTTCCTCAGCCAAAGCTTTTTCACCTCAATCGGCATGAAAATTTGCATAGCTGTAACGATGGCGGCGCGTGGAAAATTCATTCGGGATACGTGCGATCGCTTACCTGGAACTCAGAAGGAGAATCGGTGCCGCTAGGCTTTTGGTCTAAGGGTGACATTGTGAGTAATGCCATCGCGCAAGCGCATCCCTACCAAGTGCAGTGCCTAACAGCCGTGAGTGTCGAGTACTTGGGCAATACTTATGGCTACTCACAAGCAGCCGTGCTCGCTCAAATTCGTCAGTCTAATGACTTAATGCGGATTGCTTACTGCCGTCAGACCGAGCAGCGACTGCTTCAGTTTGTCTGCTGGTTAGCTGGCGCGTTTGGCGAAACCACACCGGCTGGTCGCCAGGTTCTGATCAAGCTCACGCATCAAGAAATTGCGGAGTCTATCGGCGCTACGCGGGTGACTATCTCTCGCTTGCTCAAAGTACTAGAACGCGCTGGCAAAATTAGCTGGACAGCTCACGAGAAGATAATTTACAAAAAAACCTTTGAGCAATTCTACGAGTATCTCTGTCAGACCGGCTCAATCAGCGGAAACGCTCAGTACTGAAAGGATTTAGGAGACCAAAGCTATGATGCCCCAAACTTTGAACCGAGCGCCTGATATAGAAGTCGAGAAAGTTTTGTGCCATTACCATAACGATACTCGTCATATTCAAGTTGCACGGATTGAAAACATTCCCCATGAACCCCACGAATATTTGGAGAGAGTGGTTTTCCCAGGCGATCGCTTGGTCTTCAAAACCTTTCCTCACGCCTGGTTAGAAATTTACACAGGTGAACTGTGCAGCGCTCTGTTGGCTGAAAGAATTTTGTGCGATCGCCTGCGTCTTACCCAGTGATTGCTTTCTCTATCACCTAAACATTCGGCGGGCGATCGCTCACGATTAAAACGCTGCCGCTGCGTTCATTTAACGGCACAATATTTAAATAATGAACAATCTCGCCCTGCACCACTTGATAAACCGGGCCACCCGCAAACTCGCCATAATCTCGGACTTCAAAGCCCTTCTGGTCGTTTAGTTCAGGGTTGACTACAGCTTCAAATACCTGCTCAGGCGATAGATGCAATATGATAATGGTATTTACAAGAAAGACGATGAAAAGTTTATGAATTGGCTGTTAGATCCCTTTAGCTACGAATTTATGCGTCAGGCGCTGATGGCGGGTGTCCTGATTGGCATTTTGTGCCCGATTATAGGCACCTATTTAATTGTGCAGCGGATGGCGCTGTTGGGCGATGTAGTGGCTCATGCGGTGTTGCCGGGATTGGCGATCGCCAATTTTCTCAATCTACCTTTGCTCATCGGAGCGTTTGTCTCTGGGATGTTTAGCACCTTTGTCACGTCTTGGATACGCGCGCAATCCAAGGTCAAGGTCGATACGGCGATGGCAATCACCTTCTCTAGCTTTTTCTCGTTAGGCGTTGCCCTGCTCACCGGATTGCGCAGTCGTTTAGACCTTGAAGAATTACTTTTTGGCGACATCCTTAGCATTACGCCTGCTGATGTGAGAGAAATTGGGCTGATTACGCTAGGTATTTTACTTGCTGTCAAGGTGTTTTACAAAGAGCTGTTGTTCTTTACCTTCGACCGGCTAGGTGCAGAAGCGATGGGCCTACCAGTGGGCCTAATTAATTTTGGACTGATGGCCGCAATTACGCTGACGATTGTTGCCAGCATCAAGACGGTGGGGGTGATTTTGGTGGTAGCGCTGATGGTGAGTCCGGCGGCAGCGGCCTATTTGCTGACCAAAGAGCTGCACTGGATGATGATAATAGGCTCAGGGTTGGGCGTGTTTTCTTGTATGGTTGGCATGTACATTAGCTACTATCTCAATACACCGTCGGGGCCTGCGATCTCGCTCACCCTATTCACCTGCTTTCTATTGGCTTTGTTGTTTAGCCCTAGTCAGGGAATTTTGACCCGCAATCATCAAAAAACAAATCAAAAGCGCAAGCGATCGCCTAAAGACTCACCTGTTTGATGTTGGTGCAGTTGAACCAAGCCAATCTCAGAATGCCTACTCTCGACGTTGTGTCGAACAAAATTAGCGATCATATCATTTCGAGATTCCTTTACGCAACAGAACCGTCAAAAATAGCAGGGCAAACGCATACTCTAAAAGGCAGGATACTCAATAGGTAGCGTTTTGTTAG
>QBMC01000090.1:10390-27993 GCA_003242035.1 Nodosilinea foveolarum | reverse complement strand
GCAGTTACCCCACCACCCCCCGTCACCGTCCCACAGGTACGACACGCACCGACACCGCGCACCGCGCACGTCATTCCCCCGATCGCCTGGACGCGCTTTGGCCAATCCAATGACATCATGCGCGAGCTAGTCAACTACGGCGACCGCTACGTCGGTCTCAAGACAGTCGCTGACCTCGCCGCCTGGGTTAAGGCCGTCGCCCCACAGCTCCCCGGCTACCAACAGTTCGCTAGCCCCAAGTCGAAGCGCGATATCGAATATGGCAACTGGCCGATTCGCTGGTCTACCTCCCACTTCGACAAAGCTTGGCAATACAAAGTCGGCGGCTCTGACCACAACGCCAACGTTGCCAGGGATGCCAAGTGGCGCATCTTCGCTGCCCTAGAGCGGGTCTGTGTCGATGTCAACATCAAGACCACGGCACTAAAAGACTGTATCTCTAGCGTTGCTAAGAATTGGTTCAACAAAGGCGTTGGCTGGAAAACCTTTAAGAAGCACGAGGATGAGATTTGGGCTTGTATAAAACGGGCTGGCGATTCAACCCCCTCTATAGGATTCTCGGAGGATGTAGATTCTTTTTCAGAGCTGCCAGTTGCTCAGAATATTGAGCCGGAGTTTTCTGGGAAAAGAGGCTACACACAGTTATCAACGCTTAGGTGTGTAGTTGGCATATATAGCAGCGTTCTTGCTTCACTCTCTACCTCTAAAAGTGAGGCTAATTCGGGGGGGTCGAGAGTGGTCAAAACGGCGACTGATTTGCCATCGGAGTCAGGGGCGGCTAAGAGCGCGATAGAGCCGGTTAATAGTCGAGCTGAAGGCATAGGGATTGCCGCTGCTGTACCGCTATCAGGCTTGTGCGTGGGTCAGGCGGTGCGCGTCGTGATGCCGGGTGGGGCGTTAGACGGGCTAGAAGCGCCGGTATTGGCGCAGACGGTGGATGTCTTGGGTCAGCCGGTCTATCAGCTCGATGCACAGCGGCAGGGGCAAGCAATTACTCTACCCGCTGAGTGCTTGCAGGCGATCGCGGCAGAGGATAGGGATCTGCCAGGAAAGGAAGTGATTCGAGCGACGGCGGCGCAGCTAGTTCAAGTGCTGGGACAGGCTTGTCCATTCGTCGGCCCAGGGCTTTGGGAGATAAAACGCGAGGAGATTCCGGCGAAGGCTTGGTGCGCTCTACAAAAACTTGTGGTGGATGGATAGTAACGATGGCTACTGTCTACAACACAAGCATTATGCGCTAACCTAAGGCTGACAATGGGCCAGCGTATAGATCTTAGGGTTAGGTCATCAACCTAAGTCTTACAGCGCAGCGCTTTCGAGACAGCCTAGACGGACGAAGGATAAACATGGCATCTGAGACCTTAGACCAGAAACAAACAGCGCTTGAAGCTGGCAGCAGCTCGCAGGGTGCCAATGAGGTAGAAAAAGTGCCCGCTGTCTCTGATGACAGCGGGTTGCGAGCTGCTGCATCGGCGGGTGAGAAAAAGCAAAAGCGCAAGAAACACAAAGCCGTACCGCTCAGTCAGCGGCGGATGGTTCAAGCGATAGGACGAATAGAAGGGCGTATTCTACCGGATGGGAATAGTGTCACCATTGTCACCGAAGACGGCGCGGCTTTTCGAGTTAGGGGCTTTGGGAAGCCAGGTCTGGCCGTCCGGCTGCTGGCACTATCGGACAGTGAGCGCTACGGTAAGTTTTCCTTCTGGCCTGCGTTTGATAAGGATGGCATCCTCCTAGTTTCGTTCAACAACAGCGACGACTGGGTGCCTCAAAAGAACTCGCCACCCGTCGATCAGATGTTCGTCTGCGGGACAATCCAAGCGCTCGAAGGTGATCGCTTCTCTGTCTTAGTTGGTTATGGAAGAAAGCAGTATGGCAAAGGAGTGGAACGTATCCTACCGATTGAAAGCGCACCGCTACCGGAATGGAAGGCTGGAGATTGGGTCGATCTAATCTTGCACCGACAGGGCGAAGAGTGGCTGTGGCAGGGTGATTTTCATCCGCGCGGGCCAAAGGTGGGAGAACAATTTAATAGCTGGCTTCGATACGGCGAGGCAGAGGCGTTGGGGTAGCAGCGGAACCAAAACTACCTCAGGGCCAAAAGGCTTGGAGATGTGAGCTGTGTCTTAGGCTGCTGCTAAGACTTGAGGTTGAACCACATCTAGACCAGCTTCGCTAAAGCCAGCAATATAGTCATCAATCCAGCTAGAAAAAGACTTTACTAACTCAGAAACAGTTTGACCTTCGCAAGTAAAATGCACCTTGGGCGCATTGATGAGCTGGGCATACAAGCAGTTATCTTCAACATCTATGGTCACTTGACCTACATAACCACGGTGAGAAATGGTGTTAGTCATCAGCTTCGATTTCCTCCTTGAGTCCGCTGTCAATCAAAAATAGTCGTATTTGTTGGATGTATGGCGTTTTAAGACCTTTATCAGGATGAGGACGGTGCATTCCCCAGCTCTCACCATGATGCGCAAAAGCTACGTTGGGAGAGCCTTTACGCGATATTCTATTTTCGCAAATCGAACTCAGCAACCCATCGACTTTAGAGAACTTCAGCTTTCGAGTTATCGGTTCATCCCAGATTGCATCATAGATCTTTTGCTGATTGCTGTTTAGTTCAATTGCCATTGTAATCTCACCTCTCTCGCCACCCGGATATTCCGGCTATGCCGTTTTTTTTCATCATGGCCTCTGATGCCACTCAAGCTAGGCGAGATTTCTAAGCGTATGACTGTAATATCGGTCATCTAAAATATCGGTATTTTAATAATATGAAATACTATAATATCAGTCACCTGAAATATCAATACCCTGTAAATCTAGGCGTTCCATCAGCAGATCGCCTAAGTCGCATTTCTGCTTTAGCGCTTCAATCTTGAGAGCCTCTAGTACTGCCTCTGGAACCCAAGCAGTCAGTCGAGCGTATTCAGGATTACTACGTTTACCTGTCTTTGGTCGGCCAACTGATCGAGATCCGCTGACAGCAGGTTTAGACGTGTCGGATACATCGACATTGCTTCCATTCACGAAAGCATCTGCCACTATATCTGGAACGGTTTTTTTTGCCCGAGGCTTGCCAGGGAGGGCTGCTGATTTCTTTGAGGTCATTACCACTTCTCCAAGTTTACAAACTTCAATAGCTCATTGCTGAGCGCTCTGATTTCTTTAACAGCAGATCCCTTTGGTTCTAATTCAGAGAGCATATGTCCACTAGCACATTCAGCGAAAACAACGCGCTGACTAACAGGTGACTGAAATACTGTAATTTCATAATTCTGTAATGCTGTAACTATATTAGCCGCGATCGTAGTTCCTACAATTTTCTTACTCACGATGAAAGCAGCGAGCAGCTCGTCTTTGAATATCTGAGCTTCTTTGATAATTGCGGTTGTGCTATCGCTGGCCCAGTTATCAAAGGCTGAAGGCGATACCGGAATAAGAACCACGTCCGCAGCGAGAATCGCTGAGCGTGTGACCTCTGCGATTCGAGGAGGCGTGTCTATAATTACGTGGTCATAGTCAGCGGCCACTTTGGGCAACTGCTTATGAATATTCGCGTGAGCCATGCCAACGACGGCAAACGGCCCATCTAATTCTCTAGCCGCTGCCCAGTCTGACACCGAGCCTTGTGAATCGGCATCAACTAGCAGAACCTTTGCTCCTGACTGAGCAATAGTCTCAGCTAGCATCAGCGACAGCGTACTTTTTCCTACGCCCCCTTTGAGACTCGAAAGGGTGATTATCATGATTTCATAGTTTCAGACACCTGAAATTACGTAAGACCGTATTTACGATACCACAGTGGGGCTATGTGCGATTGAGTGCAGGCATAACGAAAGCCCCTTTCTGTTGTGAAGAGAACACCGTTCACAAGGCCCCTTACAAAGGACTAAACCCACTAACGGAGGTGGAGTGAGGCGATCAGCTTGCCTCACTCCACCTCCGTTAGTGGGCCGCTGGGTATGTGCTAACTGCCTAGCTATTAATAGGTACTCTATGTTCTGACCGTTGCGACTTTTAGATAAATAGCTAGAGTTGAGTAGACATACACAGAGAAGCAAAAAGATATGGGAAGGATCAATCGGGAAGTAAAGCTTGTTTGCTGGCACTGCTCAACCCCCTATACTCGTAGTCCTTCTCTAGCAATCGGCTCTAAGTATTGCAGCAAACTTTGCCTGTCTCTCCATCACACGAAGCAGCGGATCAAACGGCGTCAGCAAAAGCAAGAAGTAATTTCGCTCCAAAAGCACCTAAAAAAGCAGCTTTCTCAGCCTGACTAGCTGCTGGATCGAGCAACTACCCTGCGAAAGGCGAATCTGGATTGCCCTCGTATGTCGAAATCCCTTGAATACTCTTATCTAAACCCCGTCCATCTTGGAATCTGTAGTTTTCAATCTACGCCTTAATGACGTTTTTGCTGGAGGTAAAAAGTAAGCTCATATTGAGTTCTACGCTAAAAAAACTGATAGTTAAATCCTGCATAAAAGAACTACTGGTTTCAACTTAGACGGGGTTTAACTTGCTTAGTACGTATCAACCACTCAAAAAATGACCGTTTTCTTCATAGTGGGAGTGTGATCACGTGGCGGAAACAGTCTTTATTTAATACGCTCAGCAAACGACTTAAACCAGAGGCGCACCTTCCAGTACAATCCAATAGCCGTAACATAAGGCTAATTCATTCGCTAGCCGCAACTGAATGGACGACGCTGTAGAAGCTATCAACGCAGAAGCTTTGAGAATTCTCAAGTTACTCGATGAGAGGCCGTTCGACGAGTGCTGTCCACTGACTAGAGAATTTGTCGAGCTACCGCCTAGTCCTGGGATCTACGCGGTTAAACATAAGACTCAAGGCATTCTTTATATCGGTAAGTCCGGTAGCGTCAGAGGCCGGTTCAAAGGCGGGCATAAAGCCCTCGGTTGGGCATTCATGGATCGATTGAACCCAGATAATGTGAGGATTGCCGTAGTCACACTGTCCCTACAATGGATTCGGTTATCATTGCAGTTGGAGCAGATTATCATCCGACAGCTACTACCTCCTTACAACGTGCGTGTGACTTAGGTGGACTAGACCTATGATTCCTGACAACTCAACAACAGACAATCGCATTTTGCAATCATTACCGGATGATATTCGCGCGGCCATCTCGACCTACGCCAGTGAATCAGCACTGAAGCCTGATGCTGTTATTGAAGGTGCTCTGAAGCACTTTCTAGAACTGGACACCACACTAAGCAACGAACTAGTCAGTGGCGCAGAGGAGACAAGTTTATTAGCGGCACTGCCAAGTGTTCTCCAGAGTCAGGCCATAGAGTATGCAGAAAAGATAGAGATCCCTGCTGAGCTTGTGATTGAGTTGGCGATCGCGCACTTCCTCGATCCAGACTCAGTAACCTTCGATGACTGCCAAGTGAAAGTTGAACAGACCTCAATTGCATGGCTCAAACAGTACGCGGGAGATGAATCAGTAACAGCCGCTTAGCGTTGAAGGAAGTTTGTAATCGAGCCTGCGCATATGCGTCAGAAACGCTCCTTTAGAGGGCACCAGACACAGGGGCACAGACAACGAAAAGGGCTGTCTAACACTTCAGACAGCCCTTTTTATCAAGCTATGCAATCGGCGGAGAACCGTTAGCTCACAACCTAGAAACGGTAGCCCAAGCCTGCGGCGACATCAACGCGCTGCCCATCAAGCGGTAGGTAGTTAACTGAACCGTTGAGGACATAGCGGTTGCCTAAGCGCACATCTGTACCGGCAGTAGCGACCACTTCTAAGTTAGTCCCATCGCCAGTGGTCACGCCCGCACCGGCACCGACAAAAGGCTGGACTCTGCGGTTGCCGTTGCCGTTGAAGTCATAGGTCACCGGCGCAAGCACCGCGACGCCGC
Organism: Nodosilinea foveolarum; assembly: GCA_003242035.1. Taxonomy (GTDB): domain Bacteria; phylum Cyanobacteriota; class Cyanobacteriia; order Phormidesmidales; family Phormidesmidaceae; genus Phormidesmis; species Phormidesmis foveolarum. The sequence goes on along the minus strand of QBMC01000090.1, from coordinate 22,092 downwards.
GATCGCCGCCATCATCGTTGGTGAGGCTAGTCGTCACGCCAGGACGAATCGAGAAGTTGTTGGATAGCGCGTACTTGCCGTTCACGACTGCGCCGTTGTTGCTACCACCCAAACCGATATAGTTGCCATCTTTCATCGGCTGACCGACGACGCGGCGAGCGGGCGTATTCTGGGCAGTTCTTTCGCTGCGCTGAGAAACGATAGTTGGCGCAACCGTAGCGCGGTTGCCCGTGGGATTAGCTTGAGCCGGAGAAACGAGCGCGCCGATAGAGAGAACAGCAAGTGGCAGCAACAGAGCAAAATTGATTTTCATGGAACAAACGCCTGGATGGATAACGCGAGAGGAAAAGAAAGCGGGTGCTCAGCCTCTGCTTTGAAGCTGATAGTTTGATTATGTGCGGTGTGCCAACTGATGAGATACATCAAAGACCACTTATTTAGACTGGCACTAAAAACCCCTGAGCGCATGGGCTAAAAGCATTCATCTTTCTTCCTCATGCTGTGCCAGCTTATAGAGCGATCGCCATTCTCTCCGCTACAATCAGCATCAGGGGTTTAATTTTTCCAACAGAATTCACACCGCCTTGGCCCCTCATTCACCTACCGGGTAAGGCTAGTGGCTTCCTTAAAATGAACAGATTGCAATACCCCAAGGGTTCTATAGATTGCTACAGCCCTAGATGCAGGCCGCTACTCTCATCCGGCGAGACATGTAGGTAAGCCGCTGTAGTATCGAGGCTGGCATGACCTAACGTTTCCTTGACTAGGCCAATCGACGCCCCCCTATGCAAGGCATGGCTAGCATGAGCATGGCGAAACCAGTGGGGAGAAACCGCTTTGTCAATTCCTGCCTGCTGCTTAGCGTCGGTGACAATCCGGTTAATCTGTGAGCGCACCAGATGTCGTCCGGTACGACTGGGGAAGACCGGCGCAGCGTCTGTTGCCTCGGCGCGGTACTGCTTAAGCTGAGTCCAGACGGAGGCTGGCACGACGACATAGCGCGTCTTATCGCCCTTACCCGTAATCGCCACGATTGCATTGCCATTATCCTGCTCGACCCAGTGGCCCCAGCTCATCGAGCAGACTTCAGAGGCTCTCGCACCCGTGGCGTAGAGCGTCAGCAGAATCAGCGCATCGCGTGGCTGACCCTGAAAGCCGTGGATCATGCGCAGCGTATCGGCCTCGCTCATAATGCGGGCATGGAGCGTTTGAGTCGCGGCCTTTAGTTCAAAAGGCTTGCCGCAGTCCACGGAGATCGCCCCGACTCGATGGCCAAAGCTCAGCAGCGACTTAACCGCCATCAGACGACGGCGCTGCGTGTTGTAAACCAACCCTTGATCCATCAGCGCCTGATGAAAGGCATGGAGATCTTCGAGCGTCATTAAATGGAGCGATCGCTCGTCCACGAAGGCTAAGAACCAAGCGATATCGCGGCGGTAAGTGGCCTGCGTGGTTCTGGCCTTATTATGCAGCCATAGCGCGATCAGCTTGGCGTTATCGCCGCTGCTGGTCACTTCTAGTTTAGAGATGCGCGGGACTAGGTTTGATACAGACATAACGCTGTCAACGGCGAGTGCGACAGAATTAGAGTTCTGTATACATAATGTACAGCAGGAAGGGGGGGGTCTGGAGGATTGGCGTTGTTACACTAAATATTACGCTACGAATGCAATAGGATGGGTTGCGATATGGTAGATGCAGCTATGGCAAGCCTTTTGAGGGTTTGGGCCGATGCCTCGTAGAATCAGTAAAAAGTGCGTGGAGTGCGCTCAGCTCAGTGCGCCAGTGGCGCAGCAGTTACATGGGCCGGAGGGCGATGGCTGCTGGGTCGAAAGCCGCTGCCGTCGTCGTCGCTCTCACTATCGCAACCGGCTTGAGGTGAATGAAAAGCGGCGCTCTGCTTATCGGGAGATGGATAGTGCGCCCGCTCAGCAGACTGTTGAAGAGGTTTCGTTGGCGATCGCGGATGATGCGACGCCCTATGCAACGCTGTACATCTGGGGAGAGAAGCGGAAGGATGCGCCGGTTCATGCGATCTCAGCTTCTGTGTTTCAAGGCAGTTCCAAGGTGCTGGAAATTAAACCGATTCACTGCGCGGGCTTCCGCAGGCGGGAGCTGGAGAACTATATGCAGAAAAAAGTCATGCCTTATCTCAAAGCTCGCTACGGCATCACCTTCTTTGCCAATCAGATTCGGCTCGAACCGATTGAGTGTTCTATTGAAGGTTGTTCATTGAAGGTTGAGGAGGACGCTTCGCTGGAGCGAGTCGATTTGCTAGGAGGGGCGAGCGGTGGTTAGCCTCAAGCAGTTGGAGCTGAACTTGGAAGTTGCTTTGGAAGAAGCGGCTGAGATTCCAGAGCAGGCGGATGTGCTGAGTCTTTGGAGTCGGTTTGAGGATGAAATAGATGGGTTGGGTCGGCGCGATCAACTTAGGATCGCGGGTGATTTTTTGGGGCAGCTAGCAGGGCTGTGTGAGACTAAGGCTGATTTGCTTTGGGAGGATTGGCAGGACGCGCATAATGCTGAGGGGCCGGTGATGGGGGATGACTGGCTTCAGGGGCTGACTCGGCAAACGCAGGAGCTGGACTTTTCTGATTTGGTGCAGCGTTCGTATCATACGGGTGGCGGGCGTCCAGATGAAGACAAAGCCGATGAAGATTCTGTTGTAGGTGATGTCGAGAAGCTGTCGGTCTTAGAGATGATCGATAAGCTAGAGGATGCTGAGTTGAAAAGTCAGGCATTGGCCGTCTCCCACGCTGAGAATGTGTCGGACTGGGTGAGGGCGATCTCCGAGGGGCAGACGGATAAGCCTCAGCGACTGGTTGATCTACAAAGGCAGTTGAAGATACCGATAGTGGAGGTGTGGATCGCGGCCCTGCTCGGCGGCTTTCCAATGGAGCAGCGCGGCAGCTTTTACCAAACTCAGGAAGTTTGGGTGAGTCGGTGCCGGTGAGGATCAAGCAGGCATATCAGGTTGGGGCACAGCTAACCATAGGCCAACATCAGGAGCAGCTCGAACGGCTGGAGCTGGATCGTAGTGGTATCCATGTCGCTGAGTCTTTTACTGTTTTGCCGTCTAAAGAGGATCAGAACGACAAGAGGCGATCGCCGCGACGGGGAATTGGCTTTCCTGGCCACCACACAGCTCAGCAGAAAAGCTAAACTCAGATGACCTTGGAGAAGCCGAAGGAAATGGGAAGAATCAATCGAAGTATTAGGTTCGTTTGCTGTCGCTGCTCAAAGCCGTATACTCGCAGTCCTTCGCTGTCAATCGGTTCAAAGTATTGCAGTAGACTCTGCATGTCTCTCTACAAAACTGAGCAACGAATCAAACGGCGTAAGCAGGAACAAGCAGCGACTCTGAGCTTCAGGCAGAAATAGAATCGCCCTATGAACGCTCCCGATTTTCAAGCGTTCATAGGGCTATAAAGGTGCAATGGGTCGCGATCCCGTGTTTGGGCAGGGTTAAAGCCCCAAATATTTGATTTTGCTTGGGCTTTCCTAAAAGTTTGACTAAAAGCTTCGTCATCATTTCGACAGTGGGCCGCTATGCCGCTATTCTGTAAGCTTCCCGTCCTTTAAGAATGTCCACGGCTCAGACGTTTCAACTATAGTGCCGACACTTTTACAAACAGGCGATATTCGCATTCTGGTTTACCCTGGTGACCATCCACCGATACATGTTCACGTCGTCACTAAAGACCGCTCGTTAGAAGTAAAAATAAACATATCCGGCTCTGAACCAATCGAGATGCGACCAGCAAAGGATGAACGGATGAAGACAACAGCAAAGCATACTAGGCAAGCGCTAAAGCTTTGCAGCGATAATCTAGAGATGCTGAGAGTAGGAGCCGAAAAATATTATGCTGCACAATAAAGCGATCAACGCTCACTACGACCGCGAGCGTAAAGCGTTAGTGGTGGTTTTTGCCGATGGCTCTGCCGGTATCTGGCCAGTGCGTCTGCTTGAAATGGTTAGCTACGACGGCAATGCCTGGGTGCCGATCGAAGCGACCGAGACTCAGCTAGAAGCTGTGGAGCTAGGCGGAGAACATATCTATTGGGATGAAATAGGCCAAGACTTCCGTATCTCCGACCTCAAGGCCGGTATCTATGGCCGTGAGCCTTGGATGGCTAGACTCCAACAGCAAATGGCGATCGCTTCTTAGCTAAAACGACCGCATCTTTGAGGATGGAGAGGTGCTCGCACTCGCTCATTCTCTAGTGAAGATAGTTCCACTTATATCGGGTAGAAACAAATATAGAGCAGACTGAATAATGAGATATAGTCAAGTCTGGTGTATGAGACAAAATCAGGCGACCTTCTGTTCCGTTGGCTGAGCGATCGCTTTTTCTGCCTCCTGACGAATGCCGTCTCTAAATTGAACGCCCTCAATCACATCGCCTAAAAGCTTAAAACCTCGGATACGCAGTTGAGCACTTTGTACAAGTTTGAACACCAGCGGCGTAACGGTTGTCTTTGAGAGCGCCCCTCGGGTCTGTTTCGTGCGTAGCCGCACGGTAGAAGAGGTGGATTCGATAGGATTCGATGAGCGAATATGCTTCCAATGCTCTGCTGGAAAGTCATAGAACGCAAGCAACACGTCTCGGTCTTTTCCCAAACACTCACTCGCTTCTGGATACTTGGCCTGATAGGTTTTGATAAACCGATTGAACGCTTGATTAGCATCGGTTTTGGTCTCAGCTCGATAGATCTCCCACAGCCCAAACTTGGCGTTAGGCTGAAGCTTCTTCGGTAGCTTATTGAGGACATTTGCCGTCTTATGCACCCAGCACCGCTGCGTCTTGGTGGCTGGCCAGACCTGCGGCAGCGCTTTCCAAAACCCCAGTGCCCCATCGCCAATCGCCAGCAGTGGGTCATGTTGTAACCCCTGATCAACCAGTCTGAGCATTAGTGTCTTCCAATTCAGTGCCGATTCTCGATAGCCTGCTTCCATCCCCAGTAGCTCTTTGCGTCCGGTATCGGTGACACCAATCATCACCAGAATGCATTGCCGCTCGTCGTCGCGGATGTTGAAGTAGATGCCATCTGCCCACACGTACACATAGCGCTTATGTCGCATAGAGCGTGTTTGCCAAGCGCTGTGTTCTTCCTGCCACTTCGCTTTAAGTCGGCTAATCGTGGCCGACGACAAACCCTTGGCTTCTGGCCCTAGCAGCGCCGATAGCGCTTCTGCAAAGTCCCCGGTTGAGATGCCTTTGAGATACAGCCACGGCAGTACTTCTTCGACACTGCGAGAGCGTTTAAGATACGGCGGTAGCAAGCTCGAATTGAACTTGATACCGCTGCCAGTCCGGTCTCGCACTTTCGGCACCTGCACTTCGACTTCACCGACGCCAGTCGTAATCGTGCGAGCGGGCAGATACCCGTTGCGCACTACCGCCTGACGGCCTGAGTCGTCTTTCACTGCCTGATACTCGCCCAGCAGCTCATTCAGTTCGGCTTCGACTGCTTGAGCGATGATCTGCTGAGCGCCACTGCGGATTAAGGCGCTGAGCGCATCGCTGAAGTTTTCCGGGGTCTCTGGTGTTTTGAACTTGACTAGATTATCTTGAGTCATGGTGTATCTCTTTTCTGGTGCTTTTGCTTGTCCAGAAGGGTATGCCTTTTTTTATCTCCTACGCCATACACCAGAATTAGTTATAACTCCTAAATAATTGAAGAAGAATATGCGTTGTGAGATGACTCACCTCGCTAACACCATAGTGACTACACAACTGGTGGCATCTTCAAGTTGAGTTTAGGTTGATAGAACCGAATCGCCGCATTCTCAGATCGATTGAGTAACCACTTTGGCATTTCCACCCAATCAATAGAAGCTGCCACACCACACTCACTGAGAATCGCGCTTAGCTTGTGATGTCCTTTGTTCCAACGCGCATGAATATTTTTTGCTTGACCGACATAGATCACTGTTCCACCAGCGTTCGTAATTTTGTACAGGCCGCTAGTTTTAGGTAATCGGTCTAGCTGAGTAATGGGTAAAGGCATTGCTACAGCTCTTCGATATGAATGTCACTGAATTGCGCCTCAAGCTTAATACGCTGCCAATCCGTCTCTATGGCTTGAGACGATAAGCCTGATAAACGTCCTACTTTTGCTAAAGACTGCTTGAGCATCTTTTCTGACGCCTGCAAGTCTGCCAAAGAGATATCTTGCCCTTCTGCTCTCAGCGCTTTTAGATTCTCTAAGATCTCAGCCCACTGCGCTTTGTATCTAAGATCTCGGCCCGCAGCCAGGTCAGGACGCTCTTTCTTTAGCTGCCTTGTGTTCAACGTCTGGGTCAGGTTATAAACTTCCTGCTTGAGCATTTGCATCTTCATAGCCTTCACACCGACTACAGCTTGCTGTAGCGAATCGCACTCTTTACTAACTTTAGAACTTCAGACTTCTCTAATTCAAATAACTCTTCTCCTAGTGCGGTTGCTTTGCCTACTGAACGAGTCTTATAGATAGCTGTGATATTCTGTTTAACTTCTTCAGGAACATCCTCGCGCACAAGGACTTCTTTGACTAGCTCTCGCTGAACTCGATAGGTATCGTTCCAAACCTGCAAAGTACGCTGACTATTCTCCAGGCGAGCCACTTCTTTGAGTTTGCTTGACCAAGCATCTAAAGTTTGGGATAACGCAGATGCTGTGCCGACGCCGACTTTTTGCATTAAGGTCTTTAAGATGTGACCTTTCTTTTGACTATCTCTTATGACCCTAACGTGCTCATCACGGTAGATTTCTATAATTTGCTCAGCAGAACCTGTCGTAGCTTGTTTACTCTGTCGATTTGAAACGTATCCTTGATCAGTGCGAATGTCATTGAGCACCTGATCATAGTTCGTCATGTTGTGACGATAGTGATTAAATAGCTCACGACCGTCTGCTTTGTCGTACTCGATAGTGTGGCCATGCTGGTCAGTAACTCGGTAAAGCTCTTCAGACTCAGTAATTTTTACACGACCGCGAATTTCAAAATCTTCCTCGGAATTCACGACACGATCTCCATTAGCGCTTTCTTAAGCCAATCTACCCAATGTAAGCGCTTTAATACGGAAAAAAGCCCTTCAGTCAAGAGAAAAACATACTTACATCAAGCCTGTTTGTTATTTCTTGATATTCTTAGCTAACAGCAAATCAAATATCACTGACTCTATACGGACTAGTAGGATCATTTCGGCAGGACGGCTTCAAGAAGGACTGAAGCCTCCTTCGTTAGCCTCAGTAAGCTGTATGAACTGTGCGATCACGCGCTCTCCCATAGTGCCAAAAACGAAGGGATGCTGTTGGCCAATTCAGCTTTTAGGCGTTATGGACTAGCGGGGGCATTTAAACAGAAACCTACGGTTATGGATCTAGCATTGCCTGTAAGCCCGTATCCATGAGTGTTTCAGTTATCTGAAATTAATGTAGTGAGTGCCGCCGACAGATGGTGCCATTTCCTAGCGGTCACTTTAGGTTTGGCGTCTACTTCGCCGCTAGAAGGTGTCTAAAAATATAGATTACCTGTTAGATCTAAAATATACTTTTTACAGCAAATAGAGGCTCTTTTTACCGCGCTGTAGCTCATCATATCTTCGCCCCTTGCTGTGATCGTGACTCAGTTTTTAGCTCGGACAGATCTAGCCTTACTCAGGCCACAGCAACGCTTCTCCCGCCAGACCAGCCGCTTAGCGATCGCAGCGCTTATGAACATTAGGAAACAACGCAGCACTATTTATAGCTTGAAACCTCAGTACATATGGTTTGTGCCGTAGATTCATCAATGAATAATTGGGACTGATAGGAGTCGAGGAGGTTGATGGGATATCAGAATGTTCAAACCACACTACGCTGTCAAAAAGTAACCTCTGCTAGAGCTGAGGTAGCGACTTAGGGTACGTTTGATAAGCTGCTTAAGGCAGGTCAAAACTGAGATTACTTCTGCCATCTAGATATCTATCAACGACACCTTAGACACTGCTTTTGATTAGGTATTCAAGAGTATGAGTAATACTCTTGGTGTGCGGACTATGTATTCTATAGCTGAAATCATCTACCAGAGAGGGTTTCAGCTATTATCCATTTCATAACCGTAGGTTTCTGTCGAAATGCCCCCGCTGGTTCTTATAGCTTGCTCTCTTGCTGGAGCTGATGCTAGAGGCTAAAATCAGCGCTGTTCGACGCACGAGCCGAACATACGTCTGAGCTACCGGAATGCATAACGACGACTAAGCGTCACGAACGGGAGCCTGAGCAGAGCCTTTCACAAGCTCAATTCCAGCTAGACAATCTTGCCGGTTACGATAGCCTTCTCCAGAGTCGGCGATTATATTTCCATTTGCACTCTTCAGCCGCCAGCGCCACTCAGAAATATTGTCTTTATAGATGTAGTAAGCCATTAATAGAAATTCCTCATAAGGTTAGTAGACTCGAAAACTTTAACGGACAAACGTACTAGCAGTGCGAATAATTTATCTAGGGGTATCAGCATCATCGGACAACGTTGACGGACTCAATAGTACATATTTACCACTCAAAAAGATGATCTTTTCTTTAACCGTAGACCCATTAGAACGTTTGAACTGACGCAAAAACGAAGGTTTTTGATACATCGCCTGCAAGTTTTCAGACAACAATAAAGGCTCCCTAACGATTGCCAGAAAGCCCTTATTAACCCCTGGCCAAGATATGCAGCTAGTGCTCGAATAAGCGGAATGTTGTTTCTCTGCGGTGTATCTTCTCTTTTCAAGACCTTTGTTCAAGGTCTGATAAGTAGCCTTTAAAGGCATATTTAAGGTGAAATATGAGCAAATCAGATCTGATGAGGTTGGTTGCGTTCTTCTTGTTGGCAACTGGCTTATCTAATTGTGCTCTTCGCCAGTCACAGCAGGTTCAGCGTCAGCCGCAGATTCAGCGTCAGCAGGTGAAGCAGTGGGCGACTAAGGCGCAGGTCTTATTAAATGACGATCAACCTGTCGATGCTGCGATCTATGCACTTGCGGCAGTAGGGTTAAGCCAAGCCTCATCCTCGGTGGAACTTCCCGACAGCCCTCAGTTTGCTTTGATAGAAGGCAGTTTGCTGACGGTTGCTAATATGGATAACTTAGAGCAAGATCAGTTGCTTCATGAGTCTGCGCTCACTTCTATCGCGTACAGCCCTGATGGTCGGCTCATCGTCACTAGCAGCAAAGACAAGAAAGTGCGACTCTGGGATGCGAACACAGGTGACCTGATCGAGCAACCTTTCCAGGGACATGAGTCCGGGGTGATATCCGCAGCGTACGCTCCCGATGGTCAGCGCATTGTCAGCGGGAGTCGCGACGGTACGGTACGTCTTTGGGACGCGAAGACAGAACAACCCATCGGCCAGCCCCTCCGAGGCCATGAGGATATGGTTACATCCGTAGCATTCAGCCCAGATGGTCAGCAGATCGCCAGTGGGAGTACGGATAAGACGGTAAGGCTCTGGAATGCGAACACAAGCCAATCCATTGGCCAACCCCTCCGACTTCAGAATCTGCGCGGGACTACAGACGTGACCGTGGTGTTCAGTCCCGACGGCGAGCTGAGTATCAGCGGGATTCAGGGTGGGCAGTTGCGGTACTGGGATACGGAGACAGGCAACCTCATTGATCTACCCGGCGGAAGCTTACAAGATCAGATTCCAAAACGCACTTCCTTTGTGTTTAGTGTCGATGGCCAGCGTAGCGCCGTTGGAAACCCGGACAATACAGTACAGATTTCGTATCCGAAGCCGTACTACCGATACTTAAATAATCCTCTAATAGGTCATAAAAATACGGTTACTTCTTTGGCGTTTAGACCTAACGGTCAGCAAGTCGCTAGCGGAAGTCGAGATCGTACGGTGCGAATTTGGAATGTAAAGCCGAGCGACTCTTTCCAAGGCCATGAGGATGGAATTAATTCTGTAGTTTTCAGTCCCGATGGTCAGCGTATCGCCAGTGGCAGTGTAGACAGCACGGTGCGGCTATGGGATGCAAACACAGGTGATGCTATTGGCCAACCCCTGATAGGTCACGAGGATATGGTCACGTCCGTAGCCTTCAGTCCTGATGGTCAGCGCATCGTCAGCGGCAGTCGGGACAAGACAGTGCGGCTTTGGGATGCAAACACAGGCAACCCTATTGGTTTACCTCTTGAAGGCCATGCGTATCAGGTCAATTCTGTCGCCTTCAGTCCCGATGGCCAGCGAATCGTCAGCGGCAGTTTGGATAAGACGATGCGGCTTTGGGATGCGAAGACGGGCAACCCTATCGGCAAACCCTTTCAAGGCCACGAGGATGGACTTATTTCTGTAGCCTTCAGTCCTGATGGCAAACATATCGCCAGCGGAAGTGCGGATAAGACAGTGCGGCTTTGGGATGCAAACACAGGCAACCCTATCGGCGAACCTCTCCAAGGCCATGAGAATGGCGTTTATTCCGTAGCCTTCAGTCCTGACGGCCAGCGCATCGTCAGCGGTAGCTGGGACAGTACGTTGCGGCTATGGAATGCAAATACAGGCAATCCTATCGGCAAACCTCTGAGAGGCCATGAGTCTTCGGTCATTTCAGTGGCGTTCAGTCCCGATGGTGAGCGCATCGTCAGTGGGGGAAGTTGGGACTATGCGGTGCGGCTTTGGGACGCGCAGACGGGTAACCCTATCGGCGAACCCCTTCGAGGCCATGAGGCTCCAGTCTATTCAGTGGCGTTCAGTCCCGATGGTCAACGCATTGTCAGCGGCAGTTGGGATAAGACGGTGAGGCTCTGGGATGTTTCTTGGAAAAATTCGATTGAAGTCATTTGCAGTCAGTTGCGCGATCACCCTAAGCTCAATCAGCGTCCTAGCCTCAACCCGCCACCTGTAGATGTGGCCCGTGAAGCGAAGAAAACCTGCGATAACCAGATGAACTGATTCGCAACTAACCCGTTTTCCGTTCGAGTCAGATTGCCAGTTTCCTCAGAAAAATAATACTTTTCTAGTTAGGGGGCAATGCTGGATTTAGCGGAATGTTGTCTCCCTGCGGTGTATATTCCCTGGCAGAGACCTGTGTGCAAGATCTGATAAAACGCTCTCGATAGCTATGAATGTGGAATATGAGCAGACTAAAACTGGTAGGGTTAATTGCCTTACGTAGCACAGTAATTGGCTTTTTATCGGGCACCGTAACGGGTGCACTCCTCGGTCTTATGCTGTCAAGCTGGGTTGCAGGAGTTATGCTAGGCACCGTCTTTGGCATTGTGTTAGGGGCCGTCGCTGGTTTACTGCTGGGTGTTGTTACCAGTGTGTTCTTTTATCCGTTGGCGCGGGTCAGCTTGTACCGAGCGATCGCCACTATCATAGCTGTTGTAATTACTGGTAGTGGCGCTGCCATGTGGGGGCCGTGGTATTTTTCTTCCACACGTATGACTCCGATGTCGGCGGTTACGCTCGGTTTTGGCTCCGTGTTAGCTTCATTGATCGCAGGATGGGCAGGGGCGCTAGCTGCTCAGGATATTGCACAATGGTATGAACGGGAGCACGTCATTCTCTGCGTAGAGAAAAAGTAAGCTAGAAGCAGGTACTTCTAGCAAGAGGATAAGGGCGATGACGCCAGAGAATCAGGCACAAATGGATACTCATGTCAGAGCGATTGCCAACCTACTCCATGTCGATGCCAAAGTAGAAGGGATGCCGATGGCAACGCTGGGAGAAATCGAACAAACGG
>QBMC01000090.1:0-10375 GCA_003242035.1 Nodosilinea foveolarum | reverse complement strand
GATGGCAACGCTGGGAGAAATCGAACAAACGGTGCGTCAGCAGATGCAAACGCACGTATCCCCTGGAATTGGGAATTTTTTATCCGAACAGATTGCCCAGAAGAGTGCGAATCACCCAGACGCATAGTCAGTCTGCTAGGCATACTGTGGCTGGGGCCAAAACAGGCAAAAGCGCTATCCGTTAGGCCACGCGTCAAACACAGTTCCTTTTTAGAGCAGTGCTGCCTGCGCATGTGTGCCAAAGCGTCTTACCAACAAGCCGAAACCGATGTCGCGATGCTCACAGGCGTGCGTGTCAGTGCCAAGACACAAGAAAGAATGGTGAAGCGGGCTACTCTGCCTGAAGCCGTCAGCAATGATCCAGTTACTGAGATGGCTTTGGACGGTGGCATGGTGCGGGTACGCACACCGAAGGGTCAACCGAGTGAATGGCGTCAGTATCATGCCATGCGACTAAATCGAGAGGGTGTCGGCATGGCTTTCTATAAGTCGCCACCGACTTTACTCGCGTGGGTAAGCACTTTGCCCATTGCCAGTTTGTTGTATGCCTTAGGCGATGGTCATTGCGGTATCTGGTCGTTGTTTGAGCAGATGTCTATACCCGGTTCAATCGACGAAATCCTCGATTGGTTTCATCTCAAAGAGAATCTCTACAAAGTGGCAGCAACTCCCGAGCAGCTAGCGGCGATCGCCTCTGAGCTATGGGAAGGCAAAGTCAGCGTGGCCAAAAGGATGCTTGGCGATATCAACACAGACAGTGCGAAACGATTTAGCGGCTATCTTGAGCGGCATACGGGCCGCATCCCCAACTATCGCTACTACCAAATGGAGGGCTTACCGATTGGCTCTGGCCCGGTTGAATCGCTGGTTAAACAAATCGATGCCCGATTACAAATTGCTGGCGCACAGTGGAAGACCGAGAGCTTGCCACTGATGCTCAAGTTGAGGTGTGCCTACCTCAATAAACAACTTGACGTTATTTCTTCCGTCAGAGAATGACGTGCTCCCCTATATACTGCTGTGGTCTGCGCTACCGATTATTGCCAGAGAGTCTGCGCTCTCAGCCCTCGCTCAAATTTCTAGCGGCCCGACCGACAACCTCGTTTGGGCGAGCTTAGGACTGTTCCCGGTTCTGCTCGCAATGCTCCTGTTGGCAAAACGACTTCGCCATTGGCAGCAAAGCAAACTCGCCCAGCAAACCGAGCTAGTCACACTGGCGTTTGGCGCTGCCTTAATCGCCCTCAGTCTTCCTAGCAGTTTTACGATTGCTGCCAATCTGACGCTTTCGACCTTCACCCTGATCGCGCTCGGTCGCAGCCGCCATTCGCTCAAAATCGCTACGCTGACTCACATTGTGGGCTTGCTAGCGATCGCCACATCCATCTATTACTTCGCACCCGACCTAACCGTTCAACGCTGGACTTACGTAGCTTTGGGAAGCGGCATGGCAGAAATCCTAATTCATGTTGTGAGTCGGAGCGATCGCTGGCGGAAAAACCTTTGGTTCGGCGGCATTGGGCTATTGGCGATCGCCTACTTTCTATTAGTCACCCACTACGATCAACAACCTAGCTGGCTCTGGTTGCCGATTCCTGTTCTTTTCTGTGCGATCGCGAATCATCGCCGTACGCTCTACCCTAAAACCGCCGCCGTCCTCTCAACCGGAGCCTTCATACTTCAAACGCCCTGGATATTTCTAAGCTGGGCAACCGCGATTATTAATTTTGCGATCGCCACCCTTTGCACTGGACTTAACAGCCGTATTTGGCGATCGCTACCGGCCACCCTATTCGCAGTAGGCGAAGTCATAGCCCTGACGAACAGCATCCTTCTATACGGTTTCACCCGGTTTTCCGATCCCGATCCAGGATGGTTTCTAAGTCTATGCGCCATTGAAATCTGGGCGCTATGGCTGCTTCCCAGACTCATTTCCCGCCGATCTGGATTGCTCAGTGCGCTCTACCAAAAATCCTGCCTGCTGTGGAGTTTTGCGCTGCTAGCCCTGTTTGCGCTCACTCAAACTATCGTCGCCGTCGCCTTTCCATCTTCTCTCTATACACCGTCCCCAAATCCACTTGCCTGTTCAATCCTCGCGACCATTCTGCTCGCCGCCGCCCTGCTCGAAAATATTCATCACCGACCCGCAGAATGGAAGTACTGGAGCCTTGGCTGGGCAGTTGCCAACATAGTTGTTCTAGGACTTTTAGCAAGCGGCACAACAGGCGCTAATGAGTACGGAATCGCCTGCTTAATTCTGGCCTTCGTCGCTCAAATCATGGGCGATCTCTGGGTCAAAAAGCATCCCGGTTACCGAATTAGCTGGCACGGCATCCCGCTCCTCTACGCCTCTATCGGCGGCTGGTTAGGTCACATTACGTCCCATGCCTCAACGAGAGGATTGCCAGAGGGACTGCCAGACAGTCAGCTTATCCTCTCAGCCGAAACCGGACTCTACACTATCGCGGCAGCCGTTATCTTCACTGCCATCGGACGCAGAGACCCCAAACTCAATCCGCTCAGCTATCTTGGTCTACTCGCTTTTACCGCAGGCGCTTACGAGCTACTCATCTACCAACTATCGCAAGCTTCTAGCGGCAGTCCTGGCGATGGTGTTACGTTACTAGCGGCGCTAGCCTTAGTCATTGCCCTGGTAGAAAAATGGCTCAGTCCCTGGCTCCAACGCTATCTAAAACTCTCTATTGCAGCCGTTCAAAATACCGCTCATTTGCACTGGGTCTTCGGTAGCATTTTAAGCGTACTTGCCCTTACTGCCGAACTCAGCCAACCCACCGGCACCCGACTTTGGACAAGCATCTCACTCCTACTCGCTGCCTATGCGCTAACCGTCGGCAATCGTCGTTGGACGCCCCAAACCCACATCACTAATCACACCGTTTGGACAAGCGTCGGCCTGCTAGAAGTACTTCTTTGCTTAACCTTCAGCCGATTCGAGCTATTTTTCGACCGGGCTGTTCTGCTTACCTGGGCAGGCGTCATTACCTGCATCGCTAGTACCATCATCTACCGCCTGCCCTGGGATCGGTGGGGCTGGCCGCTGCGTCCCTTCAGGCTGCTCAGCATTTGGCTACCCATGCTAACCATTGCCACCACCATTCTTCAGATAGAAATTCCAGGGTTGCTCGCCGTCAGCGCCTTCTACGCCGGGATGTCAAAAGCCTGTAACCGCATCCGCCTCAGCTATCTCAGCATCTTCCTCTTAGACTGGGCTATCTTCGACTATCTCGACAGTCAATCTCTCCTTACAGCATTGGGAGTCGCCCTTATTACCGGACTCTCTATGCTTTATATCGCCCAAGTAGATCCGTACTTTCAAGCTATACAACAAAGGCAACAGCGCCACATTCTTAGAATTCTCGCCAGCGTTGCGATCGCTCTCACCGCCCTATATCAAGCAGAAACTGCCGAACCTATGTTGTTATATGCCGGACTTACACTTGTTCTCTGCCTGGGCTTTATCTTCGCAGGGCTGATGCTCAAAGTTCGCGCATTTCTGTACGTTGGCACGCTCACATTTGTTGTTCAAATTATTCGCGTTCTGTGGCTGTTTATCAGCACTTATTCGCTTCTACTTTGGGCCGTGGGCATTGTGTTAGGACTCATCTTTATCTGGATAGCGGCTACTTTCGAATCTAGGCGATCGCAAGTCACGCAGCTTTTAGATACCTGGACAGCCGCTTTAGACACCTGGGATTAACGCTGGGTAGCCAGATCAACTTAATGCACTCACTCGCGATGATAGGTCTAAACTTGCCATGACTAAACTGCTCGTTAGCAGTACAGCCGCTGAGCCGCTACAGATAAATATCTCACCATTTTCGCCAGAGACTATAACAGACGAAAAGTTCTATGAGTTCTGCCAGAAAAATTCAGACTTAAGAATCGAGCAGACAGCCGAAGGAGAGATCGTCGTAATGCCACCCGCATTTTCAGATGAGGGAAATCGAAACTTTAAAGTTTTGTTGGAAGTCGGGAAATGGGCCAGAAAAGACGGTACAGGTAAAGGATTCGATTCCAGCGCTGGATTTACATTGCCAAACGGTGCCAAGAGATCGCCCGACACCTCCTGGATTAAGCTCGACCGTTGGAGCGCACTCTCAGAAAAGCAAAAATCTTCCTTTGCGCCCATTTGCCCAGACTTTGTACTGGAGCTTCGCTCTAGCAGCGACACGTTAAGCGGACTGCAAGACAAAATGCAGGAATATATCGACAATGGCGCCCAGCTCGGCCTACTAGTCGATCCCAAAAATCGCACCGTTCATCTCTATCGACCTAACCAAAGCCCTAAGATTGTAAAGCATCCCAAAGCAGTGGACTGTAGCCCCGAGCTACCTGGATTCAAGCTTCAGATGGTCAGAATCTGGTAGTTTTCTCTCTACTTGCCCCATCCACACTAATAAGTCCAGGCCCACTAGATACGACCATTAGTAATCCTCCTATCAACGCCAAGTTCTTCAAAAAGCTGTTGAGGTCGCTACCGACTGGGTGAAAGAAAAATGTTGTCGGCACCAAGAAAATAATCAACAGAATAGCGCCAATCTGCGTTTTGTAGCCAAGGATTAAAGAGATCGCACCGAGTAGTAAAGCGACAATTGCACCGACGGCTAGCAGAGCAGGGATGGGAAGTCCTTTGCTGGCGATGGTCGAAACAAAGCCCGAAAACCCAAGCACGTGGTTTACACCCGCATTTAAGAAAATTAGCGCCAGACAAATCCGTCCGGCCAATGGTAAATAAGTCATGAAGGTTCGTAGCAACGTCTTACCAAGATAGGCTACTGCAAAGGTGCGATTTTTGCATTATCAGTAGAACGGGCAGATCAGTCGAGAACGCGGTTAAAATGATCGCAGACTATCCGGTTAACCATGTCTAATTCTTCTGCCACCCCCGCTACCGCTGCCGATTCTCAGACGGCTAATTCTCCGGTAGATATTCCAGAAGTCTTACCAGGCATAGCGCTCAGCGAACAACAGTGGGAAGCACTGCAAGCCCTCGAAGCATTTATCAACAGCAAAGAAAAAATTTACCTGCTCACGGGCTATGCAGGCACTGGCAAAACGACCCTACTCCAGGCGCTCATTGCGCGTCTACAACAGCAGTACGATCCTCGTCCTATTGCCCTAACCGCAATCAGCAATAAAGCCACCAAAGTATTGCAGTCTATGGCCTACCGTTGGGGCTGCGAAGCCGACTGTATGACCTGCTGCCGACTGCTCGGCCTAAAACCCATAATCGACAAAGAAACCGGAGGACAAAAGTTCGAACCCGACCGGGGCCGCAAAAATCTCACCACCGAATACGATTTGGTCGTTGTGGACGAATGCTCCATGATCAACCAGGAAATGTGGGATTTATTGGTAAACTCCGTCTCCAAATTCACGCAGCGAACGCAGCTTTTATTTGTCGGCGACTCCGCTCAGCTTCCTCCCGTTGGCGAAACCGAAGCCCCCTGCTTTGAAAAAATCATCCATCGCAGCGATCTGACAGAAGTGATTCGCTACGGCGGTGCCATCGGGCTACTAGCCGAAGATGTTCGAACCAACCTAGAGCGGCCTACTATGCCCAGGGCGCAGAGCGATCGCAACCCTCAAAAAACAGAAGGCATCTTCACCATCCCGCAGCCCCAATGGGAACAGCTCATGCTCCGCGCCTTCAAGAGCGACGCCTACGAAAATAACCCCGACCAAGTGCGCGTTTTGGCCTACACCAACCAAAGAGTAAACTATCTCAACAATAAAATTCGCGCCGCGATCTACGGAGAACAAGCCGCTCGTTTTGTGGCTGGAGAACGCCTCGTCGCTCGCAATGCCTGCATGGGTAGAGACGGCATTCTGCTTCAAACCTCCGAAGAAGCTCAGGTGATGGCCGCTTACCTTACCCGTTACGAAGGCTGGCTGATTTGGGAGCTAGAAGTTGAAACCGAGGACCATCAAGAAAAGACGCTGCGAGTTTTACACGAAGACGAAGGACAGCGGTTCAAAGAAATCCTCTCGAACTACTCAGAACAAAAACAGTGGATGGCCTTTTGGGACTACAAAGAGCTTTTCCACGACGTTAGCTATGCCTACAGCCTCACCGTTCACAAAAGTCAGGGTTCTACCTTTCAAGACGTTTTCGTAGACGTGCCAAACCTGATGCTTAATCGTAAAGTTGTCGAGCGAAATCAGCTCTATTACGTTGCCTTTACTCGCGCTGCCAAAAGACTGTTTTTGTGTCAATAAAATGTATCAGTAAATTAGTCAGCAAAACTAGCTAGTAAAAAGTGAATTACCCGTAAGCCTAGCGAGCTGTTGCTGACGATATGCATATTATTTAAGTCATCTCAGACCCTGATCTCAAACAGATAGCTTCGCCACTAGGCACCTTCGCTGCTACCCCAAAATCAGATGATCGCGCCACATATACTCTTCGATCTGTCCATTCTTTGTTCTCATACACAAAGCCCCGCCGAATGCATTCTTCTGTCATTCCCACGCTTTTTGCTAGAGCGACAGATGCCTGGTTATCCAAATTAATGTGAGCTTCGATGCGCTGATACTTCAGCCGCTCAAACCCAGCGATTAGCCCAGCGCGAACGGACTCCTTACCAAAACCCTGTCGCCAAGCATGGTTATGAATGCCATAGCCCAGCACCGCCCACTGGTTGTTCTGGCGACAAATGGTTGAAATATCAACGTTGCCCAGATGTTTTTTTCCCTGCTTTGAGAAGATACCCAGTACGTAGATTTTATCTTCTACCGCTATTTTTTGATGATGCTCGCACAGGGTCACAAACCATTCACGAGTACATGCGCTCATCTCTTGCCAGCCCGAGTCGTACGCATTCATCGCAGGCCAGCGTTTAGCGAAGCCCTCATACCATCGCTCATAGTCATCCGGTCTTTGAGGCCGCAGCACCAACCGCTTAGTCTCAAGCGTCAACGCCCACAGATCTCTAACGTTGCTCATAGTCGCTCATTGAACTTCTTGCGCGATCGCCTCAACCACCCTCTCTATCTGCACCCGACTCACCATCAAATTCGTCACCGCTCGAATCCGGTGAGGCCCGGTTGCCAGTACTGCCACCTCTCTTTGCGCCAATCCCTTAGCGACTTCAGCCGCCGAGCGCTCCGGCAAGTCGAAATTCACAATATTAGTTTGAACGGACGCCAGATCTATCTCTACGCCCCCCATGCTCTGCAATCCCTGCGCCAGAAGCTGCGCATTGTCATGGTCTTCAGTTAGGCGATCGCGCTGCTTCTCCAAGGCATACAAAGCCCCCGCTGCAATAATGCCAGCTTGCCGCATCCCCCCGCCAAACAGTTTACGAAACCGTCTGGCCTTCGCCATCATCTCCGCGCTCCCCACCAGCGCCGACCCCACTGGCGCACCTAGCCCCTTAGAAAAGCAAACGCTGAGCGTATCAAACGGCGCAGCATAGTCCGCCTCGCTAATGCCGGTAGCAACGCAAGCATTCCAAAATCGAGCGCCGTCTAAATGCAGTCGCAAGTTTTTCTGAGCGCAAACCTCAGCAATTTCCTGAATAGTTTCTAACGGAAAAATGCGACCGCCGCTGCGATTGTGCGTATTTTCCACACAGACCAGCCGAGTTTGGGGAAAGTGGGGGTCTTGAGGGCGTAAGGCTTGCTCGACGGCCGCCGCCGAAAAGACGCCGCCGTTACCGGGTAAAAGGCGGCAGCTTACGCCAGAGAGCGCCGCTGGGCCACCCCCTTCGTAGTAATAGATATGAGCCTCAGCTTCCAAAATAATTTCGTCGCTAGGCTGAGTGTGCACCCGCAGCGCCACCTGATTTGTCATCGTCCCCGACGGCATATAAACCGCCGCCTCTTTGTCCAAAAGCTCAGCGACATAAGCTTCTAGCGCATTTACAGTTGGATCGTCGCCCAGCACGTCATCACCTACGGGTGCAGCCATCATCGCCCGACGCATTCCCGCCGTCGGCTGAGTCACGGTATCACTTCTCAAATCAATCATTCTAGGTATATGCTGCGCGATCGCGCGATGCAAAGTTATCTTTTATACCGGGCACTTTAAACCAGCCGTCATTTTGTTTAGATCAACAGGTTTGCGCCATCATGTCTTACTACCAATATCCTAACGCTCACAGAATGCTATTAAGGATGCCAGTAGAGCATCAAGCGCTATTTACGCTGACGCAAGTAGAAGCCATTGAAAAAGCCCTCACCCCACGTACGCATAAACTCGATCTGCGGATGAGCCTACCCTTACTCGGCAGAGGCGCTTATCTCGTATTTATGGGTGGCCCCAACCGCAGACAAGAAGACCGAAAATTAACCCAAAGCTCTCCCGCAGCCATGCACGCTGCCCTCTCGAATGACGTTGCCATGGGCAAAACCCTACAGCACAATCCCACCGTTTACCGGATGCTACAACGAGTACCCAACAGCATTATGGCTACCTTTCAACCGGTGCAAATTCAGGCCATGGAAGCGGCCCTGGTTCCTCGCCGCCACCTGATTGATATCCGGCTGTCACTGCCACTGTGTGGGAAAGGCGCTTACCTAGTGTTTGCCGCTGGCCCAAACCGAAGAGGCCACTACAGAAATATTCAAAACGGCAATCATTTTACGATGCCAGCCGTCTTTGCTAGCGTCCTGATTGGCGCAGGCTCCATTTTAGGACTGGTCTATCTCAAAGGCAGCGCAGTCCTCGCCAAACCCGACCCGGTATTCGACCAAGGCCCCGCCTTTTACGAAACGAAGGTGCCCTTCAAAAAGACCCAGAGAGAATGCCTAAAAAGCGGGCGACAGTGGATAGAAAGCAAATGCATCGACAAGATTCACGATCCTACTTTCTAGGGCCAAACGGTGAATACTCACTAGCCGAATTCGGGAAAGGTAACAGTAATCGCTCTCGTGCTTAACCGTCCTGCCCACCCCACCCATGAACACCCCTGTGCATCCCCAGATCCAACGAACTCTAGCCGCGATTGTGGTCACTGATGCGGTTGGCTTTAGCAAGCACATGTCGCAAGACGAAGACAGGGCGCTCTCGATTATCAACCGCGATCTTCAGCTCATTGGCGAACTCTGCGAGTTTTTTGAGGGTAAGATCCTCAAAACCGTCGGCGATGGCATGTTGATGTACTTTGTGAGTGCGGTGCAAGCGGCGGCCTGCGCGATAGAAGTACAAAAAACCTTCGGCGGCTTTATTCAGTCAGGGCAGGCGGGCAATCACTTCGTCCATCGGGTCGGCGTCCATTTGGGCGATATTTTCTTTAACCAAGAAGACATGATGGGCACAGGCGTCAACGTGGCCGCCCGATTAGAGTCAGAGGCTTATCCAGGGGCTATCTGCATGTCTCAGGTCGTGTACAACGTGGTGAAATCGCGGCTGGATTTGGACGCGGACTACATTGGCGAGCTGGCGCTGAAAAATATTGAGGGCGGCATTCCGGCCTACCATGTTTGGCCGCGAGGGATGCGACCGGAAGGCACTAATGGCGGAGAAACTACAGAAGCCATTGCGCCGCTAGCCGTAACGCCCCTCAGAGCCGCCCTCAAGACCTTAGCGAGCCACAAAAACCATCGCCGGATCAAGAAGCTGCTGTACGGGGTTTACTACGGTATGTGGGAAAACAACGCAGCCGTATTAGAGGCTGTACCGCTCAAGACGCTTATTGAAGTCCTGACGGAGCGCAATGAGACCTTGGAAGACTGCCGCCAAAGTCTTTATCGAATTGTTAATACGCTCAACCGCAAAACGGCTTATGCCACAGTCGCGGATACTATTCTCGATAGCCTTTATGCTTTCTACTCAGAAGAGTCATCAGGCGCGATAGACACTGAGGCAGACGCTTTTCCCACAGAGGCGGGTGGGGGACTGATTAACCCGATGATTGCCTTGTACAAAGACGTGGCCGACCGCATCGACCTGAGAGCGGAGCGGGTGCGGATGAAGAAGCTGGTTTACTGTTTGTGTTATGAGAAGTGGGAGAACGATAGTGAGGCGATCGCTCAAATCCGCACGATCATGCTCGTAGAAGCGCTCTACCAGCAAATCACGACTATTCAGGGTTTGCAAAATCGGCTGCGAGCCGTCTTACTTCGACTCAACCGTAAGGCCACCTACGCGCCCATCGCCAACGCCCTGTTTGAAGAATGTCAGGCGCTGTACCCAGAAAGCAACAGTCAAGTTGCAATGCCTGGTGCTGCCGATTTGGAAGATCCTTCGGAAGATTGTACAGAAATTAAAGTAGCCCAAAAGTCTGCTACTCGATGGGCCGAAAATCAGTCACCCACACCTGATTGACTGACAAAAGTTTAGTCAGGGAGAAATTTAACGGTGATCACCCTGAAATCAAGGCGACCGGCCTTTTTGTTGTGTTGCGGCCTAGAA
>QBMC01000008.1 GCA_003242035.1 Nodosilinea foveolarum | reverse complement strand
TATTTACAGTCATATTGGCAAAAAGGGGCAGGAAGTATTTGAGTAACAATAACAACTTCTCTCAACAGCATTACAATATAAAACAACTCTTGAAGCCCTTGATAAAAAGGGGTGTAGGCTTCGACACCAGACATACAACAACTATTGCGTTATCTCTTTTAATCTTGTTTTTTGCCGCTAAAGGGCAAGGAACAACAGCATTTTGCGAAAGGGAACAACATCTTGTAAGCGGCTAGGCGGTGGCAGAGTGAGCGATCGCACTCTTTCGGGCGGTGGCCTTAGAGTCGTCAATGATTCACAGTAAAGGCTTCAGCGTTTTGCGGCCCTTGGCAATTCACGGTGGATGGCTCCCAGTATTTACTGCGCATTGTGGGCGGTGAGGCGGCTGAGGGTGCGCTCGCTCATTCGATCAGGCACTACTCTTTACACCTTCAGTTGTGTTGTGGGTTGTGGTGCGATCGCCTGCGGCCTAGCTGAGCATATTCAAAGGAATGCTTGGGAACAAAATAGACTATACGAGACTAGGGAACAAGTAGGATAAATTAGGGAACAAGCTATTGGAACAGCTAGGGCGATCGCCATCCAACGCTTTGTCTTCTGTACCAATCACTGCGTATTTCCATGCCATGATTTTTAACTGGTGTTACAGTATCAATATTGATATCAGTTAAACGATGGCTAGTATTCAGAAAATTTTGGCAGATATGGAGAATAATTCTCAAGGGGTCAAGTTCTCTGATTTGTGCAAGGTTTGTCACCATTACTTCGGTGAGCCTCGTCAAACGGGTGGTAGCCATCAAGTTTATAGAACTCCTTGGCAGGGCGAACCCTATGTCAATATCCAATCTAAAAAAGGGAAAGGGAAGCCTTATCAGGTCAAACAGGTGCTAGCAGCAATTGAGAAAATGGAGGAAGTGTAATGGATGCTAAATTCTACACGTACAGAGTGTTTTGGTCAGAAGAGGACGAGGAGTTTGTTGGCCTTTGTGCTGAATTTCCAGGACTGAGTTGGCTCGATGAAAATCAGCAGATCGCTTTCTCTAGCATCATCGAATTAGTTCAAACTTGCGTTAACGATCTAGAAGCCAATAACGAATTACCGCCCACACCACTGTCAAAGAAACAGTACAGCGGGAAGTTTATGGTCAGAATTCCGCCTGAGCAGCATAGGGAACTGGCCATTCAGGCGGCTGAGCAAGGCGTCAGCCTAAACCGTTTGGCTAGCAAAAAACTCTCGGTGGAATAATTCTCACGACCAGGTATCAGGAGCGATCTCATCGCCTAATCGATAGAATTATCCTTACCCGTTAAGGACTACCAGGACTACCAACCCGGATAGTCCTAAACAGGTAAGAATTCGTTGTAGTGGTGAATGAAGTGCCAAATGGCACCGATATGATTCTCTAACTTCTTTGAAAATGAGAGTGTTTTGCGCACCAATCTTGGAAAATCCTTACCTGTTAAGGACTACCGACAACATATCTACAGAAAGTAAGGCATCTGTACCCTTTCTACTTATAAAGAATGACGTTGAAAAGCAGCGTCGAGGCGATTGCCTTTACTAGAGTTACAGCTTTGGCAGAGCGTATGAAAGTTGCTGAGGTCGTTACTGCCACCCAGCGCCAGCGGGATGATATGGTCAATGGTCAAGTTCTTGGCAGCGCCACACCTTTGGCACTTGTGATGATCGCGCTCAAAAACATAGGCACGAGCCGCTGCCGGTATGCAAATTCGCTGGGTCTTTTGCGGTTTCATCAGGATGGATTCTGTATGCTTTAGGCTTGATGCGCTAGTCTCGCAAAACCGCCAACGGCGACTCATCTGATTCTAACGTAAAGCTTTCCTCAGCCTCGTCTTCGGACACATCGGGTTCAAATTCAACTACAACTTCGATACGCACGGTCATTGTCCCTGATTGCCATCCTTTTGAATCACCTGCCCGCAGCACACGACAGTCCATCTGTTGTACGATCCAATCTTCATCGCACCTACTTCCGTCAAAATCTATCAGATGCCAAGAGCGCTTCAACAACTCTTCAGTAAGATATGTATTATTACTCATTACCCAAGAATCTTTACAGGAAATAACATCATCAGCGTCCAGAATTTCAACATTGCTCATAGATTGATTATTCATTGTTTATATCTCGGTATTAATATTCTCAAAGCGTAGTCAAAACCGGTTGACGTAAGCTTTCTAAGGCAGAGTTCTCACTAGCAGACTCTTCTGGATCAGCGATTTCATCTTTTGGCACAAAAATAATCTGTAGACGAACTAGGCCCGACTGCCAACCAGAGGTTCTGCCCGTGGTTTGAAGTACCTCGCACTCAATGCCGCGATCCAGCCAAAAATACTTGCTGTAGGCTGCATCCTGAATACCCAGATTTATACGTAGCCTGTCTTTCAATTCATATATTAACTCGCATCCTGGACACCATAGCTTGCCCACATTATGTTGAGTTTTCAGAAGATCTTTGTCTAAGGGTTGATAGCTCGTTTTCGCAGTTTCAGAAGCCGTTATAACCTGTTCTGGCAAAAAGGCTAGGCAAACATTCATCTGTCCCTCAATCCAGCCCAAAGCGCTATCATTCGCTTTAAGAAAGCTAGCAGTAATCCCTCCATTCTGCCGGGGTCTAGTATCTATACCAAAGTGATTGTCAAACGCTAGATAACAGTCTTGCACTCTAAAGTTTGTCTTCTCGAATAGAGCTTGTTTACTATGGTGCAAGCTCACAACATCGTCATCAGATAGAAGCTGAAATTCCTGATTTTTCATTTTTACGTTCTAAAAATTAGTTAAAGTTTTCCTAACGGCTGTAGGCTGGTTCACGGTTAAAAGCTGTAGATGCAGGACTGAGTGATATTGTGGCTATTTTCTGGTGATCGCATCCCATCATCACCAAACAGCTATTAATATTGCCTACCGATTCGTTATACTCAGCGATGCTCTGCCCCAGCTCAGATAAAAGTCGCTGCTGATTTTGCAGTTTTTCTTCAGCTTCTCTATGCAAAATCGCAGTCATATAATGACGCGCACGATCATATTGTCCCAAAATGACAGCTACTTGCTGCTGAATGGCTGGCAGCAAGTGCGTATTGAGCGTTTGGTTAATCGTTTGCCGAAAGGTTCGCATCACGGTTTTAGACACCTTCTGCTCGAAATCCATTTTCAACAACTGCCGAATCGCAGGTTCAGCGTCGATCATGCTCTGATAATCATAGCCCTGACATGCCTGCTGCAAGGTCTCTTGCAATTGAAATAATGAAGCTGTCTCTGCTGCAAAAAACTCTGGACACTCGCGCACATAGCGATCGCACTCCGTCTGGGCTGCACTCATCAACACATGCAGCGTCGTCTGTTCAGTCTGAGCCAGCAACTGCTCAATGCCGCTATCATCTCCCAACATCCGCAGCAGTTGATGGTAATAGCGCTGCTGAGGAATTTCAGCCCGCAACTGCTCAAACAACAATCGGCCTAACGATTGAGAAGCCCCTACCAGCTCATCTTCTAAGCCATTGGCCAAATAGTAAAACGCCTCTGCCAAGATCCCCAAAAGCGGCACTACCGAATTGCGCCGATGACTGCGCTGCGCCCGCTGATGCACCTCTCCTACCGAAAATGTTTGCAAAAGCTGATCAAGCGTCTGCACCATTGAGCGCTTTAAAGTCAGAAATTCTGCTTCAAAGACTTGATTTTGGTTGCTAGAAACCACCTGATTGATCTTCTCTTCTAAATGCTGCTGAAACTGCTGAGCTACAGTTTGCATCTCTAGCCCGAGCTGCCTAAACTCCTCATTTTTAAGCGCTTCAAGGTCAGTGGGCTGGCTTTTGAGCTGATCATGCGCCGTCAACAGCACTTGCCGAAGCTCGTTGCAAATCGGCTGCAAGTCCTCTACCAAATTCATCAGTAACATGGGGCGCTTTTCTTCGAGCAAATAGCGACTAATTTCAGCTCTAAATCGCTCAATGCCACTGTCAGCAATTAGCTGCTCCGTCAGGGCTGGCCCCTGCTCTGTCAAAATTCGCACATAGTTTTGATTAGGCGTTTCGTAGCTACGCACATCAATGTGAAATCGCTCAACTGGCAATTTTCCCGAGCTGGCACAGTAGCGGTTAAACTCATTGACAAATTGAGGCGTATCTTCGCGGCCATCGGCACTCTGTAGCGAGTTGGCAAACAGCGAATCTAGGCCAAAGCGATCGCTCGCATCAGTTTGTCTGAGCTGACTACCCCAAAAACCCAACAGCCCGCTAGTTTTGTACACTCGGTTTTTTGAATCGTGAAATTGGCTGGCAATGAGCTGCTCTAGCCGCTGCCGGAGCTGGGTGTTGTACCAAGCTTCGTCTATTCGGTTAAAGGCATAGAAGACGCGATCTCGGATACCCGGATTTCGCCGGATTTTATCCAACAGTTCAGTTTCTTCAGTGGTCATATCCCCGGCTGAGGCCACTTTTAGCACACAAACTACGGCAGACGTTTCAGGATCTTGAATTTTGGCATAGGTAAGTTCAGCGTCCTTTTTAACCGGCGCATCAATCCCCGGCGTATCGATCAAAACGTTGCCATCTTGCAGCAGCCGATGATGGCAAAAATAATCAATTCGTTTGAGCACAGCGCTGTTGATGCCACGTCGCGCGTAACTGGCCGCTGCCTGCAAATCTCCAAAATTTAACTGCTCCATCGACCAGATGCGATTGCTATGCGCGTCAATCCGCACTTGATTGGCCTGATAGCCCTGAGCCAAATACCGCAGCGCTGTAGCCTGCTTAGCCCGCTCCGATTTGCTCTCACCGCCCTCTGCTTGAATGATCGCCGTAGCTTGAGTTTCTAGTTCAGTCAAGGCTCTTAAGGTATCCAGCGGTGAGCCTTCTACAAGATTTAGCCGCTGGCACAAGGCTGCGGCCTGCTCCCAAATATCTGCCTCCGACAAAAACGTCAGCACCACCCGTTCAGCATCGGCCTCAGCGTAGGCAATCCGGCATTCCGTGCCAGTAGCATGACCCTCCGCGCTGTAGAGCAGCTCTCGCTCTAGCAATGCATTAATCAGCATCGATTTACCCGCGCTAAACGCGCCTGCAAAAACAATTTCAAAAACAGGGGCAATCGCTTTTTCTAAGGCAGCCTGCACATGGTGAGTCTCGATAGCTGCCAACTGCGGTTGATCTGACACAAGGTGCAAAAGCTGATCGACATCTGCTTGCAGATGCTGACATTGAGGGAGAGGCTGCATCGTAAAAACGCCTAGATAGAGTACATTGCTGGCTCAGTGTAGACAAGCCACTGCCAAAAGCATCAAACAACAAAAGACAATATGCCCATCAAAAAGCCGCCTTGTAGCTAAGGTGCAAGGCGGCTTTCACACAGTTTAATTAGGGAGTCGCTTATGCATAGAAGCCGAGAAATTTTGGTCATTAAGCCGATCCCTTTAGACTCTATTAACGATTTTCCAATGGTTTCAGGCATCGCTAAGCCTAAACGCAAGCTTTCGATGAGCATAAAGACTTAGAGCCGAAACTACCGTCAGTAAATAGTTTCAGCTTTAACGACCAAAATCTCTCCAATTCTAGACAATGGCGTATTACAGCCCACAATAGACATAGCGTCTAGCGGATCGATGCCTTGAGATTCTTAATATTCAGCGTGGGCTTCCATGTTCATCTATGTCAAAGGGTATGAAGTTCCCCTGATCCAGCAGCCATAGCATAGGCAGATAAACCTATAAATATGTAATTACACTTATAGGTTTATCTGTTTTCATATTTGAATACATCTAGCTTTAATTGACGTGGAGTGGCTTACCGTTCGCTTAGGCGCGATGGGTCTGCTTCAGCAGCGTTGAGTAGATAAATCAACGCCCACAGCGCTTCACAGAATCGTTCTACGTTGGCTTAGTCTATAAGGGTCGAGCGATATGTCTAGTAAAATGATCGAGCAGCTTCCGGCTTCCGTCGTCTTCCTGCCAATTGGATAGAAATAACTTGACTGCGCAGTAGCAATGATTATCCAAAAGCTTCCCAAACTATCAGCACCTGCTGGATATCGGCCTCAAGCTATCGATATCTCGGTGGAGGCCGACCTGCTAGACTTCCACTTGCTCAGGCAGCGCTCAGTCACTGAGCGGGTCGAGATCGCGGCTAATCTCATCAACGGCGCAAGACAATTCTCGCTACAGTGCCTGGAGCAGCAGTTTTCTCATCTCAAGCCTCAGCAGTTTGCTAGAAAAATAGCTGAGGCTTGGCTACAAGATGATTGTCCCCCTAACTATATTCCTCAGGGCAATCGCATGACCTGGATTCAAAATTCTGCCGAACTTGCCACTCAGCTCCAAACACTCTTTGAAAATGCTAATATCCCCTATTACATCACGGGTGGGGTGGCGGCGATCGCCTATGGTGACCCCCGCACTACCCGCGATCTTGATGTTGTTATTCAAGTGCCTAGAGCGAGTATTGCGCAGCTTGTAGCTGCACTCGAACAAAATGGGTTTTACGTCGCAGGTGCAGATGACGTGGCCGCTGGACGGATGAAGACGCTGCAAGTCACTCACATGGAAACCATTTCCCGTGCAGATTTGATGATTGCAGATGAGGATACCTATACTCAACAACAGTTTGAGCGGCGCAGGCGCTACGCGTTTCCGAACGCGACGGAGGTCTATCTGGCTTCACCTGAAGATGTCATTATTAGCAAGCTCCGCTGGGGGTTACGGAGTGAATCTGAAAAGCAACGGCGCGATGTGCTTGCTATTTTGAAAGTGCTGCAAGGCGAGTTAGATTACCTCTATATCTATCGTTGGGCGGCTGAGTTCGATTTATTAGCCATCGTCCAGGCGCTTACTGTCAGTGCGGGCATTAGGGAGGTGGCTGACCGGCAGTGGGCTGACGATATCTATCCAGTTGCATTACAGGCGTTTGTCTCAGCTCAGAGCATCGGGCGAGCTGTCGTATCAAAGGAGGGGATGACGGTTGCGCGGGGGAATTTCTACAATCTGATTCTGCATAACCAAACGCAGGTCTTTACGATTGAAAGTAAGGGCGATGGACGGCTAGTAGCTCAATTCGATAGCGATAAAATAGTGCTGCATTCTCAGCCTTCTTTAGAAGACCGACAGCGATGGAATGAGATTGCTAAGCGTATTCGAGACATTGAAGAAGCAGCGCAAGCGCCTGACCAACAAATCGAACCCTAGCGATCTCTGCCCAGTCAAAGGCATCGGTGGTTGAGCTAATAGCTGTCACCAGTGCTGCTGGCGTTATAGCTCTTGAGATCTCGATAACTTGCGCAACCACTTCCAGCAACACGGCTTTAGGCAGATAGCGATCACGCGTAGGAAGCCATAAGCCAAAGACACAGTGATTCAGCACAACGATATAGTCTGACGCTGACAACCCCTCCCTGGCAAAACGCCTAAAAAAGCCTGTATTTATCGTTTTCAAGGTTTTTTTCTGCTCCTGTCGTTTGGCGCTCACGCAGCCGCTAGCCACCATTGATTTTAGACAGCATTTCATTGACCGCCTCACGGGGCACTGCTGGTGGGCGGGGCTGGCGCTCCCCTGACACAGCGACCATAGCATAAACCTATAACCCTATAAATATTTAACTGTGCTTATAGGGCTATAGGTTTATCTGCTTGTATGTTTTCATATTTGACTTTAATAAGCGGGCCTTACTTAGTCCTACCGTCAGACAAAATGGTTTCAGCGGTGAAACCTTCAGGTAAGTCAAAGCGCTCTACAAGCCACTTTTTTACTTCTGTGGCAAGCTTGATGTTTTCCTGTGCACATTGAGTTCTAATCGCTTGCCTAACCACTGCGGGCAGCTTCACCGATAGCGTCACTACGTCTTTGAGGTCTGCTTCTGAATATTGAGCGAGGGGATCAATTTCTTCTGGCTCTACGGTGGCGGCTGCTGGTTGTGTGGGGTGGATATCGACTGAGGTCTTAGTAGCAGGCACCTTGCTAGCCTTCATTTGCTGCGTGAATTTGTTAGCCACTGGTTACACCTCTAGATAATTAGTCGAAAATTCTTGAAAAGCTGCATTGAAGTCTAGCCACGGGAGTCGCTGAGTGCCTTTCATCTGCTCAACGGTCTTACCTGCTAGCGATGCACGTTTGATACCTATACCGTGCCTCACGAATTGGCTGATAAGTTCGTATTCTCCATCGGCGATTGCTTCTGCTATATCTTGGTTTTCTCGTTTTGATGCGCGTGGGCAGTCGTTAAGCAAGATGGCATAGGTGCCTCCGTTGGCTATCACCTGATCGGCAGTCTCTTGGGTTGCCGTTAGCGCGTCTATATCGGGGGTGCAGGGGATTAAAACGATGTTGGCGAACTCTGTAACCTCTTTAATCGTTTCATCACTCACACTCGCTGCTGTATCGACGATGCCGTAGTCACATCCTTCTGCTTTACCTATTTCTTCAAACGGATAGATCTTAAAGGCTGGCTGTTCTGAATTTGGGTTCATGGCTGCTCGGGCTTGCCATTTGCTAACAGTGCGGTTGCGGTCGTCATCAACGACGGCGACTGTGTAGCCCTTTTGTGCGAGCCAGTGGGCTAGAGATAGGGCTATGGTTGATTTTCCTACTCCTCCTTTTATATTGGAAACCGCGATCCATTGCATAGGTTTACGTGCTTACAAGTAACTATGCTTTCATATAACCATATAAATAGGGATGACGGACTAATGGCAATACCTCTAGCCTTTTATATCGCCATATTTACCTAAAACCCTATAAATATGTTTACTTGTTTATAGGGTTGCCATTCGTAGCATCCGGCTGGAGGTGGGAGTTAGCCATCTGGTAGGAGCTGTCATGGCTGGCTGGATCGTCCAGCGGTACGATGAGTCCTGATTGCCACGATCATTGAGTACGATTTTGTTGCTGTCAAAATGGGTGGATTGGAGCTAGCTTCCCCAGAACTCACAAACGCTGTAATCGAACAGGCAAAAGTCCTCGCAGAAAAGGTTTGGATAAGACACCAGCAGAAAATAGAATAGAAGGACGATCGCGCTGGTTCCTAACAATTGGACGTTAAGATCGCGATTTACGACTTTTCACAGGCGTCTTTGCAGAGGAAATTTGCAGAGGAAATAGTCGCTTTTTTTCCCATTCCTTGGTAGTTTTTTTTCGTTGTACTCTGAGTGGCTGAGTCGGTGCGGTTCTGGTAATAACCGTTTCTAAATGTGGAGAGACTCATTGGAGGTGCGTTTCCTTTTGAAAGCGCCTTTGCCTCACAAAGTGCCGCATAGATATCCGGTAAACTCCTACCCTCTGAGCGATAGAACTCTATCGTCGGCATAAGCTTCTTGACTGTCGCATCGTGAGAGTCACTTTTGAATTCCAGTTTTAAAATATTGACTGTCATCGTATATTCAATTCGTAATTTACAACTCTTCAGGCATTTCAACAAAGCCTTTTTGCTTACCACCCGTTGCCTTCTTTTTCTTCATCGGTTCATCCGCCGCTACTGACGCCTGCACCGACTTCTCATCACCCTCCAGTACGGATGTCTTCGTAGCGCGTTTCTTCCCCAAAGAAACTGGCTTTGTTTTATTCGCCTTGCGGTAGCGAGAAACATACTGCTTGAGTGACCCTTCAGAGATATCTAGTCCCCAGTCCTTTAGTCCATTTGCAACCTCTAGATAAGAGCGCGACTCCAGTGCCGTTTCAATCGTGTCGATCAGTTCTTCGACTACCTGCTTTTTAGTAAAGGTCGTGCGTGGCTCAGAAGCGATCGCCTCAAGCTTGGTTTGCCACTGTTCAACCTGCTCGCGGGAATAGACAGATTCAGCCATAGTGTCTCAGTGATATCCGGCATAAAAAGAGTTAACAAAGTTGGCATTTCCTTGCGGGTCATGCTGCCCTGTATCCATAATATTTTAAGAACTTGCCCAAATCTGATTCGCTACGTTACAGCTCGTCAGATTTCTGCTCCTCAATCCCTAACGCAGGTTCAGGATTTTCTAGTTTGTCAGGACTCAGCTCCGACATCCGCGAAATGTTTGCAAGTGCATTTCCAATACCCCCAACGCTCCAGGCGGCTATCAGTAGAAAAACAGTCGTTATAAAAGAAGCCCCAACCGAAAGCATCACTGTATATAGGCTATAGCTCTGCTTCTCCTTTATGCTGTGAGCGATCGCTGTCATGGAGCTGCTGGCTGGCTGGCTCTTGGCTTTCGGGTTCGCCTCGACTGGCGAACTGTCCTGCACCGGAGTCGTCGTACTCTTTACCGAGGAGATCGCTATTGGAGAAGATGAGGTCTTCTGAGACGCTTCGATCATCTCTAGCAACGTCCTTATGCTGGTTTCCAGTAGCTTCAGGCGCTGCGACTGCTCTGTCTTCAAATAGGTCTCTAAGTCGCTCGACGAGGTTTTGAGCTGCTGGCTGTTTGCTTTCAGGTTCTCTAGCTGGGGCGACTGCTCCTCTATCAGGTATCTCGCTAGCAGGCTCGATGACTCCTGTAATTTCTCGTTGTTCGCTTCGAGGCTCCTGAACTGGGCGGCTTGCTCCTCCATCAAGTAGCGCATCAATTTTTCCGATGAGCTGTCGAGTTTCCAGGTGGTTGAGGTGAGCTGCTGCGTTGTCTGTGCGAATGTCAGCAAGTGCTGCACGAGCGACTGATAGGTGCCGGTCGATGCGCGATTGTCTTGCGATTGTTCCCGCAGGCTCCTGACTAACTGTACGTTTGTCTCCGACCACTGCTCAAGTCTCTCCCATGTTTTCTCGTGGTATGTATCTTGCTTTACGACTAGCCCATCTATCCGTTCGCTTAGATAGGCGATCGCATTCGCATATTCGACTGTTTCCATTACTTCCTACAATATGACTTAAGTTTGCTAACGAGATTCGACGGTTGCAGGCACTTTCGTCTGTTGATCTGATGGACTAGCTTCAACGGTTGTCGGTGCTTCTAAGAGTTCAGCAACCATAGTAGAGTCAGCGGCTGTAGCAGCTCCTGACTCTTGAGCGACGGCTTTCTTTCTGGTAGCTTTCTTCTTTTCTTCTGGCATAGCTGAATCAATGAGACGACGAGTACTGGTGACCCAGCTTCTCACTCGCATCACCGTGCTCAAGCCGTATTTTTTGTATTCTTCATCATTGATAACGTCTATTAGCTGTGCGCCTGCCACTCTCAGCTTATCCAAAATAGCCGATGGGATACCGGGCACTTCATATACGCTGATTCGCTTTTTCTTCACCAATGCTTCTATCGTTTCACTCTCGTCAAAGCTAGTCCACTGAGGGGGTGAGCTTCTACCCATGTTTTTAAGGAACACATATTTAATAGAGGGGTATCGCGCTACGTCTTTTTCAAACATCTGAATCGAACTTGAATCGGAGTCTGATACCCACCATTTAATGATCGTAATTTCGTCGGCTTTGGCTCGCTCGGTGAGATCGCAATCATTTATCCACTTATTGATAAACTTCTCTCCACCGGCAGGCAGATCGACTAGAACGTCCCCGCCTTTTTTCTTCTTCCCTACCTCTTTGAGCGCAATCTCATAAATGCTATCTGTGAACGGTGCATATTCAAGGTCGTCCGAAAACTCAATTGGAAAGGCTGAGTCATACACCTTACTCAGCGTCTGACTATCACTATCTGCATCTACTAACGCAAGCGGTGTTCCATGATGGCGGTAGCACTCAATCATGGCTGTACACCAAGCGCTTTTGCCTACGTTGCCTTTATCGCCGGTCACAATATGAAGTCTGGTCATGGTTTCCTTACTGCTGTTCTCGTTTTCTCTTAAAAATCTGAGCTGAGATTGCTCTCTTCTCCTCTAAAGTCATATCTGGCTTGATGCCTGTCCTAATATCAATCTGTGGCTTACTCTCGATGTTTTTCTCTTGAAGGCTGTTAGCAGTTGAATTCTGCTTGCTGTCAGTGGGAGCACTTTGCAAAGACACGGTAGACTTAGACCCTTTTGTCCTAGCACCCTTTTCTGAGTTGCAATGCTGATAGTAATCTTTCAAAAAGCTGCTGAGACTTTTCTTCCATAGTCCAGAACGCTCAAGCGCAGCATGTATAGAGCGAATGGTTTTGCCTTCACTGCGGTAAAACTGAATGCTTTCAAACAGCTCCTGAATAGTCTTAGTTTTCTGTTCCTCTTCACCGAAGTCTACTTTGTAAATTTTGCCCATGCATAAACCTTTTAGAAAAACGCTAGGAAAAGCGATCAAGCTTTTGAAAGTTGTTTCTTTTTCCTACCATATCGCTATCCTCAATCTATTGGTGAAAGTACATCTAAATTTCACGAAGATAATTATATGAATAAATACTCCTATATTATTCATATAATACTCGTATATTATTCTTATAATACTTGTGTACTATTCTTATAATGCTCCTATATTGTTCTTATATTACTCGTATATTGTTCTTATATTACTCGTATATTATTCTTATATTACTCGTATATTATTCTTATATTACTCGTATATTATTCTTATAATGCTAACTGCATTTTCTCTCAGCTTTTTGGAATAGCAAGATATGGCAAAACGGGGGTGCTTATGGAAATTAGTGTGTACTGCTCAGAGAGCGAAAAAAATCAGATAGAAAAAAAGGCAAAGGCCGCTGGATATAGCATTAGCAAATACCTTAAGCGACAAGCTTTTGCAGACCTCCACAGCAGAGCCATGTTTGTAGAAATGGTTAGCTGCATGGTGAGTCTGATAGAAACGGATCGGCTTTCCCCTTCAATGAGCGATCGCTTATTTGAAATCGCTCAAGATGTCCTTGACGGCGCATCCCTCGGAGATAGCCGAAAACGCATGGCAGAGTTGTGTCAATTTGAGGATTAAGGTAACCAGGGGAGGCGAACCGCTCAAGCTGCTTGACTATTTGTTCGATCCCAAAAAGCAGCTCGAAACAGTAGAGGCTGAGCTTCAAAGGACTGGAAATATCCAGAACATAGTTATCTGCCGCACCGTGCCGGGGCGGACTGTATCGGAGCTTGCTCATAACTTTAAGCAGGTAGCTAGGCTGAACCCAAAGGTCGATAAGGTTATTGCGCACTACTCGATTAGTCTTCCTATTGAGGACAGCGTACAAGTCGAACAGGCCGCTATGTACGAAATTTCGAGGATGTTGCTAAAACAGCTTGGACATGGGCGGTGTCCTTACGTCGGCGTTGAGCATCATGATACGAACCATCGTCATTGGCATCTTGCAGCCAGTACGGTTGACTACGATGGCATGTGGGTTGGCAATAGCTTTGACCGCTACCGTATCCGTCAGCTAGAAAAAGACTTAGAGCTTAGATTTAGTCTCAAGCAAACTCAGACTAGGCCCACAGCGGCGGTGAGGAACCTTTCGACCGGCGAGTATCGGCAAAAGCGAAGAACAGGGCGGCTATTGCCAAAGGAAAGGCTTTGGGCGGCATTGGATGAATGCCTACCAATGTCCACCTCGCTTACGCGACTAGTTATGGAGCTACGGGTTAAATATCCCGACATCTCTATTCAGCTTAAGGAGAAAGCCGGAGCGCATGTCGGTATCAGCTTTGCCGTTGATGGAGTCGCCTTCTCAGGCGGCAAGCTAGGCAGAGCCTACTCGCTCAACGGCTTAAGGCGTTACCACGGCGTTCAGCACAGAGCTGACTCGAAGGAGCTGGTAGACGAGATACTAGCGCTCCCGCTAGCAGAGTGTAAAAGCCTCTATCAAGATATGGAGGAGCGATTGCGCATTGAACATGAACAATCAGATATTGAAGTCGAGCCTAGACCCCAGCTAGAATTTTGAGTTTTGTTAATTCTTGATGCTGCTTCAGTGCAGTACTTTTTGCCAATTGTGCAGCTAAAGTTCTCTTTCTTACTGCTCTTTCTATCGAGATTTTAGACATGGTGCAACAAAACAGCTCCTATTCACTGCTGATAACTGTTTAATGCCCTTCAGCTAACAGCTAAAAACCGCAAAAATTAGCTCAAGTAGCGGCTATAGGAGAACTTTCGATTCTGTTCTAGGCTGGCAGTCTAAGTGTTTGGACTGACCCATCGCTGTTATTAGAGTAATCATCACTTTTCTGCTTTGTTATCTGCTTTGGGCATCTCCTGCCCAGGCTGAAGGCGGTGCAATTGATTTGTCAAACGTGACGTTTAACTCGCTTCCGGCTTATCAGGAGGCAGGTGACATTGCCTCTGCTGGGGATCTCGCTATCGAGATGGGTTATGACCCTGGCCGACACTGGGAAGCGGGCGACCTTCCCGTTGATGTTTTCACGCTCGGCGACTTTCAATCCTCTTTCGGTGCACAAGAGATGAACTTAGATCTTGTTTCCCAGCTATCGGGCCTGGATTTGGAAGGACTCAGAATCGCTGATGTACCCTTTCTTCAAGACAAGTCCTTGGCCGAAGTAGTAAAGGCAGTTCCGGCACTAGAAAACTTTACCCTCAAAGAAGTCCCGGCGATCGCTGAAGTGATTGACTTCGATCTCTCAGCCACCTTGGGCGAGATGATAGAAGCCGATCACTTCATCGGCGATCTAAACTTCAGCGAGTTGTTAGGCGACTATTCCGTGCTGGAAATTCCCAATCTAGACCTGACTGAGTTCTCTGAGTTTCAGAACTGGAAGGAAACCGCGCTATCTGAAGTACCGGGCTTAGGAGATATCGGCTTCGGCAAGTTGTCTCAGATACCAGATATTTTTAGCGGCATTACGGCCACTCACGATATGACCTACGGGCCAAAGGAACACACTAAGACGCGCACTAAACGCTCTATTACTGGCAGCAACTCAGACGGCTTCTCGGTTCAGTGCGTACAGGAGAGGGGCTGTGCGCATATCGAACTGAGCGGTGCTGGCAACATGCACGGGGCGCAGTGGATAGCAGGCGGTAGCAAGGAAGGGCAGCAGATAGTGAACGGCGGCGAGGGCGTCCTGGGAGTCGTCAACGGGGGTAAGGAGCCAACCGGACGGCTCCCCTTTGGCGATACCGTCAAAATAGTTTTAGATAAAACAGACGAGTCCAAAGGTACAGCAGAGTTCGCCCTCTACTTCCGATACTGCTATCGCGGCTTTCCTGACTTAGGCTGTACGCCTTATTTTCTTGGCCCCGTTCCGATGCCAGTGCTCAATAGCAAGGAAAAGGGCATGGTTGTCACTGGCTTTCTCGATGCGCTCGGGGGCATCACCAGCGGACTAGAAATGCCTAAAGCTTGGGAAAAACTCAAGCCCGCTAACTCTCAAGAGATTAATGACATCATGGGCAAATACCGGCCCAGAGGGAGCGGCGGCAGCGGCTCTTTGTGTGGAAAAGGCCCAGGCGGAGTAGATTTTAACGCGCTAGCTGAAGCCATTCACAGTATAGAATCCAACGTCAGCGGCGATCCTTATACCGTTCCTGGCGGACTGTACGTTGATGGTGGCCCCTATGGATATCCGAACGAGCGCGGATACGCACTTGGGCGCTATCAGTACATGAGCTACAGAGAAGATGTGGTAGCTATCATCTCCGCAACACCAGGAGGTGGCGCGTTCTTAGAAAAAACCTTTCGCGGACAACAACCAACGCCCGCAGAGATCGCAAAGTACTTTCCACCCAAAGAACAAGATAAGTTGTTCGTAGAAGACCAAAGTAGAACAATTCAATCTTTGTTAGACAAAGGGTATTCAGGCGATCGCATTCTCGAAATTCTTGGACAGATGCATTTCGGCGGGGGCGACGTATTACGCAACGGCACCTTAGATTCAACCTCGGTCAGTGATGGCTACGGAACGTTATCACTCTGGGATTATGGCCAAGCTACGAAGAAAAGCTATCACAAAAATGTAGGGACTTCTAAGTGCGGGCAAGCTACCGGAGATCTACAAAGCCCTACGGTTGGCTATAAGCCTCACAGTCCCTTCAATCCAAACGGTAGCGGTGGGCGGCGCGTCCACAAGGGCGTTGATGTCGGCGGCAATTTTGGCGATCCAATCTTTGCCGCCGATGGTGGAACTGTGACCGTAGACGACCACGGGGATGTGAGCTGGGGGCTTCACGTCATCATTGACCACGGCGAATTTAAGACGCTATACGGCCACATGAGTAACGTCTTTGTGCGCACGGGTGACAGCGTTGCTAAAGGCGACAAGATTGGCGCGATTGGCTCTAGCGGCCACAGCAGTGGGCCTCATCTGCACTTTGAGGTAATTGGCCCAGGGGAGGTTCGAATAGACCCTGATTCTGTCATTGATTGGGATTATTAATAGCAAGGGCATATGAAAAGAAAATATAAGCGTTTTTTAACCGTGCTGGCGTTGGCATGTTTGTCTGTCGTTCTAGTCAATCGCATAGACTACGCAACTGGCTTAAAGGCTAACACCAGCAGTCAAGCTAACGCGAAGGCTATAGCGCTCGTCGCCCAACAGACTTCGCAAGACCCTCATGAAGCCTGTAAGCCATACGGCAGTCGTACTGCTGGAATTATTGGCAGAGCGATTGATTCTAGTGGGGACGAACATGTTTTCTGGCTATACACCAGGGGCGAGGTTGGAAACACTGATGCGGGTGAAAACTTCTTCTTCAAGGTCACCACTTTAACAGGGCCAGTGTGCGGAGTGTCGTATGACCCTTCTATAGATACAGCCATCACCGACAGAATTGAGCTGAATGCAGCTCGCTCTCTATCACTTCAGTCCTACCAGCACTCTATAAACGCAGCAGGCGGTATAGAAAACTTTAGAACAGACTTCAAAGCTAATTTAGAAGAGCGAAATCTAGATCCCTTTGAAAGACCGAAATTTACTTCGGTCGATGTCTGGGTCTGGAAGCAGGTTGGACTCACTGTGCCAAGCGACCAATATGTTCTGCAAGATATTGACAGCAACTACAAGTACGACGAATTTGGCCCTATAGGATTTTAATGGAGAATATTATGACAGGAGCAACACAGATGAAGACCACACCACAATCTAACGCTGCACATGCCTTTTTCGCTGAGTTTCCCGAAATTGCTCAGCAGATTACGGAGCAAAATGCTAAGGGAAACTTTGATGCAGGCTTCACGCCCGCCATCGTCGAAGTCAAGTTTTTCGGTCTGACCTATCTACGCTACGAGAACGGTCAGCTAACCGCCACTAGAGAATGCTCAAAAGGCTATGTCCCCCCCTTCTGGGAGATTTGCTTCGATGAGGAAGAAACCGCGCTCTTTGTCTTAGGTAACGACGAGGTTCTACTCGATAGAACGAGCGGTATGGCCAAGCTAGATTTCCTCTTGGAACACTGTGCTTTTTCAGACCAGCCAGGAAGCCAAATATTAGCCACTCAGTACTCATAACCGCTCCGTAAAGGTCAGCACCCAAAGCGGAAAGTATCACATATCTCAACAGCACCATCAAACAGAGAGAACGATCATGCCTCAAGAAAAGTCTATAAGCGGCATAGCGGCTGAAGCTCGCGAACTATTCGCAGAAGTCGTAAAAGAAGGCGAAGAACTTAAAGTCAAGGTCGGACAGACGGTTTTCCTCAACGACAGTGACGTAGGAAAGCCACAAGACCGGCTGACCGGTGAGATGCTATCAAGCATCAGAAACGCAGTCCTTCAAGATGAGGGCGATCGCGTCGATATTCCACTTACGGGCAATGGCAATCCCAAAGCGCCTGAGATCGAAGTCATTGCTGTCAGCGGTAAAGGCAAGGCAGGCGAACGGCTGCTCTTTCGGCAGGAGAAGGGGCTAGCTGTCTCAGTGAATGAAGTTGCCGACTTAGCTCAGCAGCGCAGTACAAGAGCAGTACAGCCGGAGCCGACAGCAGAGGCTACAGAGAGAGAAGCCGATAATTCAGTGCAGCTTACTGAGGCGATCGCTTATATAGAAACTCAGGATAAGTCGATAGAGGCACAGGATAGGATTATTACAGCTCAAGATTCAATAATTTCCTCTCTCGAATCAGGCTCCGAAAGGATTGACCAGCTTCATCAAGCAACTATTAATATTCAAAGTTCGACGATTGATTCTCTTAGTTCAGCTTTAGAAGCTAGCAATCAGGCTGCTAGAGAGCGCAATTCTAGTGTTTCTGAGGCCAGTCTCCCGTCTAAACCGCTCGTCGCGCCCCATGCAGTAGAGACATTCAAAAGCAGCGTTGAGAAACTGCCTGACAGTAAAACTAAAGCTCTATGGCAAAGGGTAGCGGCTGACTTTCATCAGCTAAACGCACAGCTCAAAGGTGTCCATCAGAAAAATAAAGAAATCGTTAGTGCGGTAGCCAAAGCACCTCAAGCTATCAAACAGGATACGGAAGTGCTGCTCCAACAGGCAAGGCAGCAGCTAACCACTATTCAGCAAACCCTACAGACTAAGGTTAAGCAAACATCCCTTGATGATATTGCGAGTGCGGCTATTAGCGGCAGCAGTCTAGCGGTCGATGCCGCCAGCAAAGGACTCGGTAGAGCTAGTCACTACCTCAAAGATAGGGCCGATAAGGTGAAGTCCTATGGCATGGCCAAGGCAGCGCTACGACTCTATGACAAAGGGCATGAAAGAACCGGAGAATCTATCTTTAAGGCAAAAGGTTACACGGTCGAAGCCGTCACTGATGGCTACAAAGTTAAGGACAGTCAAGACCGCTTAATCATGAGCTTTGCCACAGATGATAAAGGCAAGCCAATCAGCATCTCAAAGGGCATGTCGCTACAGCCAGCAGACTACAAAAACCTGAACCAGGCTTCTAAACTACCCATCATTGAAGGTGGCCCTGAAGCCGAAGCTAACTACGCGCAGAGGGTCGCTAGGCTTGCAGAAGGTGTAAAACTGGCGGTTCCTGAAGGTGAATCGCGCAATGGCCCTAACTTCTTTGTCAGCCGAACGGATGAACGAGTTACCGTAGCCACTCAGGGACATCCGCGTAAAGAACTGATAGTCGATTCATTAAACGGGGCAAAAAGCACGCTAACCATCGCTGATATGGATAAGCTAGAGAACAGTATTGCTAAAGCGATTGAGCTTCAAAACTACCGCGAAGAGCTGCTCAACCAGAAGCCAGCGCAGACAGAAAAGCAAAGCAAAGTAGGTATTGAGATCGGGTAAACATGCAGCACTTCTTACTAGACTTATTGACCCAGCAGAAGCCCGAGGGCTTCTCTGTAGTGCTTGATGGCACTGAAATCTTCAAAGGCAAGTTTACTGATAGCGGTATTGAAACAATACTAGATGCTCCCATCGACATCAACAAACCTAGATGGTTAATGACAATCTTTTTTGACGGCAATCCGATACCAGTTTATTCACTTAGTCTTGATGGTGAGACGGGATAACGTTTAAATAAGAATAGACATAATAGGGAGTAAACTCATGCCCGTTCAACCAGGGAGAACATCCACACTAAGAATCCCGAAAGGTACACTA
Organism: Nodosilinea foveolarum; assembly: GCA_003242035.1. Taxonomy (GTDB): domain Bacteria; phylum Cyanobacteriota; class Cyanobacteriia; order Phormidesmidales; family Phormidesmidaceae; genus Phormidesmis; species Phormidesmis foveolarum. The sequence continues at coordinate 39,515 of QBMC01000008.1, read as the reverse complement.
CCAGATGCTGCTAGCGCCCTTCGACACTGGCACGAACATCGTCCCAAAATGTACGCAGATCTACTTCAGCAAGGAAAGTTGTTTGAAGCGGCGAATGCAGCTCAAGAAGCAACAATGGACGATGCTACCGAGATTGAGAATGGTCTTATCGAACAAGGATACGAAGGGGCAACAGCCTTCATAATTGCTAAGCAGGCAACGAGAGAACGTTACATCTATCTACCGACAGAAGAAGATGTACCTAATCTCATGACGACAGAAGCAGGGATATACATCTATCAGCCCGAACAGAGCGGCTGAACCAGCAAATCTACAACAGAATGACAAATGGCTAACTACCAGATCACAGATACAGATGATCTGTCGAGCGGCGGTGCGAAGACAAAGGCAAGAAAAAACATCGCTGCCATCCAACTTCTTAAAGAAATAGAGGCAGCGCAACGGCCAGCTACCCCAGAAGAACAAGCTGTCCTCATTCGTTACTCGGGATGGGGCGTCGCGGCTGACATTTTTACAACTAAGCCAGAGTGGACTGAGCTTAGAAGCGTTTTAGAAGCAACCCTCACCGAAGGAGAGTTTGCGGCTGCTAGAGCTTCGACTATCAATGCCTTCTACACAGATATCGACATTGCCGCCGAGATCTATCAGGGAGTTGAACGGTTAGGCTTTACCGGTGGAACGATCCTAGACCCTTCTATGGGCGCAACCGGCGCTTTTGAAGGCACACTACCTACAGCAATAGCGAGTAATTCTCAGGTTACAGGGATTGAGCTGGACTCTATTTCAGGGCGCATTGCATCGCAGCTCTATCCTGATTCAGATATTTACGTTCAGGGATTTCAGGACGTAGCTCTTGCTGATAATTATTTCGATTTGACCATCAGCAACGTACCTTTTTCGGAAATTGGCGTCAGCGACCCCCGTTATAAAAATCAGTCTGTTAACACGCTACACGACTATTTCTTCGCAAAGGGGCTGGACAAGCTGCGTCCTGGCGGCTTGCTAGTCTACATCACCTCGACAGGAACGATGCAATCGGCGAAAGGTCAGGCATTTCGCCAATACCTGAGCGACCGCGCTAATTTAGTAGGGGCAATGCGCTTACCCGGAGACGCCTTTAAGAAAAACGCTGGCACGGAGGTGACGACAGACCTCATCATTTTGCAAAAGTTAGGCAGTGGCGTTGTGCCTAACGGGATCGCCTGGACTGAACTAAAAGAGACAAACATTCAGGATAATGACGGCAAGCTATTAAAAACAAACGAATATTACGCACAGCGGCCAGCGCTGATGCTGGGCGAGCTGAGCGATGACAAGCTTTACCCTGGGCGGCTAGCCCTTAAAGGAGATGGCAGAAACATCTCCGAGGCCATCAGACAGGCTTTTGCCGCCATGCCTCCTGGCATTTATCAAGAGAGGCTGGAGCCAGAAGCTGAGACCCAACGAATATTAGTTCCGCCAGAGCTTCAGTCAAAGGCTAAGCAAAACGGACGCGTCGTGCACAACGGCGAGCTGATGATTCGCATAGGTGATTATCTTGAACCATCAGGATTGACTGGCAAGCCCTACGAGCGCGTTATTGGATTGATCAAAGTCCGCGATGCAGTTCAGAAGGTCTTTGACGTTCAGCTAAAAGAAGGCACGGATGAACAGCTAGAAGCAGCACAGGCGAAGTTAATCGCGGCATACGACCGTTTTGTCAGCAAGCACGGATACGTTAGCCAGGGCGGGAATAAGCTTGTTTATAATGGCGACCCCGACTACCCGCTACTACGAGCATTAGAGAAATACGACCCAGAAGAGAAAACAGCGCAGAAAACTGACATCTTCTTCAAGCGAACGATTCAAGCCTATCAGCCTAAAACTCACGCAGAGAGTGCCAAAGAAGGACTCTTATTCAGCTTGAATGAGCTGGGCAAGGTCGATACTGACTATATTGCTCGGCTAACGTCACAGTCCAAGCCAGAGGTGGTGCTGGAGCTGCAAAAGGAGTCGCTCATCTTCCGCGACCCCGTAGCAGACGTATGGCAGACACAGGGCGAATACCTGAGCGGTAATGTCAAAGAAAAACTAGCGATCGCACAGGAAGCGGCAACAAAAGACAGCCAGTTCACTGTTAACGTGGAGGCACTTCAAGACGTTCAGCCCGAGCCACTCCTTCCTGGCGATATCGACGTGCGCTTAGGCTCTGTATGGGTACCATCCACAGAAGTCGAAGCATTTGCTTACGAACTATTAGGCATAGAAGACGGTTTGTCTATCAAGCATTCTCCGAGCGCGAATGCTTGGTATGTGACCAGTACCTATGAAGTGCGATCGCTCGAAGCCAACACAATCGTCTACGGAACTGAGAATGTAGCGGCGACTAAGCTTATTGAGCTATCGCTCAATCTGCAAAACCCCACTGTTTACACAGATCATCCGAGCGAACCCAACCAGCGAATTGTCGATCAAGATGCAACAGCCGCCGCCCGACTTAAACAGGAAGGCATTAAGGAGAAATTCAAAGACTGGATTTGGCAAGACCCAGACAGAACAGATCGGCTCACTAACCTATACAACGCCAAATTCAATACCAATCGCGAGCGGCAGTACGACGGAAGCCACCTAGAGCTGCCTGGGAAGAATCCTAATTTCGTCCTGAGAAAGCATCAGACCGACGCGGTATATCGCTCGCTCGCTGGCAACATGCTCCTAGCCCATGTCGTCGGCGCAGGTAAGACTGCTGAGATGATTTGCTCGGCAATGGAGCAGAAGCGACTAGGGCTAGCCAATAAGCCCATGTTCGTGGTGCCTAACCATTTACTCGAACAGATGGCCGGAGACATCAAGCACCTCTATCCCACGGCCAACATACTAGCCGCAACTAAGAAAGACTCGGCAGCAGCTAATCGGCAGCAGCTCATGGCTCGAATTGCGACCGGTCAATGGGACGCAGTTGTCGTTACGCATACGGCCTTTGAGAAGCTTAAGCTAAGCGAGCAGGCACAAACGAATTTCTTAGCGGAAGGATACGCGAAAGTTAGAGAAGCCATCCTAAGCGTCAAAGGTCGCGGTGAGGAATCTCGCCGGGTGATGAAAGACCTGGAGAAGAAAAAGTCATCCCTTCAAGAACGGATCAATGAGATCGCCCAAAGCCCAGCGAAAGACAACACGATTACCTTTGAGCAGCTAGGCGTCGATCTATTGCTGGTCGATGAATCGCATTACTTCAAGAATCTAGGCTATGTCACTAAGATGCGAAGCATCGCTGGCTTACCCAATACCGAAAGTAAGCGGGCTTTCGATATGCACATGAAGGTGCGCTATATGGCAGAGGTGCGCGGCGAAGGTAAAGGCGTCATCTTTGCGACGGGTACACCGATTGCTAACTCAATGGCAGAGCTATATACCGTTCAACGCTACCTACAACCCAAAGAGCTAGGGCGGATGGGTCTGGCCTCTTTTGACGACTGGGCCAGCGTCTTTGGCGAAACTGTCACCTCGGCGGAGCTAGCGGCGACTGGAAAATTCCAGGTTAGAACCCGATTCTCTTCTTTCGTCAATTTGCCTGAGCTAATGAGCAGCGTTCGGCAGGTGATGGATATTCAGACGGCTGACATGCTGAAGCTGCCTGTCCCTGAATTAGTCAGCGGCAAGCCAACTGTTATAGCAGTGCCTGCGACAGACGATCAGCTCGCCTATATGGACGAGCTAGTCAAACGCGCTGAGAATATGCGCAACGTCGATCCGACCGAAGACAATATGCTAAAGCTGACCGGGAACGGTCGCTCGGCCTCAGCCGATATGCGTCTGCTCTTTCCAGAGGCTTTTGACGATCCAGATAGTAAAATTAACCGCTTCGTCAGCGATGCCTACCAGTTCTGGCAGGAGAGTAAGGGCGAGAAGACGCATCTCGTATTCTGCGACTTAGGGACACCGAAGAAAGCAGGTGAGTTCTCTATCTATCAGGACATTAAAGAGAAGCTGATTGATAAGGGGGTGCCTGCGAAAGCGATCGCCTTTGCTCAGGACTATAAAACGGATGCGAATAAACTCAAGCTTCAGCAAGACTTTAATAAAGGAAAAATCTCGATACTGATATCGGGAGCGCAGCTAGAAACGGGCTTCAACGGCCAGCGCAGGCTGGCTCGCATTAGTCATCTCACGGTGCCCTGGCGTCCTGATCAAATCGAGCAAAGGGACGGACGGATGGTGCGACAGGGCAATCAAAACGCAGTTGTAGAAAGCATTCGCTATGTCACTCAAGGCCGCAACGACCAGCCGGGGATTGATGGCTATTTCTGGCAAACGCTAGAAAATAAGGCCGGATTCATCTCCCAGGTGATGAAAGGCTCTAGCGATGTTCGCCGGATGTCAGATATTTCGACTGAGGCGCTTAGCTACTCTGAAATTAAGGCGATCGCTACTGGCAACCCGCTCATCATGGAGAAGGCCACGCTCGACAATACCATCAGGCAACTATCAGCACAGAGCAGAGCGCACACTAATAGCAACTATCAAATTAGGAATCGCTTAAAGAAATTACCGGTCGAGATTGATCGGCTGACCGAAGCGCTCAGACGGACTCAGATAGATAGCAATACGGCCAAAGCAGCCCTTTCAAATGGGACAGTCCAGCTATTTGGGCAGACGTTAGCGCTTGACCAAGAGGAAGAGATCGGCAAACGCATTAGAAGTCAGGCAGCTTTTCTTAATAAGAGTCAGGAGCCTGTATCAAAGCAAATAGGCGCTTTAGGTGGGTTTAATCTGTACCTTCAAAACGAGGGATTGGACGGCGGACTCGGCACTCGCATAAGAATATCGGGCGAGAAGCACTATTACTACAAGGACATATCAAGATCCAAATCAGGCGCATACAGCCCCCTGAAGCGTCTACTAGAAAGAGATGTCGTAGAAAACCTGAACGACTTTAATAAGCAGCTTGCAAATCGACAAAAAGACCTTTCAGACCTTTCTGGGCAGTTGGAGCAGACCTTTCCTAAAGAGAAAGAACTAGCCGTCGCCATTCAGCGCCTTGCCGAAGTACATGAGGCATTGAAGGCCGACTCTAAAAGGGAAGGGGTAGGACAAAGCACAGCAGGCATAGATGACGGTTCATCCGCCACGGGGAGTCTTTCACAGCCTCGGGTCGCCCCACAGGAACAGCAAACAACTGGCGTAACCGAGCGCATCGCTAAATTTATCGCCGCCGTCGGACTTGAGCGCGAAGTGCTTTCTAAAGATGGCTTCTATCTGACTCTCCAACATGCAGACAAAGACAACGATCTGGTTATTGATGCAGAAGACGGCAAGCAAATTAAGCTAACTGCCAACGTTCAGATCGCCAATCTACCCCAGGCCAAAACGACAGCCATATTTCAAGTAGACGATGCCGGAATACTAACGCTAGAAAGCATTCAAGCAGAGGGCGATTTCACTGCCGATGAGGATATACTAGCCGCTCGCTTAGCGCTCTATCTATCTACCAATCAGTATGCACATCAGGCTCAATCACTCAAAGCGGAAACAAAGGAGCCTATTCACAACGTTACTACAGAAAATCAAGGGGGTGAAAAGGGTTCAGCGCTAGATGAGCTGGTGGAGGCGATCACACCAGAACTCATCGGTGAGGCAGAGCAGCAGACTGTAGATACTAACGGTGTAGAAAAGGGGAGAGTTGCGCCAGTAGAGGAAGAAAGCGTCGTCCTGCGCATTAAATCGCTGTTCTCAGGGCGCGAAGAAGAGATCGTCCTACCGCCAATAGAACGCATTACGGTAAGCCAACCACAGACCGTCGAAACTAGAAAAGATGACAAACTGCTAACGGTGTCAGCAGATCATTCTCATCTGCTAAAGACAGATTCAAAATCTCAAGCCGATGATTTGCACATATATCAAAGCGACCACATTACAGTCTCTCGAAATCCAGCGCAAGAGGGTATCGAGGTTCGCTTCACCGAAAAACCCTCGAAAGAATGGACGCAGCAACTAAGCGCTCAAAAGTTTCGGTTCTCTAAAAAAGGCGGCGATCCGCGCTGGTATCGGAAGGAATCAAACGTCTTCGTCTCTCTGCTGACTAGCTTTGCCGAAAAATATACTCAAGCAGTAGCGGTCAACGATCAGCAGGTGGGAGCGATCGCGCCCACAGATAACGTACAGCAGCCGATATCCTCCCAAACCATAGAACAGACAACATCCTCAGTAAAAGCACAGCCGGATAAACAGGAATCACCCCAAGCAGAAAAAACAACTGCTAGCAAAGCAGACGACGCCATACGGCCAGCTTTCAAACGCTATTTGGAATGGAAGGAGCAGTATCCCGACTCAGTTGTTCTAATAAAAACACCTGGGACATACTTTGAGACTTATAAAGAGGATGCTGTTCTAGTGGCAGATTCTCTGAAAGTTATGATTTCTAGCGTTCCTTCTAAAAGTCCTCAGCACGGACGAGTCAATCTCAGCAGAGTATTTCCCACTGGCTTTGATGCGCTCGTAGAAAGGCTTCAAAAAACTACTTTGGTAGTAGCCGTTGAAGCGGACAACACCACTACCATCCATCCCAGACTAGAAAAGGAGACAGAACAGGCATCGTCTGGATTAGTATCTATCGGCCAATCGGATCGTACTGAGAGAGCTGCACCTCAAGATCCACTTACCCCAGGCGAATCACGGCATGAGAGTGATCGCACCTTCGCAACTGCTGAGGCTATTCAGCAGTTGCAGGATAGCCTAGCGAATCAGCCTAATCTAGACGATAAGCAGAGTCAACACAGCGATGGGCTAGCAGTAGCGGCCGCACAGCTAGCCCAAGACACAGAGGAGCGATCGCTAAACCTAGAATCTATATCACCCGCTACATCAACCCAATTTGAACAGCTACAGCAAGCAGGACAAGGGTTAGCTTCTGTTGTGATTCAACAAGCACTAGAGCTGCGAGACCCCAAACTGCACGCAACCCTTACTAATGAAGGGGCGACGGCCTCTTTAGAGGTTAAGCAGCTACAAAATTGGTACGCTGACATACCAGCGCAGCAAGTGACTAAGCAAAGCGATCAGCATGAGATCGTTGCTGAAGTACAGCAGTCATTAGATCTAGAAGGCAGACAGCCTATTCCGATAGCACAAGCTGATACCCGCCGAGCTAAGCCGCAGATGTCAATATCTGCTGTACCCGCCCTGGACAGCATTCACGCTGAGAAGCAACCACCAGCAGGGGAGAAGTTAGCCTCTGCCGTAGTTCAGCAGGCGATTAAACTGCGAGACCCAAAACTGCACGCAGCCCTTACCGGTAAAGAAGCCACTGTTCCAGTAGAGGTAGGGCAACTGCGAGATTGGTACGCTGCTGTACAAGCACAACAGTCATCCAAACTTAGCGAACAGCTCAAAGCGATTGTAGAAAAAGGAAAGCAGGCTAAAGAGCTGGAAAAACCCCATCTGACATTTTCGGAGGCGGAAAAAATGACCGCCGATATAGACCGCTTCTCTAAAAGCCAGCCCAAAACCACTGTAGGCGAGCTGCGCACATGGTATAGAGCCAATGCTGCCATCTCACAGGGTAGCCATGCGCAAAACATCCAGAAGATTGCGCTCAGGATGAAAGAGACTAGCCAAGATAGCTATCAACTCAGACCGGCTGATTACGTGCGAATGGAAAGAGAGGTTAAAGCCTTTCAATTTCAGATAGCGCGTGAGATTGAACCGAGCCTTCGTTCAATTTGGGAGCTGGCGGTATCTAACGAGCTGGTTACACAAGAGAGCAACGGCAATCTGGCGTTTGCAGGCGTAAACTACAGCATTACATCTGCGCAAGATGGAACGCTGACGCTCACTCATAAGCAAACTAGCAGCGAAATGAGTTTAGCCATGTCCGGCGAAGTCATTAAAAATGAACTTACTTTAGATGACGCAAAAATGCTGCGAACGATTAGCGAAAAGCTAATGGCTGCATCGAAACCCGAAAAGATGGTGTCAATGCAGGTATAAGGACTTGATTAATATCGCGATGGCGATCAGTAAAAGCAAGATTATGCGCTTCTCACCAAAAACGAAAACGACAGCACTAGGATTATCAAAGCGTGATCTGGCTTCTCCCTTGACACTCACACAAATACTAGAATGCAAGGCTTCCCGCCGACCCGCTAAAATAAGGTAAAGAAACCACCCTATCGTTTTATAGGTAGTCCGAATGGTTCAAGCCCTTACTAAACCACTGACGTTGACAGAATTTCTGCAAATGCCAGAAACTAAACCTGCCAGCGAATACGTCAACGGCCACATAATTCAAAAACCGATGCCAAAAGGACGACACAGCCGCCTGCAAGGAAAACTCTGCGCTGTCATCAATCAAGTGGCAGAGGCACCTAAAATAGCCTACGCTTTTCCAGAATTGAGATGCAGCTTTGGCGGGCGATCAATCGTACCTGATGTGGCTGTATTTCGATGGGAGCGTATCCCATTTACACCAGAAGGCAACGTTCCAGACAACTTTGACCTTCCCCCAGATTGGACGATTGAAATTCTCTCTCCCGCTCAAAGGCCCAACAGAGTCTTAGGAAACATTCTTCACTGTCTAGAGCATGGCAGTCACTTAGGCTGGTTTGTTGATCCGGATGATCTTAGCGTCTTGTATTTGCTACCACAGCAACAACCTGTGCTTTGCCAAAGCAATCACCCTCTTCCTATCTTTCCTGATTTAGAGCTGACGCTCACTGTCGATCAGGTCTTTAGCTGGTTGAGTATGAGATAGGTGACCAACTGAAAAACAAAGTGATTTCCGCACGAGCTGCATCGCTGCATGACTTCTGCCCTTGATTCTCTCAGCCACCTTCCAAATACAAACCTGTGATCGCCAGCGCATTACCTATAAATGAGCGGCCATCCAGAAGCGCTGAAGATTTGAGTTCATACGCTTGCGTGGCTTAGGCTCCCTCGCTCAAGGTAGGGTAATCAGTGTATCCGGCTGCGCCTTGAGAATAGAAGGTTGCTGGATCAGGCGCGTTGAGTTCTGCACCTATTTCAAAGCGTTTCGGTAGATCAGGGTTCGCCAGAAAACTAACGCCAAAGGCCACCGCATCCACTCGGCCTGAGTCAATGGCTGTAGTCGCTTCGGCGGCGGTGTACCCCATATTGCCCACGATAATGCCTTTGTAGTTGGCGCGAATCGGCGTTATGACATCTCCGGTTTGCTGCTGGGCAAAATCGCTGCGCATGACGTGAAGATAGGCCAAGTTGTATTCATTGAGCTGGGTTGCTAGCCAAACGCATAAGCCGATTGGGTCGCTATCGATCATGCTGTTGTAGCTGTTGAGAGGGGAAATGCGTAAGCCTACGCGATCGCTCCCGAACACCTCAGAAACGGCTGCTAGCACTTCAAGCATCAGCCGTGCCCGATTTTCTATTGGCCCGCCATAGCTACCCGTTCGCTGGTTCGAGCCATCTCGCAGAAATTCATCTAGTAAATAGCCATTTGCACCATGAACTTCCACACCGTCAAAACCGGCGGCTTTGGCGTTTATAGCAGCCTGTTTGAAGCCTTCAATAATGTCTGGAATCTCATCATCACGTAATTCTAGTGGCACAACGTAAGGCTTCTTGCCTTCAGGGGTATGGACTTCATCGTCCACAATCGGCAGCGGACTCGGCGCAACCGGCTGTTTGCCCTCGTTAAGTAAAGGATGACAAGCCCTGCCGCCATGCCAAATCTGAAGAAAAATGCGACCGCCTGCGGCATGAACGGCATCGGTTGTCTCTCGCCAGCCAGCAATCTGAGCCTCAGAGTAAATTCCTGGCTCGTGCCAGAATGATGAATTTCCCTCCATCACCATTGTTGCTTCAGCGATAATTAAGCCAGCGCTCGCTCGCTGGGCATAGTATTGGGCCATTAAGCTACTCGGGACATGGCCGTCTTCGGCGCGAGAACGGGTGAGCGGGGCCATCAAAATCCGATTGGGCAGCTCAAGTGCGCCCATTTGCAAAGGCTGAAACAGTGTTTTCATAGTTTGATATCAGGATGGAGAATTTGAACCATCCGGTTAATTATCCTTACTAAGCGCCTGAGTAATCAGGCACGCAGCACCGAGCGCGATATGTTCTCTAATTACTGAGACGCCCACTCGGCCGATTGGAGCAGACAGCGGTTCCATCTTGCCGTAGGAAATGAGCGTTATTCTGAGGGCGATGGCGAAGCCTTCCAAGGGAACCGCTCAGATAGAAAACATATCCAAGAACTCGGAGACAACGTCACTCTGGTTAAGCTATGCAGTCCTACGCCAGAAAGCAAACAGTCGGCATACCCTCTCGTAGCAACACCGTGCTTACAGTGCTTTTAGGCAGCAATGGTCATTTGATCATTTGACTGACCGACTAACTCAGAATGTATCGTAGCTAATGACCTATTAATATCAGCTTTTGTACCCTCTCTCAGATTTAGATTATTAAGCTGTTCGTCCGCCCCTATGCCCTTCTCAACAAGATAGAGCAGCATCTGAATAGGATCTCTTCGAGTAGCCGCTGCTAGCTGTGGAATTTGGTTAATCACGTCATCTTCTAACAACTGTTTGAAGGCTGCTATTTCATCGAGCATAGAGCTATCTGAGGAAGAAAAGATAGCAGGCAGGTTAGACAAAACAGCAAGCAGATCGTTCAGGTAAGCGGTCTTAGAAACGCCTGCTTTCAATCTATCCGACTCTAGGAAGGCTGCAACTTCTATAGTTTTTAAGTTGAGGCTGAACGAACTTCTTTTGGGATTAGCTATAGCTGTAGAGAGCTGATGGCAAGTGACTCTTAAACTGACATGGGCTTTCCTGTGCTTTCTCAGATTTAAGCGACTAAGCTGCTCATCTGCTGCTATGCCTTTCTCAACGAGGTAGAGCAGCATCTGAACAGGGTCTCTTCGAGTAGTCGCCGCTAGCTGCGGAATTTGATGGATTATATCTTCTGCTAGCAACTGTTTAAGAGCCACCAGTTCGTGAAGTATGGAGCTGCCTGGGGAAGAGAAAATAACAGGTAAATTAGATAAAACTGCAAGTAAATCGTTTAGGTAAGTAGTCTTAGAAACATCTGCTTTCAATCTGTCTGACTCTAGAAAAGCTGCAACTTCTGGAGTCTTTAAGTTGAGGCTGAATGAACTTCTTTTGGGGTCGGTCATGACGGTAGAGGATTGATGACAACAAGTAGCGCTTGAGCAATTAGCTAAAGAGCTGTAACAACAAAAATGCGGTTAAAGATTTGCGCTTAGGGACTGTAAGTACACCTCTACGTAAATCGCTACTCAGGGGTGGCTAATTATACTTAGACCCAATCTAATGTCTGTACTAACGAAAGGCTACAACTTTACCAAAGCTTTTCATTTCACAATATTGTGCAAAAGTGCGATCTGTAAGATTACAAATACACAATACTACACAGACAAAATAGCGCAGCTACTTCTAGCATTGAGCTGAATCCATGTTTTACATAAAAATCTTAGTTACTAATGACAGCTCGAATAACTGCTACCGTGCCGGACTACGTTGCCAATGGAATTAAGCGGCTTTCTATCAGGCAGGGACGAGAGCCTAGCAATACAGCCGCTTTTATCTTGGAACAGGCAGTCATCAAAGCCATTGAGTCCAATATTATTCCTTCAGAAGAGCTAGTCTCGTCTCAACTTTTAACAGATATTGATCTCATTGCTAAAAAGCAGGGAGTAGATTCGGCAGATGTAATATTTTTTCTGCTAAGTAGAGCGATCGCCCAAGGAATAGGAAGGGAGGATATTCCCACTCAATGAAGCGACACATTCTAAAAATCTGAGATTAAGGGCTAAGGTGCTGTGCTAGCTGAGTTTTCTTCAGCAGCCTTTACACCTAGTTCGATTAAATAGAGCAGCATCTGATCGGGAGTCCGACGCGCTCTACTCGCTAGATCTGGAATCTTCAGCATTAGCTCATCGCCAAACAGTCTTGAGTAGGCTTGCAACTCTTCTAATCGTGTGCCCTCTATTAGAGAACTACGAGGGCTAAATAGCTCTTTCAAAATTCTGTTGATATATTGAGTCCGGCTAGTTCCACTGACTTTAGCCTCCCTAGCAATTAACTTTATAATCTCAGGCGGACAGCTCAGAGTAAATCCCATTGGGTTAGTTTCTCCGGTAGAACGAATTAAAAACACAAATTTGCCGGTATTTTTTCTCAGTCTAAACATAGAACAAGTTAAAAAGGCAACTCTGGTTGTGAATTATTTTCAGTCTGAAGAAGCTGTCATTTTCAAAGATTAAACTTTTATTACGTCTAGCGAGCAATTAAAACAACAGAAACACACCTAACTGCATGAGGTATTCAGGTTTTAGCCATTATTTTTTCTGCCGTTTTACTTTTTTTAGCAGAATAGCCTCAGTTATTGGAAAAAACGCTGCAAGATAGCAGCACTTTTTTAGATATCTACTGCTGTCTTGCAGTATTTACACGTCTAGACAATATTCATAAGCTCTTAAGTGAACATACGTAAGAGACTCTTTGAATATGTCACTAGCAGATCGGCTAAACATCAAATATCCCTGGATAGATATTACAAGCTGGGCCAGCGTTATTGGTATCAGCGCATTACTGATTAGAGAGTGTGTAACCGTCTCAGCTCACCTCAACCACTTCTCTCATCTGTTAGGCATTGCTTTTAGCACGGCGTTTCTCCTAATCGGCGGATACTTTCTGACTCTGCTAAGAAAGAGGTTTAATAGATGGCAAAAAGCACTGGCTTTCTTCTTAGCAAGCGCAACCATCGTCTTTGTCCTCAGCAATGCGGGCGCAGCAGACGCACAGTTTCTTCAAAATGCAGAAGACTTTTTCACAACTGGAGCAAGTACTTTTGGACTAGGCAATCAAGTAGCCCTCCTGGTTTCATTGATTTTTTGGATTATTAGAGGCGCTTTTGTCATTGGCGTTGCGATCGCCCTCCTCCCCGCAATCCAGGCAGCTAGGGAAGGCGATGAATGGCGTTCCCTAGCGAAGACACCCATGCTAGTCGTGGGCATCGTGCTAGCAGGCGCAACCTCTGTAGATTTCCTCGTTGGTTCTAGTAGCGGTGCTACGTAATGGACTCAATTCACGCGCCAATTCGCGTTCACAAAGCGTTGGACGCAGAGGTGAACATTGGCCCCGTTCCAGGCAGTCAGATTTGGTGGTGGTCTGGGGCCATGCTGCTTACTATCTTGATTTGTCGGCTATTCGGTAGGGGATGGCCGCTAGGCTTTCCTCTATTCGTCTGGATGGCAGGTACATCCTGGATTTTAACCGGACAGCAGTCGTGGAAATTTCTAAACCGATTCCATCAGCCCAAACGCTACACCTTCGCTCAACTGAGCTATACACCTCTTCTTCAATCCCAGGGCCATGCGAACAAAAGTCAAAGACCAGAAGATTAGAATGCCAACTGCTAAGGGGGCTAGGTCAGTAACCCTCAGCGCTTTTGAAAAGGAATTAGCCTTAGAAACGTTTGTCGATATCAGATTGAAAGGACGGCAAGTTGGCTGCGCATTGCTGCAGAAGGGCAGTAAAAGCATCCGGTCTGTCTTTGGGTTTGAGTGCTTGGGCATTCACGACAATCTCAGAGATTCGCAGGTAGAAAGAACCATAACCGCGCTTCGTCAGGGCTTTAAGGAAATGAGTGGAACGGTTACCTTCCACATGGAATCCTTTTCCGATGATCAGGCGCGACAGGATTACCTGGACAACCTGATCGCTAACTCAAGCTCGCCTGAGGCTCAAGTTATTTTGTTCTCTGAGAAAAAACGAACTCAGGAGCTAACTGAGGATGGTGTTCGCCAAGTTAAGCGGCTAACCATCTATGTCGATCAGACCATGAGTCTCGACACGGCAGCAGCTAGCGGCGGTGATTGGAGCGAGAAGGCGATCGCACAGGTGATGTCGCTTTGGGAGTCTACTAAAAAGAGTGCGCTCGATAATGATACGACTGCCCTCAAATACAAAAACCTGATCGAATCCGCATTCAATAATGGCTATCTACGGTGGGAGCAAATTCTATCTGTCAGGATGGGCTTAGAGGTCATGCCCCTATCAAAAGAAGATCTGTGGAAGCGGCTGTACCAGCGCTTTAATAAGCATGAGGCACCGCCTATTCCCCAATACGTTACCTGCACCCGACAAGGGCTTAGCGAAACTATCAATTCGCCCATGCATCCCCGCTCGGCTTTGGTTCAAGGGGAATACGGCCAGTCGCGTGTCCCGGTCTCAGACCACCAGTGGGTAAAGGTAAAAGACAAGTACGTCGGCGTGATGGCCTTTACCGAGTCCCCAGAGGTCTTTTCCAACGTGCGGCATCAGCTCTCGTACTTATGGAATGTGGTATGCAGGCCGCAAGTTAAGGACATCGAGATCGTGACTCAGGTCAGCTCCTCTAGTGTCAAAGCCATGAGGGAAAAAATGCAGGACGTGATTAAAACGTCCCAGAGAAAGGCAGAGGTTGCCAGCTCGCAGTCATCTATCGACGTTGGCGCAGATATCAAGCTAAGAAAGGGACTGGAGGCCCAATATCAGCTCTACGAAGGCGCAGCGCCGGTTACAACGGGCACTGTCTTCTTAGTCCATCGGGATAAGCCCTCTCAAATTGATGATGCTTGCAATCTGATCTCGGGATGCTTCCCGCTCCCAGCACGACTTATCAGGGAGAAAGATGTTGCCTGGATATATTGGCTACAAACGTTGCCGATTGTGTGGGATCGGCTGCTAAATAAGCCTTATCGAAGAACGATTCCCTATTTGACCGATACAGCGCTGGGCGTAGTTCCTTTAACTATGACTCGGCAATTAGACGGCAAGGGCTTTGAGCTGATCGCGGACGCAGGCGGTACGCCGATTTGCATTGACTACATAGATCAGCATCAAAACGTAGGCATTTGGGGAACCACTCGCGCGGGCAAGTCAGTCACGATTAGCGGCATGTTGACGCTGTTTATAGCCCAGGGCTATCCCGTTGTGGCACTGGACTATCCCAAGGCGGACGGCACCAGCACGTTCACCGACTACGCTGATTTCTTAGGGGATATTGCGGCCTACTTCGATATTGGAAAAGAAAGTTCTAACTTGATGGAGATTCCCGATCTTAGAGAGCTTTCTCCTGAAATTCAGAGAGAACGATTCAGCGACTACACCTCTTTTCTAGAAAGCTCTTTGTTGATGCTGGTGCAGTCAACTGACCAAAGCGTTAATCAAATGTCCAGAGCCATTTTTGGTAAAGCGTTAAAGGGGTTCTTCGAAGATGAAACTATCCAAGCTCGCTACGAGAGGGCGATGGATGGGGGCTATAAGTCACCAGAATGGCAACAGATACCGACCCTAATCGATCTCGCCCCTTTCTACTCACCTGAATATCTGGGCTTCGATGAAGAGACTGGGGCCGCGCTTAAGAATGCCAGAGAGCATATTGCCGTTCAGCTTGAGTATTGGATTAACTCTAAAATCGGTAATGCGATCGCGCGGCCCAGCTCATTCCCAACCAACGCTCAGTTTCTAGTCTTTGCGCTTAGAAACGTAGCCAATGATGATGAGGCGGCTGTCCTGGCCCTCAGCGCTTACGCCGCTGCGCTGCGAGCTGCCTACAGTGCGCCAAAGTCAATCTTCTTCATTGACGAAAGCCCCATTCTGTTTGAGTACGATTCAATCGCAAAGCTCATTGGACGAATTGCAGCCAACGGTGCTAAACAGGGCATCCGACTCTTCCTCTCGGCTCAAGATCCTAATACCATCTGCGAATCTCCAGCAGGCGCAAAAATCATGCAAAACATGAGCGTATTTCTAACCGGGAGAATTAAGGAAACGGCCGTTGAGTCTTTTGTTAAATACCTTAGATATGACGAAAAGATTATCTCTAAGAACGCCGGAAAGTCTTTCTTTCCCCAACGGTCAGGGCTGTACTCGAACTGGCTCGTAGACGCAGGCGGGATGCTAACGCACTGCCGATACTACCCGTCAGAAGTGCAGCTCGGGATTGTGGCAAACAACATGGAAGAACAAGCCGCGCGAAACCGAGTTTTACAACGTTTCAAAGGCGACAAGCTAAAGGGCTATGTGGAGTTCTCAAAGCTATACGCCGAGGCCATTAGGAACGGAAAACCAATGGAGGATATCCAGTGATGAAAAGACCTTTAAGCGTAATGCTCGTCGCTCTTTGTGCGCTTGCACCCTCGCGGGCGATCGCGCAGAACACATTAGATGAGATCTCAACCCAGCTTGAAAGCAGTAATGGTTTTGCACCCGGCGCGGGCGGACGCCCGACTATCACCCTTGATGACCTTAGAGCATCACAATCTAGTAGCGCTCCACCTTCGTACGCCAGCCAGTCCACAGCAGGGCCGCGTCCTAACATTTCAGGCACTATCTCTGATGGCATCAACCATACTTTTAACCCCAACCGGTTTATCGATCCGGTGACCGGAAAAATCGACGGCGCGATCGACGGCGTGACCGGCCGGGTTAACGAGGCCATTAACCGGGTGCTCAACGGCTTTTTGTCTCCTATCGACGGCGCAATTGATGGAGTCTTTGGCAAAGTCGATGGCGTGATTGATAAGGCAATTGGCAACATTATGTCACCCGTTGATCGCGCCATTGACGGGGTGATGGCCAGCATCGACGGCTATATAGATAATCTTTTAGGCGGACTTTTTGGCAAGGATGGGGCCATTGGCGGCATTCTCGACGAAGCGACTGGCGGCCTCTTCGGTGGCATTTTTGGCAATGGCGGTCGCACCAAAGTAGAGCCTCAGTACAACCCCACCTCCCCGCTCGCCTCAATCGTGGCCGCAACTTCTTTTCAGGCTGGATTAGCAGGCGTGACCGCACCCTACACCGAGTCAATCCCCTTTGCTCTTGGCAGCATGGGTCTGCCTGACTACAGCAAGATTATGCCGACGCTAGATGCGCTGGCTAAGGGAGAGAATGGCAATCCTAACGCCATGTTGCAAGGCGCTGACCGATTTAGCACCACACCTGAAACGTTGAAGATGTCGCTAGCAGGAGAAATAGAGCGGCTTGGCTCTCGCTCTATCGCGCAGGCAACGCTCAGTGAAGCGGGTCAAGCCGACATGAAGGCGGATTTAGACGGGGCGACCAGGACACTTGAGGTCATTACGAAGCTTGGCGACGATAGTCAAGATATGGATGTCACTCAAGATGTGATGAAAAATCTTACCGCGCAGCTCGCTAACGATAGCGTTCTTAGAGCGGGCCAGTACAAACAGGATATGCTTTCACGCCAACAGGCGGCGGCTGACGCCGTGGTCAACGCTGAGACTGCCCAGCTCCTGAGCGAACAGAACCGCGCTCGTCGCGCTGATATAGCGGGCAATGCCGCAAGGATGCATTCAGCCGCCGGACAGCTACACCTACCGGGAGAAATGGCCGATGACTAATCTTCCAGCTCTCTATCTGGCCGTAGACGGCGCGACCAAAATTATGCAGGATGCGGTCAATGTAAACCAGGATGCGATCGCTTCTTGGGATGACAAATGGCTTAACCTTTTCGATTCTCAGCTCTTTAATATCATCATCTACATGTCTACCTTCGCCGGGGTAGTCGCCATTACTGTATGGATGGTTGAAGAGTTAAGAGACTTTGATACGGGAGATCTTTTGTTTAGAAGGAGCTTTTACGTCAATTTATTCTGGGCCATCTTCGTAATGGCAATGCTAGTACCAAATGGCAATAGGCTAGCAGCGCTCGTGCAAGGGCTTCACAGCTTCGGCCAGCAGTTTAACCAACAGGCTTTAGAGTTTCAGCTTAACGATATTGCCTTAGAAGATGCCATTCGAGCCACGGTCGCTAGAGGCACCTTGCAAGCAGATATATCCGCTCAGGCAGCTCAGTGTGAGGGACTCGTGGGGGAACGGCAGTTTGCTTGCTTAAGCAACGCGCACCAGCAGGTGAAGCAGATGATTGAAGCCTATCAGGCGGAATACCTCGTAGATGTTCCCCAGGGACTGAAAGCAGTTGAAACGGGGCTGGGGGCGAAGCTCGCTCCTGAGAACGGGGCAGATATTCTCAACGGCGAAGGCGAAAATCTTAGCCGGATACGAAACGCGGCGATCTCAGGGCAAGCAGATGGATTACCGGGGGTTGGCGATGGCGGGTTTAGAGGGGCGCTACTCGGTGCCTTGGGCAGTACAGTTCAAGCGCTAACGCAAGGGATACTACTGGCGATGCAGTGGGCATTCGTCAACCTGCTAGAGCTGGCCATGCTGCTAACGGCCCTGGTGTCTCCATTCGCCTTAGCGCTGAGTTTCTTACCTGGAAAGGGACGGCCTATCATCGCCTGGGTCATTGCTTATACCAGCATGGTAATGGTGCAGTTTTACTACAACATCATGATTGGCATCATGGCGAATGTTGTTCTTAACTCAAATGCCTACGACATCAACGGTTTCCTAATTATTATGGCTATTTTCGGCCCTGTCCTAGCGATGAAGCTAGCTCAAGGCGGCGGCATGGCCGTTTTCGACGTAATTACATCTGGCACCGTTGGCTTAGCGCTCGCATCCGCTGGCATTGCCGCCAAGTCAGCGCCGACTGGCGCAAGGAGATAAAAAACTATGACTTCAATAAACCGAGAGATTGCCAAGCATAAGATACTTCAGCAGTCCAACTTACTGCCCTTGCTGATCTGGGCCAGCCTCGTTACCGGCATTACCGGCACTGTTCTAGGACTGTTGAATCTGATTATCGGCCTATACATTGGCGGCAAGGACGTTCCTAGCCTAGTTCAGCTTCAAGATGGACAGTCGGCTTTAGTAGAGCCGGTCGATAGCCAGTTTCGCTCAGATGAGTTGATTAAGGCATTTACTCAAGAGTCCATGTCACAGCTATTTACCTGGAACACGGTCAATCAGGACAACAACGGGTCGCGGCGCGTTACCGATCCGGGCATTTCAGTCGGAACTAGCCGTAAAGTACCGACTCGCGCATGGCAGGCGTCCTTTTCTCTTTCTAGCGATTTTAGAGAGACGTTTATGCAGGAAATGGCAGAATCTTTTATCCCACCAGGGGTTCTATCCGGCGAGGCTCAAAGTGCCTTACTCATAGAGTCTTTGTCCGATCCTATTCAGACAAAGCCGGGGCTGTGGCAGGTGGATATGGTTTCGTTTCTAGTCATCTTTGACGGCCAGAACCCGCAGGGAAAAGCAACTTCATTTAATAAGACGCTGATTTTAAGAGCGGTTAAGCCATCGCTCGATCCGCTCCCAGAAGAAACCACGGCTATTCAGAAGGCGGTTTATCGAACACGGTCAAAAGGGTTAGAAATTTACGAGATTTTTGAACTAGGAAGTGATCAGTAATGCTAGCGAACACAGTTGACAATCTACCCATAGAAGAGAAAAACAACAGCTCTGTCTCAAGTGCTGAGAATAGCGAAGTACCCTCTATCAACGAGATGAGATCTTTAGTCGGTCTATCACCGGTAGACGAACCTGTCGTAACGGAAGCTGAGATAGCTACGGAGACTGAAACGCTCGTTGATGACGGTGACTTTGATATAGGAGGAGAAGACGGCCCCACGCAGCGCAAGCTGTGGGAAAAGCCGACGGCAAAAATAGTCTCTATTGCACTGCCGCTGGGTGTAGTTTGCGCGGTCTCAGGATTTATCTTAATTAGTCTGACTAGCATGAAGCTGTCTGGGAAGGCTGAGGAGACTGAAGTTGTTGAAAGCATTGAACCGGCTGACACTTCAGTAGAGCAAGACCAGCAGGAGGAAATTGCTAGGCTCAAGACCTCTAACGCGCTGGGCAATCAAGCTTCTGTACTAGAGAATCAGCCGACTCGACGGACTGAGATTAGACCGGTTGCAGAACGACCATCCACTAGAGTCTCTGAACCGGCAAAGGTACAGCAACCACGCCCACCGGTACAGCCCATCGTCGCACAGCCACGCCCCATTGCACGTTCTAGACCTATTGCAGTATCCACTCCGCCCGTCGGGCCACGCCCGGTTGTCTCTAGACCATCACAGGTTGTCGCAGCGCCGGTCTTCCAGGCATCTAGATCTCAACCGGTTCAGCAAAGTCTACCGATTCAGCAAAGTCTACCGATTCAGCAAAATCAATCTATTCCGCAAAATCAACGACCGGTAGATCCTTTTACTGAGTGGCAAAAGTTAGCCGCTCTCGGTAGCTATGGGCAGATCAGCAATACGCCAGCCGCTACAGAGGTAGCAGAGCCAGGGATAACCTCCATGCCGGTTGGCAACGAACCTATTCCTGTGCTCGTTAGCAACAAGAGTAGTAGCTCGTTCCAAAACGCTGAATACGATGCGCGATCGCCTATCCAGTCAGAAGTCATGGCTAGAGACGAGCTTACCGATGTGGCGCTGGTCGCTGACAATCGCTACGAGACGGGAGTTGACTTCATTATGGGCAATAGCAGCCAGTCAATAGAACCACAAAGAGAGACGGTTGTCTTACCTGGCGTCAGGGCTAGCGGCCAAATCATTATGCCGATTGCCTGGGCTGAGGATATGCAGAGCACGTCGGGGGCGATTGAGCTGACTGAAGATTTGATTTCAGGCGGTGGCATCATTATGCCCGTTGGGACGCAGCTCATCGTGGCACTAGATCAAATAAGTGAAAGCGGCATGACCGGCCTAAGCGTCACCTCCATCATTCTTCCCTACGCGGGCTACGAGGATATGCAGATTCCGGCTGAGGCTATTTCTATTCAAGGGGCTGACGGAAAAGTGCTAATGGCAAAGGATATCTCCGGTTCTGATCAGGAACTCCGCCGATTAGATGTTGGGCAGGCGTTTCTCGGTGCGCTCGGAACGGTCGGTAGAGTGCTTAACCGCCCTAGCAATTCTTCTAGTTCTGTTGGATTAACTGGCTCTATCAGTTCTACTGACTATGGTTCTCCCAATATTCTTGGGGCGGTCTTGGAGGGCGGGGCCAACACCATAATTAATCAGAGGACTGCTCGCAATCAGCAGCGGGCAGAGGAGTTACGAGAGCGACCTTCTGTTTGGGTTCTAGAAGAAGGCACCGACATTGAAATATTTATCAATCAAGCCGTCGCGATAGGAGGTTAATACGATGAAATCTTTTCTTGCTTCAGCAGTCGTCGCGGCGATCGCCATTCCCGGTTTACCACTCGCGGCACAGGCTTCTCTCGTTAAAGAAGCCTCGCTAGAGTCAGTTTGTCGCGGTGACGTGCCGCTAGTTGTTCATTCTGGCATGGGCGCAACGGTGGATTTTACTCAGACTGGCAAAGTAGTCCAGCGGGCTTGGCTAGGCGATCCTTCCCAGATAACTTTGGATGCGGACAGGCCCATCGAAGAGGGCAGCCGCGTTCTGTTCCTCAGACGGATCAACGGATTAAATTTTGACGGCTTACCCTCTACTGCGAGTACCGTGCTAACGACTGTTTTAATCAGCACTAGCGGCTCTGAGGTCTGTCAAATCCCCGTCTCTTATAGCTCATCGTTGCCCAGCTATACCAGTTTGAAGCTGATGCCGAGTGAGGAGCCTAATTCTAGGGCGATCGCCTCGGAGGAGGACGACGATCCCGTGGCGCGGCGGCTTCGCATCTCATCAGTCAATCTTGACGGGGTAGAGGCGGGCATCAATGCTAACGCGCGATCGCTGGGAGAAGATAATCCGGTGGTCATTCGAGTTAGAGCGTTCATTGCACGAGCTAGGAACGGAGCAGAGCAGAAGTCCACAGCGCAGGAGCTAGAAATACAATGGCCACTTATTCTCGAATTAGCCAGACAGGGCGAAAAAACGGTGTCTTATACAGAAACTGTCTCGCTGTAGCGCTCGCGCTCCTGTTTCCACTATCGAGCGCGATCGCCGCTGAGATGCCGATGGCCGAGGCCGTGATCGACGACAAAACAACGATTATTCCTGATATCACTCAGATCACCTTAGATTCGTTTGGCGCTCTCTCAGGGACTGATAATGGGGCCGCTGACTTATTGGTTTTGGGCGATCTCTCCGACATGTTTGACCTACGTGACATGACGCTAGGCTCAGCCGTCGCTCATTGGCCACGCCCGCAACTACAGCAGCTTACCCTAGACCAATATGCGTTTTTAGCCGATATGACGATTGCAGAGGTCGCTGACATGAGCGGGCTTTACTCGGCGTCCGTTGACGATATTCCGATGGTTGAAAAGGCAATCTCGACCTTTCTCAAGAATCCTGTCTTAGCGGGTGAGCGAAATCTTACCTTGTCCCAATTTTTAGACAGGTATCCGGAAATAGGCAGCATAAAGCTGGGTTTGTTGCAGCTATCCGAGTATCACTACTCCACTATTCCCAAGCTATTGTCTACGCCCATTACAGCTATCCCAGGGTGGCAAGAATTAGAAATCAGCAACATCGTTGGATTGAGCGAGCTGCCGATTCACCAGGCCATACAGCTAGACGGTGAGATTGTTTCCCTTTCAACCGTTCGCAAAAATAACCGGACTGAGATCCAGCTCGCTCAAGGCTCAAGGCCGTCTGCAATCTGGTACGACGATGAGAAGCATAGGTTGCAGCCCTTCAATAGCTTTTTCTTACAGCCAACGATCGCTGGTGAAAAGATAAAAATGAGTGCCTACTTTAAATCTTGCTCGCTTAATTCAAATAGCTGCCGGTTTATTGGCCCTTTTGCTTATCCTGACTACCAGGTAGGCGATCGCTTCTACGTCTCAGCGGCGGACTGGAAGTCCGTTTTAGCTCAAAACAGTGGCGGGATGGAGTTTAAGCGGGAGATTACGCCTGCCATGCCTAGCGCAGCGACTGATCCTTTCTATCAAGCGTTTCTACTCAAAATAGCTGGCATTGGAACGCTGATAGTCTTGGGTTTGGGTCTGCCAAGTTCATATTGGCTAATGCGAAGGAGAATTAAGTCATGAACGTGATTGCTCAAACCGAAGTCAAGGAAGCCCCAGTCGATTTGGGCATCTCTGTTGATCCCACTATTGTCAAAACAGGTGTCTTTGTTCTTCTGCTTTTTGTCGCGACGCTATTTATGGGTGAGGGGGGTGGCAGTGAGCGGCGTAAGCTGGCACATGCAAGAAAGGGCGGACGGGTCGATGAGAAGGCCGCTAAGAAAAAGGGCTTTGAACAGATTGCTGAGAAAAAGCATAACAAAGTAACGCTCTGCACCCAGTCAGTCACAGTCACTGAGAAGGGCTATACAACTAGGCCAGGCGCTTTGTTCGTTACGGATGCGCAGAGGGCGATCGCGGCCATTGGCTCGTCTAGCTCAGGTAAGACCTACAGCGTCATCGATCCGTTGATTCGCTCTTCTATTGAGCAGGGTTTTCCCACTATCATTTATGACTTCAAGTATCCAGAGCAGTCTTCTAAGATAGTCGCCTATGCTGCCCAGCAGGGCTATGAGGTCAACGTTTTTGCCCCTGGCTTTCCTGAAAGCGGCGTCTGCAATGTCCTCGACTTTATGAAGGATGGCGACGATGGACTGATGGCGCGGCAGATTGGCGCGGCGCTCAATGCCAACTTAGCAGGCAAGGCCAGTGCCCAGCGCGATGAGTTCTTCGGCGATGCGGGCGACCAGCTTATGCAGGCGCTGATGATGCTGGCGAAAAGTCTGCCTGAACCTGATCTGATGACGGCGGCGCTGCTATCTAGTTTGGATAAGCTGCCTGAGCGGATTTTAGCGGCGAAGACCCGGAGTGAAAACGCGGCAAAAGACGAGTGGCAGCTATCGACGCTGACACATATGGCGTTTTCTCAGGTTATTCAGCTCAAGGACTCGGAGAAAACGGTGAGCGGCGTGATCGGGACGGCGCAGCGGATTTTCTCTCGGTTTTTAGTCAGAGAGCTGATTGCTACGCTTTGTGGTGAAACGACGATTCCGATTGATATGGAAGGCAAACAGCTTTTAGTGATTGGGATGGATCAAACTCGGCGCGATGCGGTCTCTCCACTGCTCGCGACGGTGCTTCAAATGATTGTCAACCACAACCTGTACGGGAAGGAACGCAAAGATCCGCTGGTCGTTTCTCTAGATGAGATTGACTCACTTTATTTGCCCAATCTTAAAAGGTGGGTGACCGAAGGGCGGTTTAAGGGATTATGTACCATCATCGGCTTTCAAAATATCGGTCAGCTCGAAGAAAGCTACGGTAAGGGGGTTTTACAAACGGTGATCGGCGGCTGCGGGACAAAGTTTATCCTCAATCCGCAGGATAAGGCCAGCGCTGAGTACTTTTCTAGCTACTTAGGTGAGGAGAATATGGACATTAAGCAGCTTAGTCGCAGTCGTGGGAAGCAGGCTTCTACAACCTCTTCTAAACAGCTCAACAAACGGCCCCTGGTCGAACCTGCCACGCTGCTGAAATATCCTACCGGGAAGGGGATTTTTATTAATCCTGGCTACGCTTCCAAGCAAGAAGCATACGTTCCCATCATCGGCCAAATCAAAATACCGCAGTCCGAAGCGGCGATCTCGGATAGGTGCGAGGCGTTATGGCCAAAAGTGAGGCAGCGGTTGATTGACAGAACTCAAGTGGGCAGCTCTGACCCAGAAGTTGTGGTCAAGCGCAGAAAGTTTCTTGAGGATCTATTCGCCTTAGAGGATTCGAAGGCTAAATCTCCCAGGGCAGCTAGACCTGCCGAAGCTCTGATGAATAAAAGAGAGTTAATGAACAAGAAAGTAGCGGAGGTTTGGTAAATGGCTCAGCTTTCTTCTAACAGTCAAGGAACCGTAGGGGTGGACGGCAGCGGCACTCACTCTAGTCTACTCAGTGTTCTAAATGCTGTTAGCTATATAGGGTTAATGACGGCCGTTATTAAAAATCAAGATGAGGATAGGGGCAAAAACAGAAGACCGTTATCTGATCAGACAGTAGACCCAGCGGGTGAGGAGAATATAGATTCTGTCCTAAATACTGATATTAGGCAGATAGAGGCAGATCAGCCTCAACTCACTGGAAGTAATCGGGCGCAGATAGAAGGCAGGGAGCAAAAGCGCCTGCGGCAGGCACCGGACGGGGAGGGTATGAGCAGTGCTTTGAGCCTAACGACTACGGGTAGAATCGCGCCGATTTCTCGTAAGGAACATCTAGCGGTGGTTGTACAAGTCGGGGACTATTGTATAAAAGATAGCTATCAGAACCTGCCGAGCCACTTTGAAAAGATGCCGGATGATAAAAAGCAGGCGCTAGACGCGGCGATGGCTGGCAATTTTCCTTCGCAAGATGTTTCTATTCAGGTTCAAGATGAGTTTGGGCGGCAGTCACAATTCTTTGCCAGCACCGAGAGCAATCAAGGGTGGCAAATCGTTGGCGAACCCTCAGGACAGCTCTCCGCGCAGGACATGCAGCAAGAATTGATTCGCCAGCGGAGTCCTGGAGCACAGAAAATCAAGCAGACCATGAACGAGCTTAGCCTCGATGACGGGCCTCACATCTTCTCGGGCCAAACCCTCGTTGTCTACTCTGATAGCGATGAAGTCATTGTCATTGATAAGGAACGCGGTATTGTCCGCGATGCCGTTCGACTAGAGACCATCGGCAATCAAGGCCAACAAGCAGTGCGGGAGGCTACTCGTGAGGCAGCAGCAGCGTTTGACGTGGGTGGCAGCGCGGCGAAAGGCATTGCGCCTCGGACTAAAACACCAAAACAACGGCAGCTAACACCATGAGAAAGCAACGGCAAAGACGAATCAGGCAGCAGGCGCAGGCTATTTTGTTTTGCTCCATTTTGGTCTGGATGGCGGCCAGCTTTATCGCCGCCGTTCCGGCAATGGCATTTCAGCCTCAGCAATCACCCGATGTCTTGACTGACTATGAGGATGTAGCGACCTACCAGGACTACGCTTATGCTTCGTCAGCATCTGGGGAGGAAGCCGTCTCCCACAAAGTAGGTGGAAAGTGGGAGATGGTTTGTCAAAGCGATCGCCTTTTCACTGGCTTTGAGCTGATTGAAAAGTGCAGCATCCCTATCGGAACGGCGCGGCATCTGAAGGTGCTTAAGCACAAAGGAATGAGCCACCAAATGTTCGTGGCAGGTATTTAGTGAGGTTAGTTCCTTTGAACTTCTCTAGCAAATTTAGCCTGAAGCATCGTCAGCGAGACCGAAAGTACTTGCGCTCCTGGGCGATCCCCCGCTTTCTCTAGCGATGCGATTGCTTCTCTAGTCTCCAACATAATATCGTGCGTATCAGGTATCGACGGAGCGGCAAGAATTTCCTTTATCTCTTCGACAAAGAGCTGGGGAATCTCTTGCGTTTCCATAGACGCTCGATTTCGCTTGAATGCTTTCGTAAAGGCTAAGAGAAAAGCGCCTGGGGGAATTTTTTGGTCTGGGATGTCTGACTCACCCAGCGCAAGAATACAGTCGATTACAGGATTTCTCATTGCGGCAGGGTTAGCCATAGGTATGTAGGCTGAGGGGTCTACGCTTAGCTTTCCCGCTAGGGGCAGACTATGAATGATTTCAACTCAAATCTTAATTGCTTTAGCACTGTTTTTCAGCGGAGTAGTACCACGCTTAAATAGGTTTACTGGCTTATTGGTTTACTGGCTTATTGGTTTACTGGCTTATTGGTTAGTGAAATTACTATCAACAGAATAGATCCTCTTCGCTAATGCCATCCGGTAGACCGTAGCGATCTTTTAGGTAGTCTCGTAGTAGCGTGGCCACCTTGTCCCCATTAAGCTTTGCGGAGGATTGCCAATGTGCTCTTACGGCTAACGGAACGCGAAATCCGCCTACATTAACTGGCTTGAGCTGTTCAGCAGTGTAGATATCTTCGGCGGTTTTTTGGTCATGCTTCTCTACTATTGGTTTATTGGTTTTTTGATCTTCTGCCGCTAGCGCATCTTCACTGACTTTAGGTGATGTTTTCTTAAGTCCGTTATCTGAGAAACGTCCCATATTTTTCCTTTTGGTTTACTGGTTTACTGGTTTACTGGTTTACTGGTTTACTGGTTTACTGGTTTACTGGTCTATCTTAAGCTATTAACTCAGAAATTTCGCTGAATACCGTTTCGTAGTCTCGCCACGGCATCTTATACTTTCCGGTCATTTGAGCCAGAGTGTTGCCATTTAGAGCTGCGTGATTAACACCCTCTCCGCGACGAATCGCTTTTGCAAAGACGGAATAGCCAGACTCTACAAGATCGTCTCTTAGCTCTTTTGCATTCTTGTTGTAGCCAGGTGCATCTGCAATTAGGATTTTATACTGGCCGTTAGAGTTAACGATTGCATCGGCTGTCTCTGTCGCCGCTCTAGCACTAGAGATATCTGCCTTAGTTGGAATAATGACTAAATTACAGTCTTCTGCAAAATCTTTAAGATCATCGTCCGTGTGACTTGCTTGTGAATCAATTACAACGTAGTCTGCGCCACCAATAGCTTTAGACATGGCTCTAAAGCTGACAATCTTGAAAGGAACATCAAACTTAGGGTTAGATTCGGCACGTTCGGCCCAATTAGTAGCCGTGCGGTTGTTGTCATCGTCTACTAGCACGACGGCATAACCATTGATGGCCAACCAATAAGCGAAATGTATGGCAGAAGTGGTTTTTCCCACACCGCCTTTTTTCGATACGAAACTGACTGTTTTCATAAATATTGGTTAAATGGTTTATTGGTATCTCTAAAACCATTTAACCATAAAACCAATAACTCAAGTATTGTTTGGTTTATTGGTTTTATGCAAGCCTCTTAGATTATTTGAGATCGCCCTACCCAAGCAGCTTACAGAGGCGGAGGGCGATCGCCTATAGACAATACCAACTGACTGCGAGTGCGACAGAAAATCAGAGTTCTATATACATAATGTATACCAGGAATCGGGGGTCTGGAGGGGAGGGGCTGTTACACTAAATGTTACGCTACGAATTTACTAGAGCGAGTTGCGTTATGGTAAGTGCAGCGATAGCAAGGCTTTTGAGGGGTTGGGCCGATGCCTCGTAGGATTAGTAAAAAGTGCGTGGAGTGCGCTCGGCTCAGTGCGCCAGTGGCACAGCAGCTACATGGGCCGGAGGGCGATGGTTGCTGGGTTGAAAGTCGCTGCCGTCGTCGGCGTTCTCACTATCGCAACCGGCTGGAGGTGAATGAAAAGCGGCGCTCTGCTTATCGGGAGGTGGAGGACGCACCTGCTCAGCGGGTCGTTGAAGAGGTTTCGTTGGCGATCGCAGAAGATATGACGCCTTATGCAACGCTGTACATTTGGCGAGAGAAGCGGAAGGATGCGCCGGTTCATGCGATCTCAGCTTCTGTGTTTCAAGGCAGTTCCAAAGTGCTGGAAATTAAACCGATTCACTGTGCGGGCCTCCGTAAGCGATCGCTAGAGAAGTACGTTCAAAAAGATGTGATGGGTTATCTGAAGGCGCGGTTTGGCATTACTTTTTTTGCTAATGAGGTTCGACTGGAACCGATTGAGTGTTCTATTCAAGGTTGTTCATTAAAGGTTGAGGAAGACGCTTCGCTGGAGCAGATCGATTTGCTGGGAGGAGGGCACGGTGGTTAGTGTGCGTCAGTTAGAGCTGAACTTGGGAGTTGCTTTGGAAGAAGCGGCTGAGGTTCCAGAGCGGGCGGATGTGCTGAGTCTTTGGGCGCGGTTTGAAGGGGAGATAGATGGGTTGGGTCGGCGCGATCAGCTTAGGATCGCGGGTGATTTTTTGGGGCAGCTCGCAGGAATTTTCGAGGCGAAGGCTGATGTGCTTTGGGAGGATTGGCAGGACGCGCATAATGCTGAGGAGCCGGTGATGGGGGATGACTGGCTGCAAGGGCTGACCCGGCAGACGCAGGAGCTGGACTTTTCTGATTTGGTGAGTCGTTCTTATAAGACGGGGGGCGATCGCACAGGCGAGGAGGATAAAAGCGATGACGATTCTGTTGCAGGTGATGTAGGGAAGCTGTCGGTCTTGGATATGATCGACGCGCTGGAGGATACTGATTTGAAAAGTCAGGCATTGGCCGTTTCCCATGCCGAAAACGTATCTGACTGGGTGAAGGTATTGACCGATGGGCAGACGGACGAGCCGCAGCGATTGGTTGATCTGCAAAGGCGGTTGAAGATGCCGATGGTGGAGGTGTGGATCGCCGCGCTGCTCGGTGGCTTTCCGATGGAGCAGCGCGGCAGCTTTTACCAAACGCAGGAAGTTTGGGTGAGCAGGTGTCGGTGAGGCTTAAGCATGGGGTATCAGTTAGACAAATGGAAGCGGCAAGACTGGCGGAAGAACTCGAAGCACTATTCCTGTGAGGTGCGGCAGAACCTATTTGGTCAGTGGGTTGTACTGCGTCGTTGGGGTCGGATGAGTGCGATGCATGGGCAGTGTATTGAGGTTGTGTGCGATCGCTACGAAGAAGGGCTGGCAATCTTTGAGGCTGTTGAGAAACGGCGGGCGAAACGTGGCTATACCGCTTGGTGAGTGACGCTGCGATGCTGGATGACGGCTACTCAAGGCTCAACAGACCATTATTTGCGGTTGACTAAAAATGACTAAGTCTGCGATCGCGTAGCTTTTCTAAGCAGAATAATTCCGCTTAGTGCGATTCGTTCTCTGCGAAACAGCCGCCTTGTTGCTGATAACCAGAGGGGCTAGCCCATTTGCTAGTCTAACTTTCCAAAAGATGTGGGTGAGAGACCCACCGCCCAGAGAGGGGGTTGACTCCAAGGCTGTCCCCACCGAGTAAGCCCAGAATCTTACAGAGTGAAGCGGGAACCAGGTCGCAATCAGAGCCGAAGATAGATAGGCACACTGGCGGTCACGGGAGGCGACAAGGGTAAACAGGTTCTAGAAAAGTGTCTGAAATTATGAGTGCGAAGGACTATCTCTACCTTCCCTCCCACCGACCATTTCTCGCTGACATTTAAGTGCTGAGCAGCACCTCTCTTGAGAAGTCGGTAGGCAAAATGAACCGCCCTAAATCGTCAAACAATCTCTTGGAAGGAACGAAGAAAAACGAGGGTACGGTCTGCTAGCTGTCGAACTAGCAGTAGGCAAGATGGGATGTACAATTCCTGCCCTCGGCTAGGACAAGCCGTAATTGGCTTGAGGTCTGAAGACCAGACGATGATGACGTAGACCATAGGTTAGACGCATGACGATTACTCGACATAGCGAATCTTGGAACGCGCTGCCTTGGAAAAGGTTTAGACGCGCACTGTTCCGGCTACAACATCGCATCTGGAAAGCGATTCAAGCGAAGGATACGGATAGAGCGAAGAACTTGCAAAAGTTACTCCTTCGTTCGAGATGTGCCCAGCTCATGGCAGTCCGACAAGTTACCCAACTCAACCAGGGGAAAAGAACCGCTGGTGTGGACGGGAGAGCTTCTCTTCAGCATCACGAACGGTTTCAACTAGCTGAGGTGCTAGCGGCCAACGTCTTCGATTGGCACCACCAAGGCTTGCGGGAAGTCCCGATTCCCAAAAAGGATGGAACCACACGGCTGCTCAAGGTGCCGACGGTGTGGTCATAATGCACCTTTTACAACTTACTTTCGGGATATAGAGCATTCCTGCCCTTGAGCTACTCCTAAGATACAGGAGAACTAAAGGGGCAGAGTATTTATTGCTGTCTCTGGCCAAGCCGTGCTTGCCTAATTTTTTCTGTTCGTGGAACCTGTGCCCAGGCCGTCAACTCTTGATGTTTTGATTCGGAGATAACAATCCGATAAGTGCCACGATGACTTCTCTGTGCCTGTAGGAGACCAGTTTCAATCCAGTAGTAAACGATATGTGTGGATACACCATAGCTCTGAGCGACTTGTTTAACGGTTAATTCACCTTGACGATGTGTGGGACAAACAGTGATGTCATGCTTGTATCGCAACCACTTGACCATGCTAGAGGTAAACGGTTTTCCAGACGAGCTTTTGATACTAAGCTGATTGAGCGTATCGGCAATGTTCTTGTCGTGAAACGTTTTGGCTAACTCTCTAATCTTGTGGATGGTCTCAGCCGGGTAGCGCACTCTGTCTGCCTGTTTTAGAGGAATCGGAATGGTTAAGGACTCCTGCTTTCCCCCCTTCCATCGAATATGTAGTGCTAGCTGCCGAGGCTGCTGGTGCCGTTCTACGGTAACGTCCTCAATTAGCAAGCGAATAACCTGTTTTTTTTGCTTAGACTGGGTGTGTTCTGCATTCCAGAGTTGAGGTAAGTGCTCGGCCAGCCTGAAAAGGTCTGCCTTATCAGTTTCACTCATCCGGTTGAGGGGTTGCGTTTGACGCTGTTGTAAGCGGGCTTCCCTAGTCTGCTGCACTTTGAGCAGTGCTTGTTCCCATCGGTTTTCTAGCGTGGCAGCCACTAAACGGTTAGCCGGGTCTACCTCTTCAAAGCGCCGCTGTGCAATTTGCGCCTCATATTCGGCTCGTTCTAATGCTAACTGCCATTGCTTGTCTACTTTGGCATAGTGCGCTTCGAGCTTATCGAGCGACATTAGGGCGATTTCGAGTTTTTGCGGCTCCAGTGCTTCAAAAATTAAGGGAATGATGGCGTTATCAACGATGTCAGCACGAGTATTGAGACAGGCTCGCCCGGTTAGTCCTTCCTTCTTGCGCCAGTTGCACTCATACTGCGGCCAGAGGCCACCATTTCCTGTGTAGCGCACCGTCAGCCTTCGACCACATTTGCTACAGATCAGTAAGCCGTGCAGGAGCGCTTTCCCTTCTCTGGCGGCACTGGTCACAAGCGTTTTAGCTCCATTGGTTCGATTGTTTTGCAAGATGTCTTGGTTTTGAAGATAGGTCTGCCAGCTAATATATGAAGAGTGGTGCTCCTGAATAATCACCTCCCAACTTTCACGAGGTTGTTGTTTTATGCCTGAGGTGAACGTACCATCTGCCGATAGCGATTTCTCAACTTTGTAGCGACCATAGACATAAGCGCCCGTATAAGATGGATTCTTCAGTAGGGTCAGCGCTCTGCCATAGGTAAGCTTGCCCCAAATAATTTTTCCGTTCCATACGCCACCATAGGCTCGCTTTGGAAAGTCTATCTGCTGTTCTCCAAAGTAGCGAGTAACCCCATAGGCACTCCTTTTATTGGCAAATACTTGGAAGAATAACTCGACCACCTCACGCACTTGCTCATCATGGTCAAAGACAGTTTGACCATGATCATCGTAGCAATATCCGATAGGCAGTGGAAATCGTAATTCACCTTTCTTAGCTTTGTTTTGTTTGCCACCCAGTAGTCGAGAGCGGATAAAGTGAAGCTCTGCTTGCGACATTGTGCCTTTCAGCCCCAACAGCAATTGGTCGTTGAAGTTACTGGGGTCATAGCAACCATCTTCATCGATGATCAGCACGCCTGAAAATGCACACAGCTCAACAAGTCGGCTCCAGTCGGCCGAAGAGCGGGATAGTCTAGAGGCTTCTAACGCTAAGATGGCACCAACTTTGCCCATTGATACATCAGATACCAGTAGCTGGAAGTCCTTTCGAGTCGTGCTTTGGCTACCCGATAGGCCTAAGTCTCCATCGAGTACCTCGATGAGGGAATCTGGCCACCCCAGGGCTAAGGCTCGGTCTTTCAAGGCATATTGCCGCTCAGTGCTCTCTCGATTCAGACGCACCTGTCCCATCGTGGACTGGCGCAGATAGACATAGGCTTTGCGCTGTAGGTGGACAGGATGGATTTTCGGCTCGTTCATCGTTCTCTCCTTTCGTGTTTAGGAGAGCCTCAACATGCGTCAAAAGTATTTCCGCAATAATGGCGCTGACGGAGGGAATAAAGTCCGCATCACAGGGTACTCTATCCATCATTGTCACTCTCCCTTGTTAACTGTTTTGCTTAGAACCACGTTCGACTGAACGGGTCTAGCCTCTTTCATATCGGGTTCATAGGAAATGTTCAATGTTGTTGAAAGTCTCTTTCTAGTCGTTTCAAGGCTGACAACAGCTCCTGAAACGAATCTGGCGCAAGGCGAAACTCGGACTGATAGCCCATTGGCCGCACCCTGTCAGTCCAAGATATAGGAATCGCAAATGTCCCACTGATGCCGCCTTTGACCAAAACCGTCTCTCGTCCTGAGACGCGACGAGTCTTCAGAACTTCAAAGGTTTGCCCCGAGTAGGGGTGAAATGGATGGGTAATGGTGACAGATCCCAAATCTTGGTTGGGATACTGTGCAGTTCGATCTAATTGTGCCTGCGCTCGAAAATCGAGTTAGCCAAACGATAGTGAAAAATGCACTTGAACCCCATTGGGAGGCCCGCTTTGAGGCCCATAGTTATGGCTTCCGTCCGGGTCGTAGTTGTCACGATGCCATTGTGCAGTGTTTTCTACGACTTCGAGGAGGCCGCGATACTTGGGTACTTGATGCGGATCTAAAAGGTGCATTTGATAAAGTAGATCACTGTTCTTTGCTCAACACCATCGGCTTAGTGCCGGGTCGAGAGCTGATTAAG
This sequence comes from Nodosilinea foveolarum, assembly GCA_003242035.1. Taxonomy (GTDB): domain Bacteria; phylum Cyanobacteriota; class Cyanobacteriia; order Phormidesmidales; family Phormidesmidaceae; genus Phormidesmis; species Phormidesmis foveolarum. Next base: position 6,174 of record QBMC01000008.1, on the reverse strand, counting down.
CAGTGGCTCAAAGCAGGCTATGTAGAAGCTGAGATGTTTCATGCCACTCCTGAGGGTACGCCCCAGGGTGGGCCGCTTTCGCCTCTACTGTTGAACATTGCCTTGACTGGGATGCAGGACTTGTTGTTGTCATTTACAACCACTCGAACCTACCAGCCTTCCTCAACGGCAAAGTATCAGTCACCGCTTAAAAGCACGCTACAAACCTACGGCTACTGCCGTTATGCAGATGACTTCGTGGTGACGGCGAAAACCAAAGCAGACATCGAAGCAGTTGTTCCTGTCTTGCAGGCGTGGCTCAAACCACGCGGGCTAGCGCTGAATATGGAGAAGACTCAGATAGTGAATATCCAACAGGGTTTTCCATTTCTGGGTTTCTTCATTCGGCACTATAACGGGAAGTGTCTCTGCCGACCACAAAAGGAAAAGGTGTTAGCCTTCCTCGCGCGGCTACGGAGCTGGTTGAAGCACAACGCTTCGGTCTCTCCAGCGGCAGTGATTTACCACTTGAACCCGATACTGCGAGGCTGGGGCAACTACTACAAACATGGCGTCAGTAAAGACGTGTTTGGCTATGTTGACCACCAGCTCTGGGGAACACTCTGGAAATGGTGCTGTCGGCGGCATCCGAACAAGTCGAAGTTATGGATTAGAAGGAAGTACTACCGTACCTTCCAAGGACGTGCGTGGACATTCTCTACCTACGTCACTGACCGAGTAGGCGACCGGAAACTGCTGACGCTAATGTGTCTAAACAGGATTCCGATTCAACGCCATGTCAAGGTCAAAGGGACGGCTTCACCGGATAATCCAGAACTTCAAGACTACTGGCTCCATCGTCAAACCCGGTATGGGAAATCATATTGGGGTAGCGGCTCGAAATACCGTAAGGTAGCTCAGAGCCAGAACTGGCGATGCCCAGTCTGTCATGATGCCTTATTCAATGGAGAAGCCTTACACACCCATCATCGGTTGCCTCTGAGAGAAGGCGGCAGAGACAATGAGGAGAATCTTGTTCATCTTCATCATAACTGTCATCGCTACTTACACAACAATGAGGGTGTGGTTTTGAGTGGTCAAAGGCTTGAGCGGCTTGATGGGATAACTGTCACGAGCCGTTCTTAGGGGAGGGGGACACGGCGACGTGTTCCCTCTTACCCGACAATTCAGTATCTGACTTCAGCGCTACTGTAGAAGCGGTGTACATCCGTATGGAAACGGCAACTGATGTCTCTGCATCCGCAATCTATCAAACCTGTCCCGACAGAAACCGTTCGCGTTGCTAAAGCGGCCTTTCCAAAAGGCAATCCTTACCTGACGCTGCGCGACGAACTTGGCCCCATCTTCAAGGACAGCGACTTCGAAGCGCTGTTTGCCACTAGAGGTCAGCCTGCGCTACCTGCCTGGAGACTAGCCCTCGTGACGGTCATGCAGTTTCGAGAGAACTTGTCCGACCGCCAAGCGGCTGACGCAGTGCGCTCTCGTATCGACTGGAAGTACTTGCTCGGACTAAAACTAACTGACGAAGGCTTCGACTTCAGCGTTCTGAGCGAGTTTCGCAAACGCCTGATAGAGAACAAGCAGGAGAACCTGCTGCTGGACAAACTTCTGCTTTGTTGCAGAGAGAACGGACTACTCAAGGCGCGTGGACAGCAGCGCACTGATGCCACTAGAGTGCTGGCGTCTATCCGCAAGCTCAACCGGCTAGAGCTAGTCGGCGAAACGATGCGAGCAGCCCTGAACGAACTCGCGACTGTGGAACCGGACTGGCTGACGGCGATCGCCCCCGACGAGTGGTACGTACGCTACGAACGCCGAGTCGAGACCTACCGGCTACCAACCTCGCAGGCGAAGCAAGACGCCTACGGTCAGCAGGTCGGCGAAGATGCTTACTACTTGCTGAAGTGTTTAGAAGCCTCAGACATCGCTAACTGGCAGAGTCTGTCGAAAATAGTGGCGCTCAAGATAGTCCTAGAACGCCACTACGAGTACAGAGCTGATGCGTCTGGTACGCCCGATACGCCGCGCGTACGGTGGAAGTCAAAAAAGGAACTCCCCCGTGCTAACGCTGGCATCGAGTCACCCTACGACATAGATGCTCGCTTCCGGTCTCGGTATGGGGTGAACTGGGTAGGGTATGCGGTTAATCTGAGCGAGACCTGCGACGATGACCAGTGCCATCTGATTACGCATGTCGAGACTACCGATGCGAGCGTTCACGAAGCGCAGCGCACAGCCGTCATTCATCAGGCGCTAGCGGATAGAGACTTGCTGCCCTCAGAACACTTTGTTGACTCAGCTTACGTCAGTGCAGAACATCTAGTGAGTGCGCAACAACAACAGATTGAGCTAGTTGGCCCAACCCGCAAGAACCCTAGCTGGCAGTCAAAGATAGAAGATGGCTACGATGAAGCCCGGTTTGACATCGATTGGGCAGCCGAAACAGTTACCTGTCCTGAAAGAAAAGTCTCGATAAGTTGGAACCCACGAGTCAAGCTAGGTCATAGAGCCTACGTTCAAGTCAGATTTAGCAAGCTCGACTGCTCTGGATGCGATGCTAAGGAGCGCTGTACCCGTAGTCCGCAGCGGAGTTTAAGCTTTCTGCCGCAAGCGCAGTACAAAGCGCTGGAGCGAGCTAGAGAAGTTCACAGCAGCCCGGAAGGGAAAGAGCGCTATAAGCGCAGAGCAGGCATCGAAGGTACGCTCTCGCAAGGCGTACGCGGCTTCGGTCTGCGACGCTCTCGCTATCGTGGTCTAGCAAAGACGCACCTACAGAATGTCGCCATTGGCACGGCCATCAACATCGACCGTTTGGTCAACTACCTCAACAATGTAACTACAGCGAAGACTAGAGTCTCGCGCTTCAAAGCACTGGAAGCAGCCTAATGACTAAAAGCTGAATTGGCCAACAGCATCGGAAGGATTTTGACACAACTTCTACAAGTTTTCAGACAATAAGAAGGGCTTCCTGACAGTGACCAGGAAGCCCTTGTTTTAACGAGTGAAGTCCTTCGGCTCATATTTTAGAAGCAGTAACCAACACCCACTACGAAATCAACCCGCTGCTCATCTAGAGGTAGATAGTTGACTGAGCCGTTGAAGTCGTAGGTAACCGGCGTAAGAACAGTGGCACGGCGATCGCCATCATCGTCGTTCAGTTCAGTAATCACGCCAGGGCGCATAGAGAAATGGCTTGATAGACTCAGCCTCGCCAACGGCAACTGAGAGTTCTATAACTGTACGCAGTTAGAACAGGTTATACGTTTAGCCACTTTGCGTATGCCTGAATATCAATCATAGGAACAGTTCCGCAACATTGAAGCTTTGTAATCAAATCGAACAAGAAAGAAGTGGCTGCTTTATTGCCGGTGTAAATCTCGTAAGCGTCCTCTAATTTATTTAAGTTGAAGCATCCATGAGCAGCTATACAGCCCATATCTAGCTGACTGTCGGAGTCTCCTCCGTGAAGGTTTCTAAGGAGAGAATCTCCCATTGGTGGACTCCATTCACTCTCAAATGCTAATATGCCACCGTATATTGGATTAAGCGGCTTAGGAGGATATGTGCCTCCGGCATGGGGGATCGGAAGGCTAGTACGAAGAAGTTGCCGTACGCTGGATACCTTCTGCATAGCGTAATTTATCTGCTGTGAGTCTGCTGACTGTTTAGCTTCAAAAACGGCGTAAACGCTTTCTGCCGGTATGATATTTTGTTCGTTAAACCGGAAAATGAAGGGTGAATATTGCCGATCAAAGACGACCACGTCTATTTGATCGCTGAATCTACCGTTACTGTCCACAACATGGGCACGCGCCGCTTCGTATCTCTGCGGTAGATAAGTTTGCAATAGCTCCAGCCATACGCTCTCACTTGCATCACCCTTAGTGCCAGGGTGGGTAAAACTCTTCCGGGCAATCGACAACTTTTGTTGGATGTCATCATGCAGACTTTCTAAAACCGTTGATAGTGAGTATCCGGTCATTGCCCTTCTTCATTAAATGGTGTTGTAGGAACAATCGAATTCGCTATCTCTAGCGCTCTCTTAGCATCTACTGGCCCATTCGGGTAAGCGTCCAGAATAATGGTCGGCAATAATCGCTGAGTGAGATCAGAGAAAGTAAAACCGTATCCTTTATTAGAATGCTCGCCGCCAGTAGCTTTGACAATTTCAGCTATCTGAGTGTGCTGTAACCCAAGTGAAACCAGCAAGGGTTCAATCACGGCCTTCCTCTGGTCATCATTTGGTCGGGAAAATAGTAATATTTCAGCCGCCCTACGTTTTATCGCCGGATCGAGCGAGTCCAGTCGATTGGTACACATAATGACGGCAGCGGGAGCCTGACTCTTTGCGATGGAGTCGATACCGCGAATAAAAGCATTTACACCAGCTCTATCCTCGTGATGCATTTGGTTCGACTCTCTTGATTGAGCGATCGCATCTGCCTCATCAATTAATAAGATAACTGCACCACGCGCCTTGCCAGTATTGCTTTTGAACTTCTCTGCTTCTGCAACAGTGTACTGAAATGCAAGAGATAGCAGCTTCGTCATTTCACCGACACGTCCCTGTCCCCTCGAAGATAAACTCAAGGGTAGTAGAGTAATATCTATGCTTTCGCTGCGGGCAACTGCATCTCCTATTGTCTCTGCCAGTTCAGTCTTTCCCGACCCTACATCACCAGCTAAGACCACAAGGGGAGTGCGCGTGAGAACTGATGATAGCAAATCCCCTGCATCAGGATGATATTTATTGGCCCACATTTCGAGACCTTTTGGATTGACCAGAACGCCAAGAAGCTTCGTCAGTCTGGATTTATAATCGTCTAAGCCTACCAAACGGGCAAGGCGCTGCTGCGGTTCAACGTCAGGATAGATTGAACGTCGTTCAAACAGTTCGTCTAAAGAAGGTGTTGTCATTGAGAGTTCCTAACGTATGAGCGGGAAAGCGATGTACCGGCAGCAGAATATGTTTTATCGACATCTATGCGCCCATTTACGGTTGGTTCGGTAGCAGTCGACCTTTTGAATGGCAATCGGGCTTTGAAATCATCTTTTTCCTTTTGCGACAGTGCATACCACTTTGAGCTATACGTTAAGTAGCTGTGAAAGGATGCGTTATCAACATTCGCTCCAGGTAAGATTCGCCCTGGATCGTCATCAACCGAACCATCTGCTAAATCGTGTGCGGAATACTTTAACGTTGGCTCTATCCAGCGATCATTTTGACAATAGCCATAAGTAACGGTTCCAAGATAGCCAGCTCTAAGAAACTCGATCACCTCAGCCTCAAAGTCGTTTATCTTATAGTCGCTAGGTTGGCCGTAAAAGCGTTGCATCCTCTTAAGATCTGTTGCTACTTTAGAGGCAATGTGTCTCGCATGAGTAACAGTGAATGTAGCTGTATCTGTTGCTGTGTAACTAAAACTCATGTACGCTGCTAACCTTGAAAGGAGTTCCCAAAAACTTTCTGCCAGTATCTGACCGTCTCTTGCTTATTAGTGGCTCTAAGAGCCGCATCTATAGCATCTCCAGCATCCAATGCCGCCATTACAATGTCATCTGCGTTTTCTTCGGTATAAAGCTCGCTTACGTTATTTTCTGGATTAACTGGGTCAATAATCTGGATAGGTGTTGAGAATTCCTCTACCTCTGTAGGTTTGTAGTAATCGTCGAATACAATTTTCTCTTTCAGGCCCGTTTCAGCGACGTAAGTGAAGAAATGCTGAAGAGCTTCTGGATAGTCGCTGAAGGTTATGCCCTCATCGCTTAAATGGGCAAGAATCATTTCAATCATGAAAGACTTAAAACGGAATCCTTCTTGCTCACTCTTTACCTTCCTCGCCCAGAATTTGAGGAGCCTGACAACCTGGACAAAGTCCTTGTCATGATCCTCCTTACGGCTTTTGAAAAAATCTAGATGCCTTGGAATACATGTTTTGAGAAAGGAGCCATCATCCTGACTTACTAAGTCCCCGTACCAGTCAGGGGCGTCATCATACAGGATGGGAACCACATCAACATCCAACCCAGACGCCCTGAAGGAAACAGTGACACTATAAGTTTGCGGTTGTATTTGGTCTTCGCTGAAGTTTGGAAATGCTGTCCGCAATCGTTTAGCTGGCGTTGCATAAATAAGAGATGATTTTTATAATGGACGAGTACGTATAGCGATCG